>QCTY01000032.1:0-15756 GCA_003208975.1 Synechococcus sp. AG-676-F02
CAAAAATCAGATCAATCAATCCCCTTAATTAGCATTTACCGCGACAAATTGACCATGACTAATCAAGAGGAACGAACCATTCCATACATTCATGCTAAAAATTTTAAATGCGAGATATATTGAAAATATTGCTGACCCATGCTGCAAAGCCAACCAGATCAGACAAGCTTTGTCTATCTTTCCAAAGATTGTGCCATTGGCCGCGAGCTGAAAATGAGAAATGACCGCTTGGAGGAGCTTAAAAAGGGGCTGATTGCAATCGCAGGCCAACAACAGGTCTTGACTGACGACGAAAAAACAAGACCCTATCGAACAGGAATTCGTGTCGGGAAAGGTGTTGCCTGCGCAGTTGTAATCCCAGGAAATTTATTGCAGCTATGGCAAGTGCTGAGGCTCTGTGTCCAGCTGGACAAAATCATCATTATCCAAGCGGCTAACACCGGCCTCACTGGAGGCTCCACGCCCGATGGAAATGACTACGACAGAGATGTTGTCATCATCAGCACCTTAAGCCTCGATCAACTGATTCTTTTGAATCGTGGAACCCAAGTTGTCGCAGGTGCAGGTTCAACGTTGTATCAACTTGAAGAAAGGCTCGCAAAAATCGGCAGAGGCCCACACTCAGTCATTGGCTCCTCTTGCATCGGGGCGTCGATTGTCGGCGGTATCTGCAACAATTCAGGCGGAAATCTGGTCAACCGTGGTCCTGCATATACCGAATACTCCCTATTTGCACGCCTGCGAGCAGATGGAGAGCTTGAGCTGATTAATCACCTAGGGATTGAACTCGGAGCAACTCCGGAAGACATTCTGACAGCTCTTCAACAAGTCAACTTCAACACAGAAGAAGTACCGGAATGCCAGGGTCAAGCATCTGACCAAGACTACAAAAACCGTGTTCGAGATATTGAATCCCCAGTCCCAGCCAGATTCAATGCTGACAAAAGACGATTACAGGAAGCCAGTGGCTGCGCGGGAAAACTGGCTGTATTTGCTGTTCGTTTGGATACATTTCCAAGGCCCGAGAAAGAACAGATTTTTTATGTCGGAACAAATCAACCTCAACACTTAACGAATTTACGCAAACAAATCCTCTCAAACTTCAAGCAACTACCAGACATGGGCGAATATCTTCACCGTAGCTATTTTGACGGCGCTGATTTTTACTGCAAAGATGCATATCTTGCCATTAAATATTTTGGTACTGGATTTATACCCACGCTTTTCAGCATCAAGCGACAGGTTGACCAAATTGTTTCGCAATGGCCCCTGCCCTTATTTCAGGATCACTTTTCTGACAAGGTATTACAGTTCGCAGCCCAATTATTCCCCGATCATTTACCAGCCAGGATGAGAGAATATCGACATCAATATGAACATCACATGATCATTTTAGCAAGTGATCACTCGATCCAAGAAACAAAAGAACTGCTCCAGCAAAGCTTCGCAAGAACTGATGACGAATGTTCCTATTTTGAATGCAGTGAGTCGGAAGGAAAAGCAGCCTTGCTACACCGATACGTTGCAGGGAATGCCCCGGCTCGCTATCAAATTCTGAACGCTAATGAATCAGGAGAACTTCTCCCCTTGGATATAGCATTGCCCAGGAATTGCGAATCGTGGTACGAAATACTTCCTCAGGAGATTCTCTGCCAAATGGCCGAGACGTTCCAGATGTCCCATTTTTTATGCATGGTTTTTCACTGGGACTTTGTTGTAAGAAAAGGAGTAGATGCTGCTGATTTAAAAGCAAAAATTCTCAGAATTCTCGATAAAGCAGGCGCAAAGTATCCTGCAGAGCACAATGTTGGACACTTATACAAAGCAGAAACAGATCTCTCTAATTTCTATAAAAAGATCGATCCCACTAACAGCTTCAATCCAGGGATTGGGAAAATGTCAAAACTCAAACACCATCAATAAGCCCCCTTGCAGGACAAGCAACCGAAACAAAGCTGAAAATATATGAATTATTAAGCGTGCAGTCAACCTAACGCACCCGAGGGAGTACAATGATAAATATGAATCTCATCAAAGATTTGGGATGAATCAAAATGTCTCCGCTCCCAGGGTTGTAAACGTCTCAGACCTACGCGATCTCGCGAAGAAACGTTTGCCCAAAATGGTTTTCGGATACATTGACAGTGGCGCCCTTAGAGAGCAGACATTAGAAGAAAATCGCAGTGCTTACAAAGAAATACTTTTTCGACCTCGTTGTGCAGTAGCGACCCCATCAGTCGAGCTAAAAATCTCCGTTCTTGATCAAACTTTTGAACTGCCTTTTCTGCTTGGGCCTATCGGGAGCAGCAGAATGTTTTACCCAAAGGGGGAGGTTGTTGCAGCAACAGAGGCAGGAAAGGCTGGCACGGGTTACACCCTCTCCACACTCTCAGGATGCCGACTTGAGGATGTCAAGCAGGCCACAAACTGCCCCGCTTGGTACCAGCTTTATCTACTTGGTGGCAAAGATGTCGCTCTGAAGACGATTGCAAGAGCAAAGTCAGCCGGATTTTCGGCCATTGTACTCACGATTGATACTCCGGTTTCAGGATTGCGTGAGCTTGATGTTCGCAATGGAACGAAAGAGCTCCTATCTCAAAACCCTCTAACAATGTTGCCATTTTTATCTCAGATATTGGCAAAACCTTGTTGGTTGACCCAGTGGCTTGGCGACGGGGGACTGATGAATTTTCCGAATGTTCAACTGGAAGACGGGCCGATGGGATACACAGAAATTGGGCCCGCCCTCGAACAATCTGTTGTCACCTGGGAAGACGTGAAATGGATCCGTGAAGCCTGGGGAGGAAAGTTGATCATCAAAGGCGTTCACATTGGAGATGATGCCCGAAAAGCTATTGAAACAGGAGCTGATGCTATTGTTGTTTCCAATCATGGTGCGCGCCAGTTAGATAGTGTTGCACCAACAATTCGAGCCCTTCCTGAAATTGTCAAAGCAGTAAATGGTGAAATAGATGTCCTTATCGATGGTGGAATTCGTTGCGGTAGTGATGTGGTCAAGGCATTCTGCCTGGGTGCAAAGGGTGTCCTGATCGGCAGAGCGTATGCCTATGGTCTCGCAGCTAGCGGTGGCCCTGGGGTGGCAAGAGCGATTGAAATCCTGAAAACAGATGTGGTGAGAACAATGAAATTACTTGGCTGTGATTCTGTTCACAAACTCGATCGTTCGTACGTGCAGATTCCATCTGCCTGGGAGTGCTGAAGGGAGTTCAATCCTGGGTTTCCTCCCGAAACATCAGAACCTCAACTGGCAGTTTCTCATGCAGTCAGCACTTCAATTTTGAATTGAAAACAACTGCAGATGGTGACCAGCAATCCTCAGGCCCCATTCTCCATCAGCAGCCAGGCCTGCCTGAGTGTTTCAGGCTCACCGAGATTTCCTGGGAAAGTGACCACCGGCAAAGCTGCAGAAAACTCTGCTGAGTGATCTGCTCCCACCATCGCCAACACCAGTGACAAGCCTGGCAGAAGCTGCCCTTCAAGATCAACAGAGGAAAGATCAAACCCATCCCGCAGAAGGGTTCCTGTCGTGATTCCACCCTTGCTGATCACATAGCCCAGTTGGGGCACAAGGCTGGCCACCAGCCTGGCCATCACTCTCGCCAGATGCATTCCAAAAATGAGGCGCAGCTCGGCAGCCGCTTCACCGGAGCCGAAATGCAGTTCACCGCGGCTGGTAAACAGAACCGGAGTCCGGCCGGAATGCAGAACTGCCTCGATGAATCCCTGCAATTCCTTCTCCAGATCCGGCAACAACAGATCGGGCGTTCCACCCTCGAGGATGCGTGCCAACCGTGCCACCGGCAATTCCACACCGATGCACCTGGGGTCCAACAGCAGGTTTTCAATCTGTTGATCCGCCAGTCGCACATGGGAACCGACCACCACCAGTCCTGGCAAGCCGTTGCCAGAACAATCCCGGCGGCGCAATCCGGTTAGAGCTTTTGCATCGCGAGGCTGCGGCCCCAGAGGTTCAGAACCTGAATCCGCCAGCCCGTTGAGAAGACTTGCCGCAGATCGGAACAGGAAGCGCTTGCGACCCTGCAGCTGCCGGATGGCAACACCAAAGGACTGAAGATGCTCAGGCCGCGACGCATCCACCACCACAGAACGATTGCCTCCCAGTGCCTCCAACCAGCGCACAAGGTCGGGGGCTTCGCCCTCAAGTTGCTCGATTTTCAGACGCAACACCGACGCTGCACTGATGCTTCCTCCACTCTTTTCCTCCAACCATGCGGCCAGATCACTGGTGCTGAAACCGAACAGCTGATCGCGGGCAAAAACCGTTGTGTGAACAGGGTGGTCCTGCAGAAAATGAACTCCATCTCTGGTGACACGACCACCCTCGAAAAAGGCGGGTATGTGAAAGGTCGCGTCGATCGCGCCAAAGCGAAGCGACCATTCCTTTGCGAGCACCTCCGGCTCAAGCACCCCATGACCTCTCAGAGTGGAGTCGCCACGGCTCACCAGCAAAATTGAGCTCTCCGGAATTTCTTCGAGGGTGAGAGCCTCTGCCAGGGCATCGACAATCTCACGATTGCGACGGGCTGCTTCACCGGGCGTCAGAGCCCTTGTGTTCGCGAGCACGAACAGCAGCTGTGAGGGGTGGCGCAAACCCCGACGCAGGCATGACACGTCCCATGCCAGCAACAACGGACAGCTGTGCACCGTCTGTGAACCGGTGGGATCGTCATCTATAACAACAATCTTGAGAGGAAGCCTTCTCATGGGTCCAAAAACCACACAACGGTGATGGGTGGTTATCAGCCGATCGCATAACGGCAGCGCAGAGTCTGGACTGCGGCCGGTGCCAGCTCAAGCTTGCGATCGCCGCTGATCAAAGCCTGGCGTGGCCCGCTCCATGGCTCAAGGCAGACCATGCGGCGGGGTGGCTCAGTCCAAACGACCGTTAGATCCAAAGGGGCCTGATGCTGCAACTGCAGCTGCCGTCCATTGCTGTCATCGATCAACGTCACGGGGCCCGCTGGCCGACAGAGGAAATCAACACCCTGGGGCAGATAGGCCAGCTGATCTGCTGTGGCGGTATCCGCCATCTCCAGATGATTCAGGCAGCGCTCCGGGAGTCCCGTGAGCCGGGTCTGCCCCAGATCACTCATATGAAAGTAGGGATGCAGTCCGAAACTGAAGGGCATCGTTCGATGTCCACGATTGAGAATCGTGGTGGTGATCTCCAAAGCGTCAGCAACAGGACGTATCTCCATCTCCAAAAGAAAAGGAAAGGGGTAGGCCTTGAGGGTGTCAGCGCTGCTGGTGAGGCTCAGGCGCAAACCGCTCTGATCATCAAGCAACTGGAGCTGCCAGGGCAGATCACGAGCAAAGCCATGTTGAGGAAGTTTGTGATCGATGCCATCCACCTCGAGCCGATCATCCGGAAGATTTCCACAAATGGGAAACAGCACTGGAATTCCGCCACGAATGCTCTTTGAGGGATCGGCATAGCGCTCCTCATCGAAGTAGAGCACCTCTCGATCACCACAACGCCATGCACTGACGAGGCCACCACGCTCGGGGATGACCCGCAGCCGATCGCCACTGATGGGATGCAAGTACTCCCAGTGGCTGTAAGGAACCTTTTGCTGCGTAAGCGTCATCGGCATCCGCCGCGGAATGGAGGTGTTTCTTATGAAATAGCTACCGGATCCTTACCTGGCGGTGATTCCAAGTTTTTCAACCACTCCTGCAACGCCGCATTCACCTGATCCGGCACTTCATCGTGGGGGCAGTGACCTGCCTCCAGAACAACCTCCGTGGTGGCAGACGGAGCATGACGCTGAAAAGTAGACCGTCTCCCAGGAGCATTGATCCATGGATCACGGATCCCCCATAGCAACAACAGAGGAGCCGTGAGCTCTGCGAACAACTCATCCAGGGGTTGTCCGGTTGGAATGTCAAACACTGTCCTGAACACACCGAACGCTCCCGGGTCCAGGGATGGCCGACGGATCGACTCCACCAGCCAGTCATCGACGTTCGTTTTATCGACGTACACCTGGTTCAAGGTGCGGCGGATGGTGGCGGGACGGCGCAGGTTCTCGAAAAGAAGCCGTTGCAGCAATGGATTTTTCAACAGAGCCGTGCTGATGCTCTTGCGGGCGATGGCTGCCCAGCCCTGAGGAGGCTTTTGCTCATCGCTGAAGGGGCCCGCCGCATTCAGCAGCACCACACCGGCACAGTCCTGTTTTAAAGCTGCACCAGCAGCCAATGCAGCAAAACCGCCGAGTGAATTTCCAGCAATCACCGTGGGACGACCGATAACCTCCCGCACGTAATGAACCAGCTGATCACGCCAGAGGGCTCCCCCGTAGCTCAAATCTCCTGGCTTGGCGCTGCGGCCGAATCCCAGTAGATCCAGGGCGTACACAGAGTGACTCTTCCCCAGAACGGGGATGTTGTAACGCCAGTGATCGGTTGAGGCGCCAAACCCATGCACCAATAACAACGCAGGGCGATCGGATCGATCCTGATCAGGGTGCTGCTGAACCGTGTGCACGGCATGGCCGAGATGGCTCCAGGTGATGCAATCCACAGCCAACTTCAAGTAGCGCGATGCTAAGCAGCATTGAACCGGGCTGGATGGAGAGCTACGAGGTGATCAGTGGCCCTCTGGCCGATGCGGCCGTGTGGCGTGGCGGACTGCTCTGGGCGTTAGCCCTGTATGTGCCGCTCAGTGCGCCCTTAAGCCGATTGGAATCGAGCTTCGAGGAAAGCAAGCTGCCTGAATCTTTACGGCAACCCACTTTGGTGATCAGCAGTCTGCTACTGGCCCTCGCTTTTGGCGTGGTGACACAGCTTGGATTGAGTTGGGTCCTCGGCCCAGGCTGGGCCTCCAGCCTGGGTGTCGTAGCCGTGGGCTGGAGTGCACTTCTGGTGCTCGCCAGCGGCGGGGAAGACTGATTTAGGACGCTTCCCCCAGCGGATTCGCGACAAATTCTTCGGGCACCTGATTGCCATCCTCTGGTGGCTTGTCTTTCAACACCAGTCGCAACAGAACCGGCGCAAGGAATGTGGTGCCGATCACCATCAGCAGGATCGCTGCTTCCAGACCTGGGCTGAGCAGCTTGGCTGCTGTGCCCAGACCAAGGAAGATCAAACCAACCTCCCCGCGGGGCAACATGCCCAGACCCACAACCAAGTGATTCGTCTTCTGCTTGCCAAACACCGCCCAACCAGCGGCCACCTTGCCGATGATGGCAACCACGAACATGAAGGCTGCAATCACCAGGGCCGAACGGGATTCGGGATCGGAAGGGTTGATCACAGAAAGATCCATCCCCGCACCCACCAGCACAAAGAACACCGTTGCAAAGAGGCCAACGATGGGTGTGACAGCAGTCTGGATCTCGAGGCGATGCTTTGAGGTGCTGGCAATCAAACCAGCCGCAAATGCACCAAGGGCTGCCTCCAATCCAATGGCCGTCGCAATGAAGCAGCTGGCTCCAAGCAACAGATAGGACCCGACCAATTTGGCCCCAGGAGCCTTGAGCTGATCGATCATCCAATCAAAGGCAGGAGCAGCCTTGCGACTCAGCAGAAGGGCAACCACCACAAACAGCACTGCCGCAACCACTAATTGGATGATCGGAGCGATTTCCAGGCTGCCACCAGCCGCCAGCGATACGACCACCGCCAAAATCACAATGCCCAAAATGTCGTCGAGAACTGCTGCTCCGATAACGATCTGTCCCTCTCGCGTGCGTAGATATCCCAACTCACCGAACACACTGGCTGTGATGCCGATGCTTGTAGCCGTCATGGAGGCACCGGCAAAGATCGCTTGAATCGGGTCGACATGAAACAACGCCATCAGGCCGAATGTGCCGAGGGCAAAAGGAAGCACCACACCCGCCACAGCGACCGAAAACGCCTGAGCACCGACGGCCATCAGCTCTTCAAGCTCACTCTCCAGACCCGTTAAGAACAGGAGGGAATAAAGCCCGAGATTGGAGACGGACCTCAAGGATCCGAATCCCTCGTTGTAAATCGACGAGACCTCCTCTGGAGGCACTTGAGCCAGCCCCCCTACGGCGTTGGCGAAAGTATTACTGAGCTCCACCTGGGTCTCGGGCGGCACCAACAGATGCAATCCAGAGGCGCCGATGATCACTCCGGCAAGGAGTTCTCCCAAAATTGTTGGCAACTCAAAACGAACCAGTATTTCTGCGAGCGTTCGGGCTGCCACAAAAATCAGCACGAAACGGAGTACACCGATCAGTGTTTCGGCGACTTCAAAGTCATGACTGCTGATTTCGCTCAGCAGGGCAGGAAACAGCATGGAGCTGCGCAGCACGTACGCCAGACATTAGTGGTGGATTCGGATTGAGACTCCTCACAAATGGTCCGGATCGTGCAAAACACACCTGCATCCGCAGACCTTGACGTGCAGAAAGACATCTGACGGCTACCTTCCGTTCAAACAGAGGTACTGCCTGGAACTCGCGAGCAATGACGAGCTCCGGGATTTCCTGCCACAGAAGACGCTCCAATCGCTTCTTACTTTCCCGTCCCTTCTTCCGTCACTCATGACGTCCTCTCAACCCCTCGATCTGCGCCTGCCGACCCCTGGCTGTTACAACGATCCAGAACGGGCCGGCCTCGATGCCAAGAGCGTGTTCGACGGCATGACCGAGCATCTGTTCTTCACGCTCGGAAAGCTCGCACCCACCGCCAGCCGCCATGACCTCTACATGGCGCTGAGTTACGCGGTGCGCGATCGCCTGATGATGCGCTACCTCGCCACCACTGAGGCGATGCGGGCGCATCCGCAGAAATCTGTGGCCTATCTCTCCGCGGAATTCTTGATTGGCCCGCAGCTCAACAGCAACCTGCTGAATCTCGGCATCCAGGAGGAAGCCGAAGAAGCACTGCGCAACTTCGGGATCGAATCGCTACAGCAGATCCTCGATGTGGAGGAAGAGCCAGGACTTGGGAATGGTGGCCTAGGACGCCTCGCGGCCTGTTACATGGAGTCGCTGGCCAGCCTGAAGATTCCTGCCACCGGATACGGCATCCGCTATGAGTTCGGAATCTTCGATCAGCTGATCCGAGACGGATGGCAGGTTGAGATCACCGATAAATGGCTGAAGGGCGGCTGGCCATGGGAGCTGCCTCAGCCAGATGAGGCCTGCTTCGTGGGCTTCGGCGGACGCACAGAGAGTTATATCGACGACAAGGGCAACTACCGCTCCCGCTGGATTCCCGCGGAACATGCAATCGGCATCCCCCACGACGTTCCAGTGCTGGGGTATCGCGTCAACATCTGCGATCGCCTGCGGCTCTGGCGGGCCGATGCCACCGAAAGCTTCGACTTCTACGCCTTCAACATCGGCGACTATTACGGAGCTGTTGAAGAAAAGGTTGGCAGCGAAACCCTCTCCAAGGTGTTGTATCCCAACGACGGCACCGACGAAGGCCGTCGCCTGCGGCTGAAACAGCAGCACTTCTTTGTGAGCTGCTCCCTTCAGGACATGCTGCGTAGCCTCGACAACCGAGGACTGCCGATCGAGGACTTCCCGCTGTACTGGACCGTCCAGCTGAACGACACCCACCCTGCTATCGCCGTGGCAGAACTGATGAGGCTGCTGATTGACGATCGCCACATGCAATGGGAAAAGGCGTGGGACATCACCTCCCGATCAGTCGCCTACACCAATCACACCCTGCTGCCGGAAGCCCTGGAAAAATGGGATCTCGACCTGTTCGGCAACCTTCTACCTCGCCATCTGGAGCTGATTTATGAGATCAACCGTCGCTTCCTCCAGCAGCTTCGGTTGAGGTATCCCGGCAATGACGCCATTCAGCGGAAGCTATCGATCATCGACGAGGACGGCAGCAAGGCCGTTCGCATGGCCCATCTGGCAACCATCGGCGCTCACCATGTGAATGGTGTGGCGGCATTGCATTCCGATTTGGTGAAAACCGACCTGTTGCCGGAATTCGCAGCCCTCTGGCCAGAAAAATTCACCAACGTCACCAACGGTGTCACCCCCCGCCGCTGGGTCGCGCTGGCCAACCCGGGACTCTCCCAGTTGCTGGATGAGCATGTTGGTCCGGACTGGATCTCCAACATGGAGAACCTACGCAAACTCGAGAAGCATCAAAACGACCAGGGCTTCCTAGAGCTCTGGGGAAGCACCAAGTTGTCGGTGAAACGCAAGCTGGCCGGCTACATCCATCGCAACACCGGCGTGCTGGTGGACCCTGCCAGCCTGTTCGACGTTCAGGTGAAGCGCATCCACGAGTACAAGCGCCAGCATCTCAATGCCCTGCAGGTGATCACCCAGTACCTGCGGATCAAAAACGGAAAGGCTGACGGCATGGCTCCCCGCACCGTGATCTTCGGCGGCAAGGCAGCTCCGGGCTATTACATGGCCAAGCTGATCATCCGTTTCATCAACGGCATCGCCGACACGATCAACGCCGATCCCGACATGGACGGGCGGCTTCGAGTGGTGTTCCTGCCGGACTACAACGTGAAACTGGGTGAACAGGTCTACCCAGCGTCTGATCTGTCCGAGCAGATCTCCACCGCTGGCAAGGAAGCCTCCGGCACCGGCAATATGAAATTTGCCATGAACGGAGCTCTCACCATCGGCACTCTCGATGGGGCCAATGTTGAGATCCGCGATCTGGTGGGTGGCGAAAATTTCTTCCTGTTCGGAAAGACCGTGGAAGAAATCACCGCCCTCAAGCAGGGCGGCTACCGCCCGGCCGATTTCATTGCAGCCATGCCAGAGCTTCAAGAAGCCCTGCGCTTGATCGAGATGGGGCACTTCAGCAACGGTGATGGTGAGCTGTTCCGTCCTCTACTGGACAACCTCACCGGCAATGACCCCTTCTACGTGATGGCGGACTTTGCCGACTACCTACGCGCCCAGGAAGCTGTGAGCCTGGCCTGGACCGACCGGATGCATTGGAATCGAATGTCGCTGCTGAACACAGCGCGGACCGGTTTCTTCTCCTCCGACCGCTCCATTGCCGAGTACTGCCAGAACATCTGGTCCGTCGATCCTCTGAATGTTGAGATCACCTGCGACGTTCCCTAATGAGAGTTCTTCCTGGTAATCAACCTCGGCAGTTCCGGGTCAATTGGCCCTGGTGGATTACACCGGGGTTTGACCTTGGCTTAATAATCGAAGTCTCCGGCGCAAAGAAACCCGGATTTGGTGCTTTGCAGCTGGCAAGCGACACACACTCGGAACCTTTCCGGAGTGATCAGCTGCGGTCAGGTAGGTCAGGAGTTTGGTGCAGAAGTCGATTCAAACGCAGCCGATCAACGTTGAGAGGATCCGGAGCCAGCTCACCGGCAAGTTCACAGAACTTCTGCTCGATTTCCTCGGGAACTCGCACATCAAACACACGCTCCATCAAGGCCTCGATGGAGAACAGATGAGCATTGATGTTCTCCAGGTCAGCTATGGCCTGCTGAAGGGCATCTGGAGACTCATCGGTCAATGCACCTGACACTGCAGGAGCTGCTCCCTGTTCGGGCTGCTGATGCAAACCCTGTTGTTTCTGCAGATCTTCAAGAACTCTGCCGGACAAGGTCCGGAATGACTGCAAAGCAGCCCAATTAAGTTCCTGCTGCTGCCGCAGCGTGGGGAATTCCCGGATCAACCGGTCGTGCTCGCGATAAAACCTCTGACAGTCCGGACATTGACAAGGCTCTTCCGGCACTTCAGATCCTCGATCTGAAATCCACTATGACACCCGTCAGGCAGCAAGAGGACCGGAAGCGTCTTCACCATCAATGTCCTCCTGGGCTGTTCCCGGCAAAGGTATCTCAATCGACGACACCACGCCGATCACATCCCGCAACCGCATCGAATCGGCGAACCAGCCCATCGCCTGCTCTGTGTCGCCCCGGCGCTCCGCGTCTCCAGCTTGATCTTCATGGGCTTCAGCCAGCAGTGCCAACCAGCACAGGCAGCGGGCCTGAACAACTGACAGATCGAGATCTGTGGGCTGGGTGTCGGCAATCCTTTCGCTTTCTTGCTGGACAAGGAGTCGCAGCCGGAGATCGTGTAACTGGGTCATGGCACCCACCCGGTTTAAACAACCCTAGCGGTGGTAAGCGTTCTGCCCACCCCACCAGATGTAGCGTCGATTACCGATTTTTGCTGAGCTGACGGGGCTGGCGGGACTCGAACCCACGACCTACGGTTTAGGAAACCATCCTTAAGCACCACGTAAACGTGGAAGAAACCTGTTGGAGGCTTGGTTTGAGCTGATGCCCTGCGTGCCGGGGATCACCCTTGCAGGCACGGTTTTTGCCGAAAGTGAGAGCGTGCTCTCACCCCGTCGCGGACACGCTGCAGGACTCTGCAGGACTCTGCAGATTGATTTGATCTTCAGCGGCCTGGATCACATCAGCCATTTGCAATTGCTTGCTGGTCTGCGTCAGGTGGGCCAGCACCAGTCGAAACGCAACCGCCACTGATTCCGGATCCTTCGATTGCATCAACTCCATCCACGGCCCCTCCAGTTGCTCCAGATCCGACAGGGCCATCAGCGCCACCATCTCAACGCAAGGGATCTGAGCTGGAACCATCAATAGAAAACGATTTCGAGCCTTCAGTGTGGCGGGGGCCGTAGGTCGGCCCCCAGGACTGAATCAGAGCGCAGGTGGATGCGTTCCTTTGACAGTGCCCTTCACGCACTCCAGCCAGATCTCCGCAGCGTCCATGACAGCGAATGCACCTGAAGGGGAGTCAGGGATGTTGCCCAGCTCAGCGTCAGGCACATAGCCGTGCTTCAGCTGGAGCTTGCCGACGAAGTAGTAACGCCACGCAGGCGCTAACTCCATCAAGTCGCCCCATTGGTTGTAGCGATGCAGCTCAACCAATTGGATCAACGGGACAACGTCCTGATGTTCCAACTTCAGCAGCGGGTTTTTGCCCTCGGGGAACAGGAATGGGCGGGTGTCCTTTTGGGACATAAGAGAACCTCCGTGAGGTAATCCCCAGCAGCAAGCCACGGTCAAGAGACGCAAAGCACCGCAAGCCGGAGGGCTTGCTCTGGGGTGAATTGCGCTCCTGACCAGTCCCGGTTGGCTTGTGCCTTTCCTTCAGGGGCAACACCCATGCCATCGGGTGCGCTGTAGAGGCCGGGGGATAAGAGCGGTGGCCAATGCACCTTGATGGATCAACGGGCTACGCACAACCCCTTTCACCACCATCAGCAGTGTCCGGCTTGAGAGTGCCGATGGTGGTTGTAAAAAAAGCACCCCCAAAGGGCCGCTTGATCAGCCCAACCGTTTCAACAGCACCCTGCTCAGCAGCACTGCATCCATCGCCGTGATGCTCACCGGTGCATCGGCATCTGATGCCTTGGTCACCTGCGTGGCCAGTGCCTCCCGCAGTCGATGCAACGTCTGAAACAGCATTGCCCCCTCGGCCACGGTGCTGGTTTGCAGCAGGTGTTCCAGATGGGCGATGTCACCGATTGGATCGGTGTTGTCCGCTTCGATTGCGACACACCATGCGGCGTCATCAACCAGCGGGGATGGATTAGGGAAGCCGCTGCCCCCAGCGGCGGAATCGTCGGGCGCCCGCTCAGCCATCGCCCCAGAGGCTGGTGCTGGTGGATCCACCAACGACAGTTCTGGTGGACGCTCGATCACTACATCCCGGTGGTTGGCAATGAAAACAGGAACGCACTGATTGAGCTAGTCAGACAGGAGGCTCATGAGTACCTGAACCAGGAGGCTGCTTGAATTTATGTAGCAGGTTGTATCTTCATTAAGTTGCCTCTTTAGCCTTTCCTGTTGTTGCTAGTACAGATGAATAATCTCAATTAGCGCGAGGTCAATGATGCGTTCACTAGCTCAATCATTTAGTTCAGGTTACAAGAGGGGGCAAGCTCCGATTGAAGAGTATGAATGGAAAGACAGAATCTTTGGAAAGATTGGAATCAAAAGGGTGGAAACAAAGAGGTTTGTTCGATTTGAAAATCTGAGCATCCGCCAGAAGGAAAATGGGTACTGGTATTCAAGAAGATCGCATTGGTTTATCAACTTCCCGTTCTGCAAAAATGACAAGCAATTATGGATAGCAAATGCCATATCTTGGTTTCTCTTTATGCAGATCACCGTCTGGATCATGATCGCAGTGAGCGCATTTTTGCTCTAATCCAAGGGCAATAAAAACCCCGCCTTGCAATGGAACTTACGAAGTAAGGTTTGCAGGTAAAAATCAGTAGGCCTATCAACCGGCTTTGTGCGTTTCGCGATACATTCCGAACGCTGCAACTACACCGCCAAGAAAACCTAGGAAATGTCCAATCCAACTTATTCCTGGTGGTGAAACCCATGGCAGCAAGGTTGGAACAAAGTGCGCATAAGTCAGAAAGGCAAATACAGTTAACGCAAGAGAAAGTGGTCTCCGCTCTAATAAACCGATAACAAGAAGATAACCTACAAGTCCATATACAACGCCAGACATCCCGTGGCCACCGCGATGCCAAAAGAACAGCTGAAAGAGATTGAGCGACACCACGCAACTCCAGACAGCAAGGTAGTGGCTCAAGCCGTTCAACAAAACCAGGTAACTAAGGGGGATGAAATAAAGGGTGTTGCTGATCAGGTGCCCAAAGTTGGCGTGACTGAAAGGGGCCGTGAAGATCCCCCATAGAGGACCGCTTGGCCTGACGGGGAAGTTCAGTGAACCGCCAAAGAAGAGTTGATCAAAAATCTCAATCATCCATGCAATCCCAATAAGTATTATTGGAAGTGTTAGGGATAGCTTGGTTTTCATCACTAGTCTCTTCGCCTGCCAGCTACATAGCCTATTAGTAATCCAGCAGAAGCACCAACGCTTCCTGCCGCGATCACATTGACTTGCTGTTTTGTAGCTCGATTGGCAGAAAAAAGAGCCAAAAGCAAAACTATGATTACGCTCGCACTTTTAACTGTCGCATTAAAATTTTTACTTTTTGGCTTTTCAGGATTGGCATGCATAGCTTCACCATTGTGCGCTTTAGCTACATCATCACGAGCAATGTCAATTTCTCGTAGAAATGCTTCGATGTCTTTCTTTGGGTTGGTCATAAGAGATTCCTTTGTGTTTCATGCTTAATGGTTTTGCCGGGAGATGGATAGCGACACATAACGCCCCCCTGCTTTTCCCTTGCGGGTTTTGTATTGCTTTCAGCCCCATGTTCGTAGGCATCAGGCTTCCCGATGTCAGATCATTTATCAGGAGTTTTCAAATCTGATCTAGGCACCATTCGTGCATCATTTTCCGAAGCCCGCTCTTGTTGAAACCGTCGATGGTTCTCCAGGAAACGTAGCCGTCACGGCAGTCGACTGTCGCACTAAAGCCGTCGTCAGAGTAACGATCCTGAGCAACGAAAGACCAACGTTCAGAACTAATTTGTGTTGCACACCACTCGATTCCTTTGCTTGTTTCTCTGCAGCGTGCTTCAGCAGGAGTTGCAGCGATGAGCGGAGTCCCGATAACAGCAGCGGCGGCGATTACGTTGAAGAGTTTCATCTGATTAAAGCGATGTGTGAGGCTCTCGCCTCGTGAACACACCATCGCCGATATTGCTATCTGATACCTCCCTCCATTGAGGGATTTATTAGGGGCTTTGTATCCCTCAACTGAGTAAGCACTGCACAGGCAGTAAAAACCCCCGCCATTGCTGACGGGGTGGTGTGAGCTTGAGCTGCTTTTTTATCAGGAATTAGCTCCCCCTGCTCCACTCTGACCAATCGCACCA
>QCTY01000033.1:0-14263 GCA_003208975.1 Synechococcus sp. AG-676-F02
TGCCGCGGCTCTGCTGGTGTTGGCTCCCCAAGACTCTGGATCGATTCCTTGGCGAACTGCTTTCGCGCTTGGATCAGGCCCGGCCCTGGCCACCACCTTGGTGCTCTTTTGTTCTCACTTCCATCAAGTTGAGCAAGATTCTGCCCACGGCAAACGCTCACCGGTCGTGCGGTTGGGCACGGCCCGTGCGGCCGCGCTGGTGCCCTGGTTCGTGGCCATCAGCCTGGCCTTGCAATGGCTGCCGGTGTTGCAGGGCCTGTGGCCGGCCACAGCATTGTTGGGTGTGATCGGGCTGCCGGCCGCGGCCCAGCTGATCCAGCTGTTGCGGGACCATCACGACCAGCCGGAGCGGATCACGGGCAGCAAATTTCTGGCCCTGCGTTTCCAAGTTCTCAGCGGTCTAGGCCTTGCGATTGGGCTGAGCATTGCTCCATTGCTGGGATGGTGATGCAGCTGGAATGGCGGCCGTACCGTTTTGCGCTGCAGCCGCCGATGGTGACCGCCTGCGGGCCTTGGAGCGAACGGTGCGGATGGTTGCTGCGGCTGCAAGACCCCCAGAGCAGCCGGTTGAGCTGGGGGGAGGCCGCACCAATGGCTCATGAGCATGCCCTTTGTGCTGCATCGATCAGCGCGCTCCCAACCGAGTTGAGCACTGGGGAGCTGAATGATCGGCTGGTTGCACTGCCAGGTCCGGTGGCCTTCGCCATTGGGCTGGCCCTGGCTGAGCTGGAAGGGCTGCTTGGTGATGGCTGGCTGCCGGCACCAGCGTCCGCGCTGTTGCTGCCGGCTGGTGGCGATGCCATCACAGCGTTGCAGCAGGGCTTGAGCCGGCAAAGTAACCCCTCAGCCTTTGTCGCCAAGTGGAAGGTGGGGGTTCTGGATTGCGACAGGGAACTTCAAGTTTTGGAGCAGCTTTTGGAGCAGCTGCCAGCGGGAGCACAGCTGCGTCTCGATGCCAATGGCGGCTGGGATCGCGTCACCGCTGGACGTTGGGCCATGCGCCTGGAGCAGGAAGCCAAGCTGCAATGGCTGGAGCAACCGTTAACCCCCAGCGACCATGCCGGTTTGCTGGCTCTGGCCCGGCGTCTTCCGGTTGCGCTGGATGAATCACTCCGTGATACGGCGGGTGTTCCGAGCGGCTGGCCTGGTTGGCTGGCGCATAAACCAGCTGTGGAAGGCGATCCGCGGCCGCTGCTGCACCACCTTCAGATCGGTGCGCCCAGACGCATGGTCACCACCGCCCTGGAAACGGGCATCGGTGGTCGCGCCGTTGCCCACCTCGCTGCTCTTGCCTGCAGAGGACCCACCCCCTGCGCAGCAGGTATGGCTCCCGGCTGGGGCGCATCAGGAGATCTGGCGAGTCAGGATCCGCAGCTGGTGTGGGAGGCAGCGGGCTGATGCAGATCTCGGCTCTGCTTAGACAACTTGCCGAGGGCGGTTGGGTTCAGCTGGATGGAGCTGCCGCCAGCCCGAAGGTTCCTGCCTCTTTGTTGCCCGATGGCCCTGGGGTTGTGATGAGCAGTGGCGGCAGCAGTGGCGGTCGCCGTCGCTGTCTTCAGCCGTTGATGCATCTTGATCATTCCGCTGCTGCTACAGGGAACTGGCTGAGCTCAATCGGGATCGATCCAAGCGCTTGTCTTGTGCTCAATCCTCTGCCCATGCATCACGTCAGCGGGCTGATGCCCTGGTGGCGCAGTCGCTGCTGGGGATCAACCCATGTCCCTCTGGATCCGAACTTGCTCAAACAGCCAAGCCAGCTGCTGACCTTTTGCTGTGCATTGAAGGGATGGAGCGAGCGACCAATTGTGTTGTCGTTAGTTCCCACACAGTTGGGGCGTCTGTTGGCGGATCCGCATGGCAGGGCATGGCTCCAGGCTTGTTCTGTGATCTGGGTCGGTGGAGCGGCTCTGGCTCCGGGAATGGCACAACAGGCACGCAACGCTGAAATCAGACTGTCACCTTGCTATGGCGCAACGGAAACGATGGCCATGGTTGCAGCGCTGCCGCCGGATCGGTTTCTCGCTGGAGAGAACAGTTGTGGCCTCCCGCTGGTGGATGTGGAATTGCAGTTAGCCCGTGATGGTGCGCTGAAGGTGCGCACGCAACGCCTCGCGATTGCCAGCTGGTGTGAAGAGAGGCCGCATGAGCTGGAATCGCTTCAGGATGACGAGGGGTGGTGGTATTCCGGAGACAGTGCTGATTTGACGCCTGAATTAGAGATTTTTGGTCGTTTGGATGGAGCTCTTCTGTCCGGGGGTGAAACCGTGTTTCCAGAACAGCTCGAGGCACGGCTGATGGGCTCTGGTTTGCAGCTTGAGGCGGTGTTGTTGCTGGGGGTTCCGGATCCTGTTTGGGGTGAGCGCTTGGTGGGATTGGTGCGCAGTTCTGATGCGGCGATTGTCCGGAGGCTTGAGCAGTACACGGCCCACTGGTTGCCTGCGGACAAGCCCTTGGGCTGGTTCGTCTGTCCCGAACTGGCCCCTTCCAGGGCGGGGAAGTGGCAGCGAGAAAAGTGGTGCAAACGGGCTTTAGCGTTGATCGATCAGGGGCTGCCGCAAGGGAAGGTGTCGGTATGACCGAATAGATGCCGTGTAAAACACAATAAAAAACATGTCGACTTGGAATCAGTGGATTGCCTGAACTACGATTAGAAGATATCGAATTGATTTCAATGTGCGTTATCAATCTTAATGCTCCGGTTTCCGGTGGTTTTGTGCGAGCGCTCGATCATCTTTCTCCTCAATACAGCGTATCCAATTCCCCGGCAAATTATTACTTAGACAGCTCAGAGTTGTGGAGCGGCATACCAGATGCAGACGATAATGATTACGTGGCTGGATTGTTTGAAGATATCAAATGGGGTGATGCAGAACCGGATAATGGAGAAGGTACAAATTTATCGTATTACCTTTACGATGGTGAGTCGGCTACTTATTCCTCGCCGAATGATTTATACGGCCAGCCGCTTCACGACAAGGAACGCGAGGCGATCTTGAGTTCCATGGATGCATTCGCAAGCGTGACAGGGCTCACATTTGTGGAAGCGTCTAACAAACAAGATGCAAATATTTCATTCTTGATGATGAATAATGAAGACTCTGATGGTTATTTGGGATGGGCTAACTATCCTGGCACTTCGCCATATGGAGATACCTATTCGACAGTAAATAATGAAGTTTACGACTTAGATGATAATCCAAATTCAGTCTCTCCAGGCTCATATTATTACCTCACCTTCACCCATGAATTGGGACATGCGTTGGGGATGGGACATCCCCATGATGGATCTGTTCAATTTCCTGGTGTTCCTTATAACGGCACATCAAATGGTGGCGATAACAACCTGAATGCTTCGCCGTGGAGTGTTCTCACCTACAACGACGCAACAGCTACCAATGGTTTGTCGCCGGGATGGAGCTCTGATAATGGGTACTTAGAAAATTTAGGAGCTTTTGATATTGCAACAGCTCAATACTTATATGGCCCAAATCTTGAGACAAATTCAGATGATACGACTTACAAGCTTGACGAACATACCCTAAGAGGATATCAAACAATTTGGGATTCTGGCGGTGCCGACACAATTGATGCTTCTGATTCAGGGCAGTCTGTATACATTGATTTGCGCAATGCAACTCTAGAGAATGAAGTCGGAGGAGGAGGCTTTCTTTCTAAGCCTGACTATTACTACATTGGCTACTCAATTGCATACAACTCCACCGGTGATGCGGTCATTGAAAATGCAGCTGGCTCGGCCAACAGTGATTCTCTCCAGGGGAATGAAGTTGATAATGCCCTTTTTGGTGGACTTGGTGACGACACACTCCTAGGGGGTGACGGAGACGATTTCCTTTGGGGTGAGGAAGGTGATGATGTTTTAATGGGAGGTGCAGGATCAGATATCTTCGCTTTTGATGAAGGGATAAATATCATTGAAGATTTTGATGGAGAGATCGATAAGATCGGTTTCCGCTTTGATATGTTTAACCCTTACGTTATTCCCTACGGTGATGATCTCCTGATCAGGGATTATGCTACAGATTCTGAGCTTAAAGTTATAGGAGCGGAAGATTTATATATTGATGATCAAGTCAGTTCATATGATTGGGTTGTTGATGCCGCAGATTATCATGCAGAAGAGGAAGAAGAAGAAGATGTTGATGGTGAATACACTGGCAAAGTGGATCACCCTGGATTTGATTCGGATTATGAATATATCGACCGAACCATCAATGCCAGTAACATCGACTCTGATGATTATTACGCCGCATTCGATTTAGAGGAAAGGTTCAAAGCGTCGATAATCGATCGTGTCGACATTACCTTTGAAGCTGATAATGGTTGGGTCGATGTTAATGGCAACTATTCTTTCTCTTCCTTTACCCCCGCAAATCACCAGTTTTTAGGCGGAACATCAAGTCCGTACTCTTATTTCAGCCCTGCAGATCCCTCTGCTAACGCTAGCACCACCTCCATTATCTCTGGGGGCAATTACGAAGATGGAACGGCTTCCTCCAAGATTGAATATCTGCATGGCGAAGGGGCTTTCGAAGGAAATCGAGTTCATTTCGAGTTGTTCAACGTCGGTCAATATGGAGGCCCGGATGAGCCAGATTTGGCTCGTTTGAACAGCGGTTCGAATATTGATCGGGGCATCAATATGACATCCGGTTGGGACGATGTCGCAGAAAGTATGCGTGATCAATTCCTCGAGGTTCTTCCCAGCGAAGATCAAGAAGGAGGTCTCAAAGTTCATTTCGAGGGGTCTGATAATCAAAATCAGGAATTCTCCAATCCGGTCACAGCCTTTGGCTTTTACTTGATGGGTCGTGAAATCAAGCGCGATGTGATTCTTGATGTTTATGATACCCAAGATAATCTTATTTACTCGGATGTCACATTAGAACCTTCCAATCAAGGCGAAGCTGCGGTCGAATACATCAGCTTCGCTCTCGATCCTGCATTGGATGCCTATCCAATCAAGACGTTTACGTTGCGCGAGCAATTTAATAGCGCAACGGATGATGGGGGGCGTAGAGATATCTTCAGTATTGACAATCTAACGCTTCAATTCGGTGATCAATACGTTAGCGAGCCCGATGGTGATGGTGATGACGAGTTTGATGAGAATGCAATCACAATCTACGTTGATGGAGGTTCGCAAACGGCTCCATATTTCAACTTCTTCCAAGACGAGGCGGGCTCTACACCGATTGAATTCCGTACTCTTGATATTGATGAAAATTACACCTTCAAGCGATTAGCAGATACATCTGACAATCCTTTTTACATCAGCGATCGGGGTGTTGGTGAAAGTGCATCGCGAAATATTTTCTTGGTCGGTGATGGATCACGTAATGCGGGCATCGTTGGTGATCAGAGTTTGACTTTGGGCTTCTCAGAAGACGCAACGCCCTCCAACACCCCAGTCATTTCTGCATTTAGCACTCTTTACTCTTCTATTGCAACAAAATTTGCTGTTATTGAAGGAGATTTTAACCCCTATCTTATTGATACAGTTAATTCTGATGCAATTTACGCAACAACTTCAGAGGATGGATACGATCAGAAATTTTATATCTTGTCCGACAACAACAAGCAGAATACACCTTCATTAATTATTGAACAGTATGATGGGGAAGAGTCCTATTCGCCTTTCTGGTCTGGCACTTATTGGGAAGATGCGGATGTTTACGAGGGATATCTTCCGCAGGCATTGAAAGCAGTTCCAGGTGGATATCAGTTGGCCATTAAAGATACTTACGTTTCCAGGGCGGATTATTATGGCAGTTTCGAAGAAATGATATCCTATGAGGGAAATGATTATATTGCGGTTGAAGATGAATATGGTCAAGGTGCGCTTTACAGTCGTTGGTCCATTGTAAATACCGATTTAGATGGCGCTATTGATCCGTATTCTTATCGATGGGATGTTGATATCAGATCGTATGAAGTCGAATTCAACGAAGATATGGACGGTGATGGTGCGATTGGTAATACCATTGCCAATTTAGTAGAGCTGAGAGAGGGAGAGCAAGTTGGTGCAAAATTATATAAAAATGATAGTGATTCGATCTTTGTTCTTCGTGAGGGGACTTCAAGTCCTTTGTTGATCACTGATGAATCTGGGTATCCTGCATACATCTATGATTCTTGGGGAGAAGAGGGTGACAACAATTATTATGGTTATAATAAAGCTTATGCAGTCGCCGACTTAGGTGTTGGAAATGGCTACCGTTTGGCCATTCAACACAACTACAGTGGCACTATCGATTGGGAGCTTATTACGGTTACAGAGTCTGGGCAGCTTGATTACTCAGATTCTCGTTGGACCAATGAAATTGCTGATAGTGAGCCTTTGTTTGGAGAGGATCTCAACCAGGATGGAGAAGTCGGATTCAATGTAAATACCCTCACGGTTAAAGAGAGCGATACTACAGGTGATCAACTCGCGCTTGATTCAGAAGGCGCCTTATTCATCCTCCCTGAAGGGGGTAACGTTATCAAGATTGCAGATGAATGGGGTGGCAATGTTTACCTTGAAAATTCATGGTCAGATGATTATGGGTCTTCATCGCAAGAAGCTTATCAGGTTGAATTTTCGACAGAGGACAACCTTTATATCTTGGCAGTCAAAGATAGCTGGTCGAATTCATATGGCGGGCAAATCGACAGCAATGAACAATGGAATATCTACAAGATTGATCCAAGTGGCGTTTTGTCTTGGGACAATGTTGAATGGAATGCAAAAATCACCAATTATGAACCTATCTTTGGGGCAGACCTTGATGGTGATAGTTATGTTGGCTTTAATGAAAATAATCTTGAGGACGTTGTTACCGATACGTTTGGTGCAAAACTTCTAAGGGATCAATCTTCTGGATCGCTGTACATTCTTGATGGTGAAACCCGAAAATTGATCACTGATGAGTATGGGTGGGAGCCTGAGCTCGAATACAGCAATTCATGGAGTGATGCTTGGGGTTCTGGGTCGTACGAAACTGTTGCTTATGCTTCAGAACTTACAAATTCCGGATATGCCATAGTACTTAAGTCAACATCTGAGAATACATATTCCGTTGGTGACTACGGTGTCTACGATGATGACTATGATGATTCTGGGTACGGTGAATACGATGATTATGGTGATTATGGTGTCTACGATGATTACGGAACTGGTGATGATTATGAAGATTTTGGGTCGGGTACTTTCTCAAGGAATAACTCTTCGACAGCGCAAACAGATACATATATAAACTGGCAAGTTTACTATCTTAATCAAGATGCTCAGTTGAACTGGGCAACATCAGTTTATACAGAATCGATTTCTGGTTACGAGGATGTTTTCGGCCAAGACCTTGATGGCGATGGATCAATCGGTATCGCTGCAAGTGCCTTAACTCCTGTCGATACCGATACCGCTGGGTACCAGATGAAAGTTTCAGATGCTGGAACTGTGCATATTTGGGACGGTTCCGACGAAAACTCGCTAATGACAGTACGTGACTCTTATGGAGGAACACCAGCATTGGCAGTAAGCGACGATTACTGGAGTGATGAATATGGCGGCTACTCTGTAAAACCCTATGCAGTTGAAAAAGATGGAGATTACTTGTATCTAGCAATTAAGACAAGGGACGTCTGGACAGATTGGAATAGTGATAATTCAGATGATGCGAAGACCAATGAGCGTATTGAATGGGAAATCATTAAACTATCCCTCGATGGTGTGATTGATCCTGATGACAGCTCCAGGATTTGGACGCAATCAATTGTTCCATGGGAGCCCATCTTTGACCAAGATATGAATGGTGATGGTGACAAGTCGGGCAACGTAGATATAATTTTGCGGGATTCTGATCTTACTGGCGCCCGCTTGGGTGATGGTGATGGACAACTTTATATCGTTGATGGTGACCTTCAAATCGCTGTTTACGATTCATGGCTTGAATCTAATTCGTCTTGGGACGATGGTAGTTACGTGTCAGAGGCTTTGGCCGTCGAACGGAATGACAATGGTACAAACCTAATCACTGATGATGATTATTATCAGATTGCTGTTAAGCAAGACAACAATTGGACAGATTACTGGACTGGAGAAGCCCAATCGGATCAAAATTGGCAGGTGTATGCCGTTTCTTTAGATGGTCAAGTTGACTGGGATAAAACCATTTGGACTCAGTCAATTGCTGGTTTTGAATCTTTCTTTGGAAGTGATCTCAATTCCGATGGAGTTGCAGGAATCAACGCTGCAGGCTTGGTCAATGCTCCTCTAGACACTTATGGCTACCGACTTAAGAAGGATGATCAGAACTTGCTCTATATCGTCGACGAAAATGATTCAAATACGATTGCCATTAAAGACGAATGGGGTGGTTACCCGTCGTTTGATTGGACTCATAATTGGGGTTCCGGAAGTAGTCAATCCTCAGCTGTCGCTGTAGAGCAAAAGTCAGATGGTAGTTTCGAGCTGGCGATTCGCCACGAAGATACTTGGGAGGGTGAAACAAACAATAATTGGGAGGTTCTTTCAGTTTCATCAACAGGTGTGATGACATGGGATGATGCTGTTTGGACCGAAGATATCAGTCTGTATGAAACAACTATTTTCAATGATGATCTTGATGGCGACGGTAGTGTTGGCCTTAATCTAGACAACTTACTTTCTGTTTCGAGTGATACGATTGGTGCAACGTTGTCGTCTGACTCAGAGCAAAACCGTTACTACATTAAAGATGGTGATACGACCCTCGGCGTAAGAGATCCATGGGGTGGCTGGATCGACTTTAGTTTTGAGGAAAGCTGGGCCGACTATTCCCACTCATTTGAACCTCTTGCCGTTCAAGCGCATCGATTCACGGTATCAGATGGTGAAGACAATGAGACTGTTGAGACCGTTGATGGCTACGTGCTTGTCGCTAGGCATGCCAGTACTGATCCTAATAACGGTACGACATATGACTATGAGATCGAATATGTCCTGCCATCAGGTTCAGTGTATGAAGAGCTGAGAATTCACACCAACAGCATTAAGAGTAAGGAATCTCTCTTCGCCCAAGACCTTGATGGAGATGGTTCTATAGGTCTGGATATCTCTCAATTGACCCCGATTGGGACAGATACGATCGGCGATTCGTTGCAAAAACAAGGCGAGGTTCTTTATATTGTTGATGATCAAAATAATGATATTGCAGCGGATGATGTTGTCATTGAGCTTGTTGATGCTTGGGGCGGCACGCCATGGTTTGACTGGAGCCAAACATGGGGATACGGCGATTATGCACAAACTTATCAAGCTTCAGCATTTGCGGTTGAGTCCACGGTAGATGCCGATGACAATAAAAATTTCCTTCTCGCTGTCAAGGGTTCCAATAGCTTTGGCGGTGGTGAGTCAGATGTGTATTGGGAGACTTATCGAATCAAAGAAGCCAATCCAGGTGAAGGTGATTGGTATCTTGACTGGGATACGGGGACATATTCACAAGGTGTTCGCCGTCTTGAAGCGACATTTAATCAGGATATGAATGATAATGGTCAAGTGGATAGCGGTGCAATCGAGACAACCAATGTCGCAACTGATTCCAGCACATCAGGATTGACGGGTGCTGCACTAGCCAAAGATGTTGAGAACTCTCTTTATATCAAGAGAGGGGGCGAGAATGCAATTTTAATTGAAGATAATTATGGCCCCGTCACGTTTGATTGGAGTGAGACGTGGGGCTCCTACAGTCGCTCAGCAGCAGCATTCGCTGTGGAAGGGATTCTGAATGACGAAAACGAGATTATTTCTTATAAATTGGCAGTTCGCTATGAAGAAACCAATCGCATCACTGATGTACAAACAGAGTTTTGGGAGACATATCTGATCTCGACCACTGGTCTGCTTGATTGGAACAGTGGAACATGGGGTTCAATCAAGAACCATGAGTCTGACCTTAATCAAGACCTTGACAATGATGGTGCGATTTGGACTGCTGCCAACATTCAGTACACTGACATCAACACCGATAATGTTGGCTCGGAGCCTTTCCTCGACAGTGACCTTAATCTCTATATTCAGCCCGCCGGCCTGACAACCAAGAATGCAGTTCTAACGGAGTCAGGAGACTCGTTCTCCGCAAACAATTCGTTCGCTACTGGTTTTTTCACCTTCGATCAGACAGTTGTCGCCGTCAAAGACGTGACAGTTGGAAGTGGAGAGTCTGCTATTGATTATTATAAACTCCTCGTCCGAATGCAGTTTACGTACGAAGGAGAGGATCCAATTAATGAATACATGACACTAAATATTGACCAGTCAACGATGATGGTTGACTGGTCTAGTGAGTCGTTCTTTTATAATCATGAAACGCTGGAAAATGAATTCGACGTTGACCTGAATCAAGATGGTGTAACTTTCGAAGTTAACACGAATGCAACAACTGCAGTTGCTACTGATGTAGCAGGTGCCACCTTGCGGGAAGCCTCAGATGGCTCGCTCTATATCAAGGATGGCGATGAATTGATTCCAGTTACGTATCCTGATGGTGGGGCGGTTGATCTCAATCGCCGCGAAGATGCCACCTCCAATTTCTGGCAAGAAACAAAAACGATCGCTGTTCAAAAGGTTGATGCTATTTATAAGCTTGTTGTAGAACAAACAACAGTACTTGAGGTTTCTGAAGACAATGCCATGACCGATATTATTTACTTTGTTTACGATATATCTGAGGCAGGGGTCTTTGATCGTTTCTCGGAGGTCACCCGAACTGCAGCTGAACTTAATGAAAATCAGTTTGGCCAGGATATTACTGGAGAGGGTGTTATCTCACAGGGATCGACCAACGATACATACTCAGATGCGGTTACTTCAGATGTGAGTCAGGAAGTACTTGGCAAATATCAAAATTCATCCGCTTCTGACATCTTCGCCGTCGCATCAACTGCAACGGGTACACAAGAAGATGTGGCGATGTTTGTTCCAAGTGGCACCGGGGCGAAATCCAATGTCGAACTTGTTGCCAAGCAGGTTCAAGCTGTGGGCGAGCCGTTGTTGGCGAAGGCGCTTTATGACACTGGATTGGATAGTGGTGCAGCAACCAGTCGCGAAGTTCAGAGCCGTAATTCAGATGAGCTCGGTGATTATGAGGCTGTCACAGGTCTCTTGGATACACGATTGACGCTGACGGATCCCTCTAAATTTGGCAAGATCCAGTCGGTTTCGTGGGTTCTTCCGGAAGGATCAGGTACTGATCCCACATTCTTGATGAAGGATAATGTAACCGGCGAATTTGAACAACTTGCCTACGATCCGGCAACTGGTGAGGGTGCACAATGGGATGCAACAGACCGGACCCTGACCCTCTATGTGAGAGATGATGGCCGAAACGATGAAGATAATAGTGAGGGTGAGATTCGTACTTCTGGTTTTATTGCATCGCGTTCAACTTCAACCGAAGATGACACTGGATCAGGAGATGACACTGGATCAGGAGATGACACTGGATCAGGAGATGACACCGGATCAGGAGATGACACCGGATCAGATTCAACAGATGATCTTGTCCCTCCAACGGTGAGTGCTGCATCGATTGATGGAGACACACTCACCATCAGTTTCGATGAGGACATCGATTCAACGGTTCCTAAGGCCAATAACTTCAAGGTGATGAATGGCCGCAAGAAGATCAAGGTTGAATCTGTTTCAGTGGACACCGATGCCGACACGGTTGTTCTGTCGCTGAAGGATGCAGTGACTGTTAATGATGTCGTCACCTTTGACTACAAGACGAAGAACAAGGATCAAGAAAGTGATGTTGTTCAGGATCTGGCTGGTAATGATCTGCAGTCGTTTAAAGGACAAGCCGTCAGTAATGACACTGCTCTGGATACCATCACAGGCAGCTCTGCAAACGCCGAATTCCGTTCAACTAAGGCTGAATCCATTGGCGAGGTTGTCGGTGATGGTGATGTCTTGCTCGAGGTCAACCGTGGTCTTGGCCTTGCTGCCAATTCAAATGGTGATGGTTCTTCCTTCTTCTCCGATGCCTTCAGTATCGATGGACTGGAGGTTATTTCTCCGATCCCCGAAACGCTGGCCTGATTCATTCCCAGATTCGGTTAAAGCCAACCAACCAACCGTCGCGGCAGATTGTCGCGTCGGTTGGTTTTTTTATTGCTGGATTGTTTGTTTAAAGAGGAGTGATTCGTCCAACATCGAAGGCTCTTAGCCAGCGTTCCATTACATCAGGATCTTCTAATGTGCATCGTTACGAATGGAAGGATGTTGACTACAAGAAACTAATTATTACTGTGATCATCCAATGCGCATGAGGGGCTGCTCGGGAAAGACACTCTACATATGATCAACAGAACTATCTTGCCCTTTTACAAATCGGGCGTCTACTGATAATCCATACCGAGTTGACGATGCTGAGCCAGTCTTTTATGCAGATTGTTCATCAAAAGCCATGAGTCGCAGGCCTGGCTAGGCTTCAATAAATCTGTTTCAATCAGATCCTGCGCCATGCTTGGCAGAAATAACTTGGCACCCACTTCTTCGTCGGACTGCAATTTTGATCTGCATCAATTAGAGTTGGTAAAGTATGACTTGCGTAGTAATGACATAAGCCAAAGCACTAATTGGGCTCCTGCGAGCAATGGTACATTGCGTCAATTTGCCGATTATATGACCTCGGGCTTCAACATTGCCCAAGGAGCATCCTATGACTACGTGTACTACAATCTAACCAGTATAGGAACGGAGTCAAAATCAGGTTCATTAACATACAATTATACTGGCAGTGAACCTGATTCAGACGGACTTTCGTCAAGTGACTGGAAAAACCTATGGACAGAAGCTTTTAAATATGTTAGCGCGACGCTCGGGATAGCATTTACTGAAAATACTTCGGCCGATGCAGATATAAATTTAACCGATAACGATAGTGGCGCATATTCAACTAGTTCGGGCTTTGTTTCTGAAGATACTCTTTTTTTGAGTTCAAGCAGAATAAACATACCGCCGGTCTGGCCATATACCGATCCCAGCGAATTTGGAGATTTTGCATGGCAAACAGTAGTTCATGAACTTGGGCACACATTAGGCTTGGGCCACCCAGGTAACTACAACGGAGCGGTTGATTGGGACACCGAGGTTGAATTCCAAAATGATTCTTGGTCAATGACCATAATGTCATACCTTTCTCAGACAGATAACGCAAATATATCTCTGCCGTTTGCGAATGTGTCTACATATAGCGCTGCTGATCTTCTGGCGCTTGACGATCTATATGCTCCGCAAGGCTTTGGAACCAAAAAAGCTTTTACTGGCGATACAACATATGGATTCAATACGACCATTGATAATTCGGTTAGCGCTATCTGGAGCGAACTAACATCTTGGATTGGATCAACTGGCTTCACAATTGCAGATGGTGCTGGAGTAGATACACTTGATTTTAGTGGATTTACTGTTGCCCAAGCTATTGACTTAAGAGCCTCTGAAGAAACATCAATATCGCCTTATTACTCAAGTATTAATGGGCTCGAGGGGAATCTTTCAATAGCTGTAGGTACCGTTATCGAAAATGTGATTGGTGGCTCTGCAGCAGACGCGATTACAGGTAACTCTGCCTCCAACTCCATTGACGGTGCGGCAGGTGATGACACCATGTCCGGCCTCGATGGTGATGATATCTATGTTGTTGATTCCACCTCAGACGTTGTCAATGAAGACTCTTTAGAAGGCACCGACCTGATTCAATCCTCGGTCAGTTACACAGCTCCCTCCAACGTTGAGCAACTCACCCTTACAGGCTCCGGAAACATCAATGCCTCGGGCAACTCCCTCCACAACACACTCACCGGCAACAGCGGCGACAACTCCATTGATGGCAGCACTGGCGACGACACGCTCATTGGTGGCTCTGGTGATGACACCCTCTCCGGGGGCACCGGAGCTGATCAATTTCAACTCGGCGGGGGAAGCGATCAAATCACCGACTTTTCCATCTCCCAAGGCGATCAAGTCGGTATTCAGGCCGGGCTGACATATTCCATTTCCCAGGCCGGTAGTGATCTGTTGATATCTGTTGATTCAGTTGGCTCTGTTTTGCTGTTAGGCATTAATAGTGGTAATTTCGATGAGAATTCTCAAATCAATAATATGACAAACACATGGAGCTTCAGTAACGATTTCCTAGAAGAGCAAACCAGCGTTGATCTCGATGGAAGCGGTGACATCGGTGATGGCACGCCAGGCAATGCCACTCCACCCACCAAT
>QCTY01000034.1:0-14146 GCA_003208975.1 Synechococcus sp. AG-676-F02
TCTGAGCGCCTCGACAATTCAAGCGAGTGACAGTGAGTGACAGCAATTTTGAGCGCCCTTGCTTGCTTGTCCTGAACGATCAGCTCCTGGCCTTCCGACCCACGCCTGTACTAATACAGCTGTACCAGAGAGATAGGTTTGACTGTAGATCATGCAAGCGGCATTGAAATGCCCAAAACAACTCCAGTCTTTCTGGACGTCCGTGCAGGCATGACGGTGATTGCTGAAGAGGGCAACGACATGAGGATGGCTGAAGTCATTTGGGTCGATGGCGGTGCCAGAAACCCAAAGGTTCCAACGTTGTTTCAGGTGGCTGATGTCGATACCGGCGTCATCACCTGGATCAACGCTGACCTGGTGACTCACATCGTCCCCAGTGCCTGAATTGAGTCGATAGGGTTCGCTGACTCTTAGGTCTATCCCTCATGAACCGCCATCCGAATATCGCCTTCTTTGGTGGCACCGTGGTCATCGCGATCATGGTTATGGCTGCCTTTGCCAACGTCGCCAATGCTGGTGGATGCACTTACAGCAAATCTGGAGAGGCTTCCCCAGAAAAGGTTGAGGAGAAAAAGGACAAGGCATCTCCTGTTGATGCTTGAGCACTAGGACAAGCTTCAAGCCGTCCACACGCAACTGTCACTGTGCCAATTCGATTGAAATAATTGAAAGTTAGGAAAAACGCCTCACGAGGTGGAAACAAGGACACACTCTTGAGAGACGTTTTAGAACCCCTGCCTTTGGCGGGGGTTTCTTTTTGGGAGGCGTTATCCACAGATGCGGTGTGACAACGTGCCCTTTCGGGTCTCTACTGCATCCCAAAACCCTACGGATAGCGCTTCAGGTCACAAAAAAGCCCGCTGTGACACGCACAGCGGGCCGGGTGATGGGGGAAACGACAATATGGCTCAGCAACTGGGTACTGCCTAGCCACACATTTGGTGTCTTAATAGTCGGTACAGAACTTCACTGCACTATGTCCGAATTCTGTATTTGCTGGAACTTTTGAGTTCGATGAAGCTATTTTTGTCGAATCCGGCCGGGTGATGGGGATCAACCGTAAGGATTTTGGACCTCGGAGACACCTCCGGGGTTTCTTTTTGACTGGACTTTGCCTCTTGGGTACAGGAGTCACAACGTCCTAGATCAATCTTCAACTGACCAACCGCCAGCAGCAGATGCACTAACAGCAGTAGGCAGCAATTTGTAGCAAGTAAAACGTCAATTGCTTTTAAGACAAGGCCAGAGTCAACTCAGTTCTCTGCACTGACCAAATGGACCACAAAAGTAAAAGTTGCCAAGACTTAAACAACCAACTGGCCATTTACCAATCGTTTCGCAATTCTCATGGAGTCGCGGCGGTCTTACGACAGATGGCGAACGAACATTGCTCTATTCAGAAAAAGCTTGTTCGCTAAGACTTAATGAAGTGGAGGAAAGCAGCGCCTTTTTGGCGTCATTGTTCATGACTCGCAAAAAACCGTGTCTGTCACTACAAAACGGGGCAGACGAAACGGGTCTAATACCTATTGATCATATTTTGTTTTGGATAAGCGAGCCTTTTGCGAATCGTTGGTGACCCGCCTAAGCCAAGAATCTTTCAGCACCACTGCAACTATCACAGGGATTCGTGGTTTTGATGGGAACTATCCATCCCAGAGCAATAATTTCTGTTGTGTAGACGCCACTGAAGAGCTCTCTGAATTCAGGGGATTAGTGGAGATCAACGGAACTCAGTATTGCTTCATTGCGCAAATAAACTCCGACGATCATCATCGCGCACGCTTCATACCTTCCCAAGAAGTGCTTGGGGAGCCCTCAGGCAAGCCAAGAAAGATGCAACCGATTATTCAAGAAATGATCTTGGGCCGTAAGCGTGGAGTTATGCTGATCCCCGATTGCGAAGACGATGCAATAGACGTGATTGCAGGTTTAGTCGAACAGGGATTCAATGAACTTGCTTCCGAATACCGAAACTTCATCATAGGTCAGCTGGAGAAGACTAAGTCCTAAAACCTGGCCGCCAGACTCTTAAATGACAACACCAAAGCTCACTCCTGTTTACAGCAGTAATAGGAAGATCAATAGAAAAATCTTGCTGCTTGCTGTCTGGGTCTCTTTACTTTTGTTCACACTGTTCTCAGCTAGTTGAAGCCTAATGGCAACAAAGAAAAAACCTAAGAGAGCAACGCTATTGATAGTGGCTACTGCCTTATCCCTTTTGACCTTAATGTTTGGATCGTTCTAAATCAGACGTCGATCACATTGGGCGTTCCATCCTCAAGAGCATTGAGCTGAGCCTTGATCGCTTCGATCTGCTCTCGTTGCTGTTGATCAGCTGCGGAATGAACCAGCCGCTGTGGTTGCGGTGTTGAACCTCTTCGAAGGTCATGGTTGTTGGCTCAAACGTCATAGACCGGACCACCCTCAAGAGCAGTCAGTTGGTCTTTGAGACTCTTCAACGCATTAGCAACCTCTCGTTCGGTCTTGCCCTTATCGACAATCGCGAAAAGGGTTTTGACCGCTTCTATCTTTGAGTACGGCTTACAGCGCCCGTCGCGAATGATGTCGATCAGACATTGAGCAGCTTCGGGTGCTGCCTCAATCAGGATCGAATGGCTCTGATCCAGTTGGTCTTGCAGACAGCCATCCAAAAACGCTTTCGCGTCTGGATGCCGCTGCATAAAACCTCTGACACGAGCTGCGGTTGTACCTGAACGATCTGCTGCTGCTTTCCAAGTGAGGCCCTGGCTGCGCGCTTGGATTGCAATTCGAATATCGGGAGGCAACTCCCGCGTTTCGATTGCAGGTCTACCGCGACCATCTTTGGTTGGGGTCTCAGTCATTCAGTTATGCCCCAAGCAGCATGAGCCTGAACTGCTGCCTTTTCACTTACAGGTGAAGCAGCCATTCGCTCAAGCAACGATCCCTCTCGGAATTGCTCGGATCGAACAACCTCTGCTTCGTACTGAGCTTTCTCCCTAGCCCTGGTGGCCTCACGAGAACGATCAATGATTGCTTCGCGTTGGCGATCTGCATCTGCTGCATACGCATCCATGTGTGCAGCACGAAGAACACCAGCGTCTTCTGGATAAACCTGACCAGTCAGCAAATGTTGCTGAACATCAGCAGGAAGTGGTGCACCATGGCCACCAAACATGTTTTGCCAAAGAAAAGGATTGCTGTCTCGAATTGCCAGTTGCACTATCATTCACAGGTCATCTGGTTTTTTCGGCATTGCTGGCATCGGAAAGCCAGGGAATAGTTGCTGATAGGTGCTGACAAACTCTTGGAGATGGTCGTTCATCGGAAGGTTCGGAAATTTGGTTGACGGCGGTTATGCAGCTCTTTTATTCCTGGGCAGCGTTGATCTCTCGAAACTTCGGGTGGTAGACCTGAGGTCTGCCACTTTCGGTAGGCCATTAACGACCAAGCATCCTGGCTAGATGTGCTGTACGGAAAGATCATCCGAGCAGCTGAGTTACAGCGGCTCATAATCCTCCATTGGTCAGCATCTAGATTCCAATCATCATCTCCCATAGAGCTAAAAACTCTTCTCAAAGTATAGAACTAAATAAACCATGGGGTGTCCCAAGGGCTGCGATTACTCTCTCGTCAATGTATGCTGTCAAAGTAAGTTCCCCGCACCATGATTGCATAAGCAAAACTTGCAAACCCACCCCCGCCTATTGCCACTGCTGATAACAAGAATACTAATCAATCCAAGCACAATCAATACACATCAGCGATAACAGAATTGGTGATTGTGTAGCCACATGATTGCTAAAGATGCTGATAAGAATTAGTACGCTATAAGCAACCATCTGGGTTCAACTGCTGCTCTAATACACAAATGAGCTTAGTCTCCTCGGAGACAGGCTCGAAACCTCGACAATCTGTTTGCTTATGAAGGTCAATCGATCTGGACAAGCCCAGATACTCGATGACATACAGCTCGACCAGTTAGCAGCAGCGATGCCAGCAGGTCCACATCGGATCGCTTGCTTACTCACTCGATAGACCGCTTGCCGGATTTCCTAGTGCTTAGCTCTGCGCTGGGGCTACATCGAAAACGGTGTGGTCGTCTTCCCCGGATCAATTACAAAGTCCGGCAGGACCAGAGAAGTAGACATTCATCCTCGCTTGAGTTGCGCCATTGATCAGTGGCGAACCGAATGGTCGGACTACCGACTAAACGGCAAACCAATCCATGAACGTGTGGACATTGCACCAAGAGCCCTGCTGGGGGCAGATCATTTCCTGTTTCCCGGTCTTGGCTTTGCAACCCACATTAAACGGCAAAGTTACGACCGTGTATTAAGGCGAACATTGCAAGAACTCGCCATTAAAGGCGCGAGTTCACAGTCAATGCGCCGAAGCTCGCTTACCAAGCTTGCTGATGCCGGAACACCACTGCGCCACATCATGGAAGTAAGTGGTCACCAAAGCTTGGATGTCCTTTCGCGCTATCTCGGCTGTACGCCAAAACAAAGGAGAGCAGCAATCAATGCTCTATGAATGGCCACAAGGGACACACAATCTTTTTTTTGTTCTGGTTAAGGTCTCTGCCACAAGAGGACACATCAATGCCGAACAAAACCAAAGACAAGGAGTCCGAAGCTAAAGCTCAACTTGAGCGATTAGTGAAAGACGAAGATGAAATTGCTAAAAAGCAGCCAGCCTTTACTCCCATAAGGCGTAGAGGCGGATTGCTAAGCGATTAGTAAGAGCGCACAGCGTTCATTTCATAAGACAACCAGATGCCTCTTCATCAGAGGAATCTTTTTTGTGCCAGTCCAACGGCGGTTCAATTTTGTAAGCCAGGGTGTATTCACCAATCGGCTCTTCAGGACGCGACTCGTCAAAGATGCGCACCATCCTCAGAGCCGGTGGCTGCTTGACCCGTTGAAGACGGTCTACCTGGCGCTGTAACGCCATCAGGTCGCGGTACTGACTCATGGTTTTTTCTGTGAGAAAAGCGCCGCCGTCTAAATGGCGAAAAACTGCGTCAAAGGTGTCCCGGACATCATGCGGGTCAATTCCATTATCGCGCAAATCCCTTGCAATAACTATGCCCGGACATTCCGGACAACCCGGACATCATCATTTCGGTGTTCGTTCAACCCTGGGTGGTGGTGGTAATTAAACCGCTACTTATCCCTTTAACTTTTTCTCTCTCATAAAAAGGAGAGTCAACAGTGTCCGAGATGTCCAGAGGTAGCCACCGCAGGGCTTTTCAGCGAAAAGGTCAATAGTGTCCGGGTGCTTTCGGACATGTCCGGTTAGCAAACCTAATGAGTGTCATTCAGCACAGTAGATGTTGTTGACTTCAGCACATTTCGCTGATTGGACAGATAATTTTTGATGTTTCGTGCAAGTTAAAACAGTCCCCCGCCTAATTGCGGTGACTGAATATTCCTTTACTGAACATCAACAAGCATCTGCTGCATTTAGCCAGTTTGAAGACTGTGGTGTTCCTTGCGACTGTCCTCGCTGCTCGTCTGCCTATCACCGCTTGATGAGTATCCAGCGTCAGATGGAGGAGCGACGTTTAGGAGTGCCTTCTCGAAATTACGTTCAGTACGACTAATCATGTACTGCGTCAGCAAGGAAGAAACTCCTAACCACTGGGTAAAGCAGAGCTACTTCCACAACGAATTTAAGGCTTGGGTCTGTGCTCGTAAAAAGTCAAGGGCTGAAATGTGTACCTACAAGGTGGTCGATGAAGCCACTAATGAAGTGACGTCGATCGTTCGTCATGGAAAGGGTTTAGTCGGTTAAGCGCTGGTGCTCAAACACTTCTTCAGGCGTAGGAGCTTCAGCCTTATGACTGACCAAAGCTGCCCAGTTGCCTTCGCGGTAACTGCGTTTCTCCCAACGACCGCAATCAACCTCTGGACGTATCCGAAAGCCAAACAACTGAGGGTTCACCTTCTTGGTTGAATTAGTGCCGGGTACTGAACGACGTTGGGTATGCAGAGCAGGCAATGCCTGTTTGATCCGAGTCAGCAGCGTCCTTCTGTTGATGACCTTGGCATAACCAAAATCAGCGCAGAAGAGTTTGAACGTTTCGTACAGCAGTCCCAACTTCGGCATGCAATTGCCCCCGCAGGGCTCACAGCAGTTGTCGAGGAATTGGCGAACCACATCCATGTCAGCCTCAATGTTGTGTTGAGCGTCGATAAAGGTTTGGTTGCCACTAACCAGCACACGCTTTACATCAGCGTGTTTGGCCTGAAGCGCCCAACTAACGATTAAGCCAAGTTCAGCAGCAAGCTTCTGATCCAAGTCAGCATCCGGCTTTTGAGCAGGTTGCTGAGTTTCAAGGATCAAAGCCCTGCGTGCCATGCCGCTACCAGCGTTCTCAAACTGAGGCGCTTGGCTGCTGCAAATGACGACGCGACCAGTGAACACGACACCTTCGGTGTCATCGGTAAAGAGGTTGCGTTGAGCCATTAGGCCGCCATCAACCATCGAATAGAGACTGGTCACCCCGGTTTGCAAACCCTGCACATCAGGGAACGCGACCAGTTGCTTGCCTGAGACGTACTGCCGGATCTTTTCCGGTGTATTGATCTCACTGATGCGGCTAGTGATGGCACTAACGCAACTAGGCGGAAACAACTTCTCAATCAGTCGTTCTAAGACGCCTTTACCGCTGCCAGATGGACCGATGATTATCACGATCTTTCGGTTAGGAAGTGTCGGATCAACCATGTAGCGCAGCAACTGCTGCACCGGTTCGACGTAGTGATCGCCAAAGCTACTGACGATGAAGTCATGCAGGTTGGGCGGACACTCAACGCAGTCCGGAATAAAGTCACCTTGGATCGAATAAGTAAGCCGGTACTCAGGCTTATGAGGAACCAACTCACCCTTATCGATCAAGTAGGTGCCATTAGCGAAGGCAATGGCGGGGGTTTGATTCATCTCTGCATCAGCGGTCATGGTTTGAAGCCACTCGATTGAGGACTTCACCCGTGATGCGGTTGAGAAACGAAACTGCTTTAGTCCTTTAGGGGTCAGCGAAAAGCACTTGAGCAGCAGGTCTGCAACCTCACGCTTCATCGCGTCACGAGGAACGTGCAACCAACAGCCCTGGTCCGGGCTGTAACGGACAAAGCGACCACCACTGTGAGCAATGTGCTGATTAGTGAGCTCGCCTTTCAAGCCAATGGCGTTCTCAATGACTACCTCGCAGGTCTTGTTGCGGCAGACCGTCCAAAACGAGTCATCGATGTTTGCGGTCCAATCGTCTGGATTGGATGCAGGCACTAAACGCTTCTTGTGCCAGCCATAGGAAGGACGCCACAAACCTTGGCGTTCAAAGTGCGCCCGCAACTTCCGTTTGAGATAGGTGTCGCAGTAATCAGAAGTACCGCAAGGTACAGGCTGATAGTGCTCTTTAAGAGCTGCTTCAACGTCACCACCTTTCATGCCGCTATGGATGATGAAATCCGACATCAACGTCATCTCGATGGTGTCGGCATCAACAACGGTGCAACCAAGAGACTCAAGGTGCAGGCGCGCAGAACGCAGGTGCTTGCTTAATTGCCAGCACTTACGCCAACGGTCATCAGAGTCAGGATCCAAACCTCTCAGCAGAACTTTCGTCTTTGGACCGAGTGCCTGAGTCAGTTGAACCGGAGGCAGGGTTGAGAAGTCAGGAAACTGCTCATAGTCATCAGGTTCAGGACCATCTGCTGGCCTGAAGTCACCACCGCTGTCAGTGACGTCATCAACTGGTTGATCCAGTTCAGGCAAGAACGACAGCACCTCATCCAACTCATAGGTCTGAGGTGACAAGTGGATGATTTCAGCCCTGCGTCCGGTTTTCGGATGCACGGAGCCAGCAAGTCGCTGTACCTGAACCGCACTATGCAAGTTGTGATCGGTTTGAACACCGGGGTATGCATCCACAATCGCTTTGCTCAGTCGCTTGCGACAGAACTCAGCAGCAGCAACAGAAACCGGTGTTCTGAAGGTCCAGCTCCAGTGGATGCTCCGATTACCTGTGAAAACACCAACGGTCGGAGTCGGCAGATTCGCTTTCTTCCAAGCAACCTTCTGACCCTCAAGGTCTAGACCCTCATCGATCTCATACGACATGCAGGTAACGCCAGTGATCGTGTCGCGTTTCTTACTCGTACCACCAATGGCAGAGAGGAACCCGAGGTTTTGAGTCTTCGGATCTTGAAGGTGGTGGCGTACTAAGTCAAAGCGTCGGTCACCGTTGAACTTGTCAACAACTTTGTCCCAGTCGTAAGGCAGATCCTTCTTCAGATTGCGAGACGGTACATACCGAGAGATAGAGCCTTAACAAGCAAGGATGCAGGGGGCATCCTCACCAAAACCAAGCGCCTCTAAATGACAGATGGCCTCTTCCTCATTGATATCATCGAGTTCAAACGTATGTTCTTCTAGTACATTAGAAGCACGAACCTCGACAACTTTAGAGATAGCAGAAGTGTCACCAGCTGTACTGCTGGTGCTTACGGAATACGTCATGATGGAGTCAGAATCTTTGAGTTCGGAGCTCTGCGTGTGGCAGGGCTTTTTTCTTGCTTCTCTGCTACTCAGCAGACAGGAGAAGGCCCATCCCAACGCGCCTGAGTTTCACGGCAGCGTTCGATGTTCCAGATTCGTGTCGCAGTTTTATGCGGCCCAATCTGAACAAAGTGATCGCCCAGAACGAAGTACCCGTCTTTAATTCGACGCGTCATCGTCTTGCGTCTTGTCTGCAATGCAACTGCCGCTTCGTTAGTTCGAAGCCATTCGGAGGCCATGACAAGTACGGGTCAGAAATCTTTTCTGATGCCCCCAGTACCGTCACGGACGTATAACCCAGGCTCCACCTACACATCGCGAGAATCCGTTCTCGTACGCCATGCCCCCACGGCATGAATTAACAGGCACGGCCTGCTAACGCTGGTAACAACAGAGCAAGTGGGTGGATACAAGCTCTGTGATTTATCGCCAACGCGGAAGGGATTGGCGTTACAAACCAATCATTAATCAGGTTGCGAAAATCGTCAACCTTTTAGTCTCTGTCGATAGCGTTTTGCTGCTTCGTAAGCCTTATCAATCTCATCAATATCTGCCCAGGTGCCGTAATTATTGTTGTGCGTTTCAACGCTATGTCCCATCACACGGGCAGCAATTCGTGCACTTAAACCGTATTGCTGGTGGGCTCTAAGGGCATACCCATGCCGGAACGAGTACATCGTCACGCCTTTGGTCTCTAATGGTTTCCAGCCCTGCTGCCGCGTCAAATAGCGACGCCCAGCATTGGCAACGCCACCGCCAAAAGGTGGCAAGTCCAAACCATTGGCTACTTGCTGAAGCAGCCCCCATTCTTCTTCCCATTCCGGATGCAATGGCTTGAGGATCCGTGGATCTGTATCGCCACCACCAGAGCGCTTGATGTAGTCGCACCACAAGCGACCGTCATCCGCATGGATTGATAGGTGCTGGATTTCAACTGGTCTCAGTCCGTAAGCGGCGAGAAAACGGAGAACGGTCTTCCAGCGTTCACCAGCTTTGTCCGATGGCAGCGACTGAAGGAGATCAAGGATCTCTTGGTCTTGCAGCGGCAAACCAACCTTTGGTTTCTTCTCCTTGTCGCCAACAACGTCCTTCACCGTCACTGGTGGCGTCCAACACTTGGCATCGAGATGCTTCTTCTCGACAGCCCAACGCAAAAAACGAGCCATGTGCTGAAGCCTAATTTCTTTGCTGCGTCCTGGCTTCGAGAACATGTCACCGACTGTTTCCAGCAACTGGTCAGCAGAAGACGCAGCAGTCGCTTGAACAAGCCGATTTCTTGTGTACTTGAACTGGGTACCTGAACGCACCTTCCCAAGCTTGGAAAGCGACTCAAACCATTGGTCGTAGAGAGACACCAGTTGGTTGGGGTCAATCTTCTTTGTTGGAAGTGGTGCTGGCTTTTTTTGGCCCTGGTGCTCTTCAAGAGCCTCAGAGATGGTTAGGCCAGCGGCAATCTTCTGAGCAACCGACTCAACAGCCTTCTGGATAGTTCCAGCGCTTGCTGCCGACCAAGGGATTCCAAGCGATGCAGCCTTACGAGTGCCATCACTGAACCGGACATCCAGCTTTGCTTTGCCGCGCTGCTCTCCAATCCGATAGGCAGTGCCAACGGTGTTGCGTAGCTGGTTCCGTAAACCAAGCACCCAATCAGCAGCATGAGCCCTCTGCGGCATCTAGGCGAGTGACAAAAGCGAGTGACAAACGAGTGACACCGTGACCCTATTTGGCCCTAATTGCCCTCGTATGTCCAGAGCTCAAAACCGTTGCTAGCTCTAGATACCCGTCGAGCTCTATGATTTGGAGGTACGGGGAGTGGCGCAGTTTGGTAGCGCGCTTGCTTTGGGAGCAAGATGCCGCAGGTTCAAATCCTGTCTCCCCGACTCATTTAAAAGCCAGTCACTGACTGGATTTCTTCCGTGTGTGGTGAGGTGTGTGGTAACCGACCACCAGTGGTCAGCTGGCTACTGCTGATCGATCAGCGCCTGATGCACCGCCTCTCGAACGAACCGCGTGCCGTCTTTGCCCATGGCCCTGACCGCTGCATCGTCGGATTCATAGAGCCGCACACCAATGGGCTTCTTGCTCAGTGGTTCTTGCCCCTCTGGCACCTTGTACTGATGCTGATGCAGGTGTTTAACCGTGCCCATCTCTGACGCGTTCTCATGCCACACAGGCTAGTCGGGGCAACAACATTGATCGCAGTTGCGGTGTGGGCTGCCAGCTGATAACGCATGACTGCAAGCCCCATTGATCTGACGGATGACATGGTGGCGATTGAGCAGCACTGGCGCGATGGTCAGCGGTTAAGGGTGACGGGCCAGTTCAGCGAGGCGGAGTGGAGCGAGCACGAGGCGATCTCGATGTCAGCGTTGATCTTGCTTGGCCTTGATGGGATGAAGAGGCTTAGCAAGCGATGCTTGCTGGAGGGCTCAGTCGTCGAGCCATCTGTCAAAGCTTCCCTGTTCCTTCAATCCCCTGAGGACGATGCCCCGCCCCAGGGGATTGAAGGTATCACACTGCAAAGACATCCAACAGATGTGCCATGGAGGGTTTCCATGGCAATCATCTGATCAATCAAAACGATAAAACCGAGTACATTTATCCAATCTGCCAGCAACATATGTCGATGGAAGAATTAAAAAGATTTTTAGTTGCCATGCGAGCCGACAAGACTCTGTACAACAAGGTTTCAAGCTACGCGACTGCAAGCGAGATCGCTTACATCGCTAGCACTATGGGGTTTAAGTTCACAGAAACTGAATTAAATTCAATTTCTAATCAGAACATTGAAGGCGTAAAAATAAAGAGACAAGATACCACACCTTCGTATAATTTCGGCGAAGGTGGCAACTGAACCTCGCAAACATCAATCAGGTATCAGACATTCCAGAAGCAACTAAAAACTCCACAGCCCGGCAACGGCAATCAATCCCAGGAGGATCAACGCAGCGGGGATTGAGCAAACTTATAAGGACTTCAGACAACAAACAAATCGCCAAGACGACGACAATAAACCCCCAGCCCCCTACCGACGTCGGCGGCTCCTTTCATGCTTTGAGGTCTCGGTGAAAGCCGTGAATAAAACAACAACAACAGAAGCAAGGCCCAATCCAAGGAAAACAAGATAATAGGAAGGCAGAATGCTTAGCATTTTGATTTATCTTTTACTGATTTTAACCAAAAGCCAAAAAGTCAGCTCACTTTTTGATACACAATTGCGATCAATCTATTGGTTGGATTTGAATTATTTTCAGTCATCTGTCATCGATGCTTGTCCTGATGTGATCATCGATGCTGCTGCTGCAAGACATGGACAACCAGAACCGATCCGCGTCGGTGACCGCCGCTTGCGGGATGCCTCTTGGCTGTAACTGAGTCCGGTGCCAGGTAAGCCGACGGTTGTTCTTGCCCCGCCTTGTCTTGCGACGGGGATGATGACCGTTGCACCGGGGGCACCGATGGAGAGGCTGCTGACGCCTTGTTTTGAGAAGTTGAGAGAGACGCCGGGAAAGAGTTTGAGGCGTTTACGGAAGCGGAGGGGCATGGGATTGGAAGTAAAGGGGTGATGAGTCGTTAACCCCTACCCATCAGGAAGGATCAGGGGGATGCGTGCGGCGGGTTTGATGCCTGCTGTTTGAAGCTGTTGCGTGGGAAGCCAGTTACGGCTCCGGCAGCGTGATGCCTTGTTCTTCCAGCCGTTTCTTCTGGGCCTTAGTGGCGGCTTCCAGGTACTAGGACCACAAAAGCGACCAGAGATCACTTGTAGAGGCATCTTGGTGTACCGGATCCAAGAGCGCAAAACAGTTGATCAATTAATCAAATAAACCGAAGCGCTGATCGAGGCAACTGCTGCTTATGTAGCTGAGCCGCGCGGAGTCTGGGCTATGAAAAGTCTCCAAAAAACAGCCCCTGATGCAAGATCTGAAGCCCGAGAGGGGCTACTACTCCAGCTACTACCAACAACAGACACACCAATTCCAGGAGTGGAAAAACCGGTCAGGCTCATTTGCGGCTGAACTTGCAGTGGCTCGCTTAGTTGACCGCAAGCTGGCTTTGCTGAAGGACAAGCTGAAGCTGGAAGAGCAATTAGAGCTGGACAGCAAGCGTTGATGAATTGAAGAAGATCTGGAATGGGAGGGGAACTGACAGGCAGTTGTCCAAAAACTGCCTCTAGTCCTTTCGAGGGATAAAAACACCTGCAATCCGCGAGAACACAAACCAGTTGAGGGATGTGTCCCGGATCAATCCGGGTGAGATTGAGATGGGATGAAACCTCATAATGAAGCGATACACAAAATCAACTTCACCACTGGGATGGCTCTATGTCATCAGCCATCCCAATGCGCCGAGTCAAGCAAAAATTGGCATCACCGAGCGTCCTGTAACCAGGATGCAAGAACTAGGTAATCCAAAAATCTTGGCTCGCGTTCCGGTGATGAAGCCACGAGACAAAGAGCAGCTATTTCACAACCGCTTCGCACCGCAGCGCGTTCAACAAAAGGAGTATTTCCAACTGGATCAGGAGCAACTGGAATCAGTGCTCAGGTCATGCACCTCATGGATGGAAGAGATTCAACAACTGATTGTCGAATCGCGAATACCTAAAGATGTGACACCGGATTCGCACGTCGTCGAAGCGAAGCCCATGCCGAGTTATCTAACTCCGGAAATGGCAGAGGAACGTCAGGCTTTCATGGTGCCCCTCACAACAATCAAGCAATTACTAGCTTCTGAGCCTGTTCCTATTGGCGAAGCTGATCCCCCGACTAAGTCAGGCGTTTACGTGATGACCTACAAAGGCAAGCATTGCTACGCAGACTTGGCGAGAGGACGCCTTGGGCTACGCGATCGGATCCTGCGTTCTCACTCATGGCGACAAAAACCACGTCCTGCATCGCGAGCTGAGCGCTGCATTTCCAGACAAAACACAGCGTGTTGCTCACATAAAGGAAGCTGTCAGCGTCCAGTGGATTGAGGTTGAAGAATCAAAAGTTTTCAGCGTGGAGAATGCTCTCATCAATCGAATTAATCCGACTTGGAATCGAAGGCAATAGCAGACTCCACTCATTTTGAAATCAGTCACCATTGAAGTATGGAAATCTCTTATCGCGCCAACCAATGCGCATGGATCAGATGACAACCGCTGGTGGCGTTTGCTGGTTAGACAATCCCCATGCCTCGTTACCGCCCCAACCCACTGGACAACCCTGAAAAGCCTGGTGGTGAAGGCTGGCTGGTGAACGATCAGCAGCAATTGGTTTGTCAGTTCAAGCCTGATTCGCCATCAGCGCACGGTCAGTGGGTGTCAGTGCGGACTTACCGATGGGTTCCGCCTCGTCCACCAGTGCCCCAGACCCGCAGACGGATGCTGCGTCACAACGCTGTCGAGGCAGGGCGAACAATGTAGAAGACCGGGTGGCAGCGATGTACCCCACCGGTGCACTAATCAGTAGCTGTCGCGAAAGACGGTCGCGATTACTGAAGCAAGCGAACAGAAGACGAGAGCAACTAGGAGAAATGTCACAGAGATGGATCGCTGTATATCTGTAATGGCTCAGGAGACTTCGGCAATGACGTAGTCAATGAGACAGATCTTGCA
>QCTY01000035.1:0-14030 GCA_003208975.1 Synechococcus sp. AG-676-F02
TGCGGACAGATGATGTCGTGCATGTCGATGCGGCGGAAGGATTGCTACCAACGGGGCAATCGAGATTGTGCCGAGATGACAGCACTCACGACAGCTTGGCCCGCTCTGCTTGCGGACCCCCATGCTCTGCTGGAGACCGTGCTCATTGTGGGCATCACCAGCTTCGCCGCCATAGGCTTTCTGGCGGGGCTGCGTGAGATGACTCACGACATCCGCCAGTTCCGCCGCGCCAAGGTCTGAGCGCGGGCGATTCAGTTTTGGAGCAGGATCTCAAGCTCCGCCAGTCGAGCTGCATTCACCCCGAGATCGGACTCCCCAAGTCGGGAGACTGAGCGGGCCTGAATGGCACCGTCATCCGCGAGCAGCTCGAGATCATCCACAAAGCCGAACAGGGCACTGCTTGCTTCCGCGTGCAGATAGCGGTCGCTTTGATCGACCACCACCGTTCTTGGCATGGCAGCCACTGCGGCCGCCAGAACAGTGAAATCACCCTCAGGGTCGGTGCTGAGCCAGCGGGAGCGACTGCAGTGGGCGGTGCTTTCGCAGGGGCTGAGTTCTCCGGCATGCACACCGAGCTCCGGGGGAACGGGTCCCACAAGGTGAAACAGCATCAGCACCGGCAGCAACAGGCTTGCAAGAGCGGCCATTCGGTTCCGTCAATTCAGCAACGGGCTGATTTCAGCATGATCCCGAACGTGAGCTGTTGTTTTGCGGCGCTTTGGCCGCATCAGAGGTCTGATGGAGTCAGAAGCCCTGTTTCGTCGTGTTTTGCATTGAACGCCAGGATCCCGGAGGCAGCTGGGTGAAGGAGCTCTGTTTCAAGACAGAGTTCAAAGCATTCGTGAGTGCCCGTACCAAGTCGATGGCCACCCTGCGGACGTACCGGATCGTCAACGACAGCTGGAATCAGGTGGTGGCGGTGGTGGATGTCAGCAAAGGCCGCAGTTGAGCCGGCCTCTCAACGGCGGCGATCCCAGCTGAGCATGCCAATCCACAGGGCAAACATCAGCCCCACCGGCACAACGATCACCAGCAGTTGGTTGATGACAAAAAGACGCACTTCCGGATCCATGGACTGCATCATGGAACGGAACTGATTCGTGGCTGTGCCAACTCCCGCCTGGTTTTTGCTGGCCTGGGCCGTTGTGGCGTTCGCTTCGCTGTTGAAGTTCTGGTCTGTCACCGCTCCCTGGAGAGCCAAAAAGGGTGAGATGCCGCAGGAAGATCAGCAAGAGACAGAGGCGTTTCGCCAGTCTCTGGAGCGGCGATGGGACCGCACTCAGCGCTGATCTCCAGGCAAGTTCAGTCTTGACATCCGCGATCGGTCGATTGAAGCCGATGCATGAAATTAGTGGTCAATGTGAAAGTCTTAATACCAAGATCTGAATCTGAATGTCACTCATTTCTGAAGTGCTGACCAAACCAACGAATTGATCAAGACCTTTTTAGGATTCTGGGAGAATATTCTTCACTTTGGACGGAGCAGGTCAAAATCTTGAACGTCGCTATCGACTGGTTCTCTGGAGTGAGACGGATCAGTGGATGCAACTTCGATGTGCTGATCTGATTGAAAGAAATAGAAAAAATGATGCCGCTTGTTTATACCTTGAATTTCGAATGAGGGATGCAAGCTGATCAGCTTGCTGGTTTGCTGGGTGGAAGAGAGACAGCAACCAATAGAGCAATACCGATATCGGCGATGGCAATCAGAATTTCCGTAACAACTTCCATGGCCGGACTAGCGATTGTTTTGATCGAGAGCCGGGAGGTCGCTCGGACGCATGAGTGCGAAGACGACGGCTGAAGTGAGAGCCACGGCGGTGGCCACCATTCCGACAATTGCGGTTGAGTAGTCGCCCAACGGAGCACCTCAAATAACGCAACTTTACACGTTTGTAACGCGTTGTAAACCAATGCTCTCAGAATTGGGCGGAATGCAAATCAGGAGGCGCGTCGCAGGTCGTGGAGCCCTTCAAGCTGCTGATGCACCTGACGCAATTGCTGCAGGATCAGGTCCGTGCCATCGAGCTTGGCGAGGTCAAGCAACATTGTTTCGATCTGGTCTTTGCTGCGGATGAGAACGCGGCACTCGGGTGTACCTGGCTCGTATGACATAGGAACGATTTCGGTGTTTTATCCAAAGCTGGAACGAAGCTAGGTGCTAGCGATTGGCATCTGCTGCAACAAAGCTTCCCCCTTTTGCACAAGGGTCTGGGCGTACTCGGTCCAGAGACCCTGCCCCCAGTAGCGGAAGCAGCTGGTTTCACTGAGCAGCAGGTACAGAAGACAAGCCTGATAAGCAGCGTCTCCAGTGGTTGAGGGTTGCTCGGTCACGGCGTCATCCCAGCGGGCGTGGAAGTGGGCACTGAGCTGCTGCATCGGCTCCAGAACGTTCTCGTATCCCTTCACCCAACTCAGGTCATTGGTCCACGACGCCCCGTCAATGTGGAAGCCATCGTCTTGGCCATGCAACTGGTCGATGGCCCTCTGCACAGACTGTGGCGAGATCGGTTGAGAGACCGCATTCCAAAGGCGATTTTGCTGAACCGCCTGAATGGGTGGAAATTGCGCGCTGTCGAAACCGCTGGCCTCGAGCAGTTCCAGGTATTCGCTTCCGTTCACCGCAACGCAGCCATCACCTGAGTCCCGGGTTCGCTGGTTGGCTTGCCGGAACGCTTCGGGGAACTCGTTCATCATCACGCCGCCGTTTTCGCCATCGGCGATCTGGCTCACGAGTGAAGGAAGTGTCCGCCCTCCCAAGGTCTGCTTCTGCATTCCCATGGCCTCGTAGCAGGGCTGCATCTGCCCCACCAGTTTGGTGTCGGATCCCTGGGTTTTGATCAACACAGTGATCTCCGCGCTGTCGCCATGGCTGTTGCGGGCGACCAGGCGGTTGGGTTGATATTTCTGCTGCTGACTCAATGCTTCGCCCTGAAGTGTTTCAACGCTGTGCTCCTGCACCAACAGCCAGCGGTAGCCGTGGTCCTTCAACGCCGAAACAAAGGCATGCAGCGTGTCGGGATGGTTCGGCAGGTGCATCTCCGGTGGCGAAAAACCCCGCACCCTCTGCAGTGCCTCGCAGCCGAACAGATCAGCGAACTGGTGCTGCCAGGCACTGATCTGCAGCTTCAGATCGGGGATCGGCGTTGAGGGCGCAACCGCGTGGCTCCAGAAACTGCCCAGCCATTCGACGTGGCGTTGCATCAGGGGGTCACTGGTCAGGTAGCGAAGGGCAGCGGTGATGTCGTCCCGGCCCATCTGGTTCACGCCCCAGAGCAGGTTGCCGGAGTAATCCAGCATGATCCGCGGCTTGCATCCTTGTTCAACCAGTTGCGGGATCAGATCCGCCATCCGGCGGTAGCACTGAGCGAACGGTTCGGCGTTGTGGTTGTCCCCTTCGCCGGGGTGCTCAAGCATGTACTGCAGATGCGAAATCAGCGCACCATCAACGCCTGCTGGGATGGTGGGCTGGTGCATGTGCAGGGCACAGGCGAATCCTGAGCGCATCTGTTCCAGGTTCAAATCGCTCTGGCCAGTCCATACCGGAGCGTTGTTCTGCATCGCCATCCGCAGCTCTGATTCTCTGCCGGCGATGGGCGGGATGGAACGCAGCATCAGAAAGCCGAAGTTTGCAACATCCACTCCCTAGCTCCGATTCACCCTCCGGCTGATCAATGCCTGGAGTCATGTCATGTCTTGCGCACGATTGCAGCACGACCATCAGCTGAGAAATTTTTGTTGATGTCTGTTTTGTGTAATAACAACTGCTGACGCTGCGTAACAGCTTCTGTGGACCTGCTTTCTGATGTTCTTAGGCTCAACACCCGCCTTCGTGTCATGGAGTCATCGTTCAATCCAGGTTCCAACAAGTCGACCGATGCCCTTGTCTCCCAGTGGTGGCGGAAGAGGGTTCAGACGTTGATCGATGATGGCCGCCCTGAGGATGCAAAAGGGTTGTATCTGGAATTCGGTGAGTATCAGTCGAAGCGGCTTGATTCAGGCCAGTAGTTGCTGCGAATGGGCACAAAAAAGGAGGGTTCCCTAAGCCCTCCCGGATCGACGCATTACCCCTCACCGGGGTGTACTCAGTGTTACAGAGCGCACGTTGGCCTGCAGTAAGTGTTGATACCCAAATGCCTGGTCAGGCAACCAGTTCCGTCTCGATGTCCCAACAATCGGACCCTTTCGATGTCAGCAGGCAAACCAGGTTCTGATCGTTGCTTACGAGCCGATAGGTCTGACCTGATGAGTCACTTTTGGCACGGGCGTGCCAGAAAGCCATATCGCGTGTGGGGTGTTGGTCTTCATTCATCCAGCCTTGATCGGTGAGCACCTGAATCGTGATCATTCACTACTTGCAGATGCCTTCAGGTTCGTTTGTTCTTGCCCACGTTGTTTGATCGGCCCGAATGTCTTCGGGATTACGTCATCCAACGCAGCTTTTCTTAATGCATAAAAAACCTGGACTAAGTCCAGGTTCACGATTGTGTTGGTCTGAGTCTGATGATCAGGCTTTGGTCGATTTCTGAGTCAGTACGGCAGACATGGTGGTAGCAAGCAACATGCAGCCGGCTACAGCAAGAAATCCCATGGTGAGTTTGTGCGGTGAGGAGACGCAGATCTTTTCGTGATTGATGCTTCTGCGATGTTTCCGTTCTCACAGGTTTGGCGGTCGATCATCTTTCGCCTGGATCACGTCCGCCTGCTGAGTTTCATTCCGTCGGTCCTGGCAGGACGAGCAAAGAACCTGCCCTTTGTGCTTCCAATAGGTCGCCACCGAGCGTTCGATGCGCATGCCGCAGTCTTTGCAGGAAAACAAAGGCATCAGTGCGCCATGGAAGAACAGTTCGGATAACAGCTCGGATGAAATATGCGCACCAACGTTGTTTAAGGCCCCAACAACTGGGTTTGCTGTGTCGTCGACAGCCGTTTGTGGTGAACCTAATTTTCAGAGAGATGCCACCACCGCATGCTGGATCGATACCTCCAGTTCTGGACTGATGCCTTCGACTTTCAGGGTCGGATTCGACGCATCGACTACTGGACGATCGTGCTGCTGAATCTTGTGATCGCTTCGCTGCTCGGTCTGATGAGCAGCTCCCTCGCCTGGGTGTTCGGCGTGGCTGTGATCGTGCCCTTCTTCTCCATGCAGATTCGCCGCATTCGCGATGCGGGAAGGGCCTGGCCCTGGATCTTCATCAGCCTGGTGCCCTTGATCGGACAGTTATGGCTGTTGTGGATTTTGATCGGACCTTCCGATGATCAGGTCAGGTCTCCGCGGTGATCTTGAACTCGTGAAACAGGGCTTCCGCTTCGGCGTATTCCGACTGTTCGCGAAGCACAAACAACTGGCTCTTCCACCAGTCCCATGTGTCCATCTGAATCAGCTCGTCCAACAGCTGGTCTTTCATCGATCCCCATCGATTGGTCGAAGGCTAGAGCGCCGTTTCGGCTTGTCATGCAGGCTTTACATCGCGCTTCAGAGCTGTTGGAACCAGCATTACTTTGGTGGGTGTCAAAGCGTTCTGAACGGATGACAACACGTCCGAGGCGGAAGCTGATATGGGTCGTTGGCCTGCTGTCGTTCGCTGTTCCCATTGGGGTTCTGGCGAACACCTCCAAGGTGGAGAGCAGCTATTGCCTTTCGATTCGAGATCAGATCAGTGTTTCGGAGAAGACTGCGCAGGCGAGCGTCAGGAAGATCAAAACGGCGCCGAATAAAGCGCTTTGGTGCGACCACAATCGCAAATACAACGCCCTGTATGAGAAACACAACGGCCTGATGCGTGATTACGCCCGTTGCCGACACCTTGAGGAGCAGAGGACGGACTACAACCAGTTGATTGCTGAGTACGAATACAACAAGCAACGCCTGCTGACCATGCAGGGCAGGGTTGATGTGGCCTGCGCCGCTGGCAACGACTGAGCCAGGCAATCGGATCATCTCGGAAAGTGGTGGTTTTGTGATGAAGAAGCGTCACCGCTCCTGGTCGGATAGCGCTGGCTTTGCCAGACCTGTGGAGGTACGCGCAGACCCGTTCATGGCTTTGGCTCGTTATCGCAGCAGGCGTTCTCTGTCACAGCGCTCGTTGCAACAGGATCTGCAGGGGGCCCGGGACGCGCTGATTGCCTTTGATGGTTTTGAACCGGCTGGACACCCGGTTCCGTCGGCGGTGCTGCAACGACCATCAACCGTTTCAACGCTGCGGGGCTGGCCGCAGTGGCTTGAAAGGGCGCGGCAGTGGTGGGCATCCATGCGTCAGCGATGAAGACATCTCTTGTGACCGGTGCCAATCGCGGTATCGGTCTGGAGTATTGCCGTCAGCTTCAGGCGCGGGGAGATCAGGTCGTGGCGGTCTGCCGCGAGCCAAGCCCGGAGCTTGAGGCCTTGGGGATTCGCATCGAATCCGGTGTTGAGTTGACCGACGCTGATGCCGTTGCCGGACTCTTGCTGCGGTTGAAGGGCCTGAAGCTGGATCTTGTGATCCTCAACGCCGGGATCCTTCAGTCGATGGGGTTGTCCGATCTCGATGCGGAGGCGATCCGGCTGCAGTTCGAGGTGAATGCACTGGCTCCGTTGCAGCTCAGCCGGGCCTTGGTTCCGCAGATGCCCCATGGCTCAAAGCTGATCTTGATGACCAGCCGGATGGGTTCGATCGACGACAACAGCTCCGGTGGTTCCTACGGCTATCGGATGTCGAAGGTGGCTCTGAACATGGCCGGCCGATCCCTGGCGGTTGATTTGAAGCCGAACGGTATTGCGGTAGCGCTGCTGCATCCAGGGCTCGTTCGCACCCGGATGATCGGCTTCAACCCCAGTGGAATCGAACCGGAGCAGTCTGTTCGAGGGCTGCTGGAACGGGTTGATGCCCTCACCCTTGAGACCAGCGGTTGTTTCTGGCATGCCAATGGCCAGTTATTGCCCTGGTGATGGCTGGGGATTGCGAATCCCTTTGCACACCATTGGTGGTGTGCGGTCAGAAAAAAACCTGCCTCGAGGGCAGGCCGGGTGATGGGGAATCAGATCTTAAGCCTGCAAGGCCCCACTGGTGGTGCCTTGCAGGCAGAACAGCTCCAATTTGTGAATGTGATTAAACACAAGAGATGAGTGTTGATACACGCCACATCTGGGATCGGAGCTGTACAATTGCATCAACATCACAAGATGTGGTGCAAACAGGCGGGGTGATGGGGATTGCCTGAGCCTTCGAATCCGCTCCAATCGTGGGGCGGTTTTTGTTTGCACCAAAGTTTTTATAACCCTCTCTTTTGCGTCGGCAAGCGCCCGCAGCCGAGATTCAGCCAGCTTTCGAGCTGCCCGAATTTGACTTGCCTCGGCCTGAAGTTCCACCATCACTGCACCGCTGGGTTGAAAACGGTCTGATTGGGTTTTGATCCACGTCACTGGTCCGGCCGTGATCGTTCGGAACAACGGGTCACCAGCAATGTGGAGGCGTTGCTGGCAGAGAACGATGCCTTGCGTAGGGAGGTGGCTCGGCTGACTCGGGAACTTGAGCTGGTCCGGCGCTGGCGTTCAACCCGAGAGACCAGCTCAGGCGAGGCTCCCATGCGGGTCCGTCCAGCCCAGGTTGAGGCCTGGGGTGCTGCCCTGGCAGGGCAAGCCGGTTGGAGTGGGTTGCGGCAAAGCGCCTTGAAGGCTCTTGTCGATCAGCTCAATCGCGACGGTTTTCCGGCGCGGCTGACGCTGCAGCAACGGTTGGATCGCCTGGCCCCGGGTCTTGGCACGGACCTGATGGCCGCCATTGGCTCGAGGCCGAATAAAAAAACGGCAGCTGTTCTTGCCGCTTTCGCTCTGTATGGGGTGCGAGCCAGTGAATGGCTGGATGAAGACCCCCGTCGGGTGGTTGCGGATCTGCGCCAACGGGTGGGCTCCGGTGCAGCATCCGGACGAGGAAGGCGCACCCGCAGTGACCGTCGCCACTCGGATCGTGTTGATGAAGGCATGCCCCGTGATTCCCGTGCTGCCGCGCTGGCTGTGCTGGGTCTGCATCCGGGAGCGAGTCAGGATGCAATCAAAGCAGCCTTCCGGCAGCTGGTGAAACGACACCATCCGGATGTTGGGGGTTCTCCGGAAGATTTTCTTCGCGTGAGCGAGGCTTATCAGCAGCTCATCCAGGGAGGTCTGTGATGCCGATCGAATTCGGATTTGTCTTCATCGGTGCCGGTATTGCCGTGGGTCTTTCATTCGCGGTGGCCGTCTGGTTCGAGCGTTCCAAACAGAAGGATCTGCCTTGAGACTCTGATTTTTGATCCCACCGCGGTGAAGGGCCGGAATGGAATGTCAGGCTTGAGCGGAGAGTTGAACATTGCAGCCATGGCCGATGCCGAGCGCAAAGGCAAGCGCTACTGGACCGACGAAATCTCTTTCCTGGAGGCGCGTCTGAACGGCAGCCAGGGTGACATCGATCAGGATGATCGCGCTGCCTGCGAAGAAGCCCTGAAGGCAGCGCAGGCCAGGTTGGCGGAGTGCAGCGACTGAATCAGCTGCGGCGATGGCGCCGGCGACCGAGGGGTTCGATCCAGTCTTTCCTCACCTGCTGATGGTGGTTGATCACGGAGGGAAGGCGGCACCCGAGCTGGATTTCACCCTCATCCATCAATCGGCCCAAACGCAGTACAGCCGCCTCTTCCGGACGGTTGAAGCTGGATTGCTGCGCCGTCAGCCAGCTGACCTCATGCTCGGTGATCACACCGGTGGAAAGGCTTTCGAGAACGATCTCACCCACAGTCATGAGAGCTTTGTAACGGATTCGTTACATCCTGGCGCGCCGCGGCCGTCACCGCGGATCCGAATCGTGTTGCTTGAGGGCTTCGTGGGCGTTGTGCAGGCCATTGACCTTCGTGCAACCCGAGGGTTTGCACACCAGATACTGGCCCTGGCCAATGGCATCGATGGTGATGCCTTTGGAAGAGGCATAGATGCGGGTTTTGAATTCCATCAAGTAACTCCTGATGTGATCGCCGGCGCTGGATGCCCGTTAAGCTCCCCGCCGCAGATCGAACTGCACTTCGGCTTGGTTTTTCAACCTGAGCGATGAAGACGGATCGAGGCAGGGGGTGAGATCCCTGCCTTTTTTATGCCCTATTCCGGCAGTGATTCCACTGCCTTGTGCATGAATCGTTTCACAAGTGGCATCGGCCAGCCTTCCCTTTGCAACGACTCCGCGATGGCATCCACCTGGCGGGAAATGTCTTCGGCGATCAAATCCTCCAGCAGGTTTGTGGAGTGGTCGCTCGGCTGACTCATGAACAAGGTGATGGGTTCCATTCTTTCTTTAACCGTTCACCGTTCGCAGTGGGCCGGCTCTTAATCCAACCAGCTGAATCAGCTCACGGTTACCTGATCTGTGTCTTATTCGTGAGCATCCGCATAACTTCCCATGGCTCTTGCGGTGTGAGTGGTTACAACTCAAGAGTTGTTGCTTTAGCCGGATGGTCATCACCACCGCCGCTGCTCAATCGATCGGCTCGTGGATTCAGGAGGGGGTTCACAAACCATTCCGTGCCCTTGCCTGTCCTCTGATCAGCGGAAGCCGAAACCGTCACGGTTGAGATCATCCGTCCACTGGCGGGAGAGTCCTTCAAGGATGCGGGCAATGAACCGGTCATCGGCTCCGGTTTCTTTCTTCAACTCCCGCAGGATTTTGTTAATGGCCTGGCAGGCTTCCGGGATGTGTTGGTCCAGGTGTTGCTTGCTCGGTTGATAGACCATGGCCACAAAAAAGCCCCACCATGTTGATGGTGGGGCCAGCGTGGGTGTTGAGACCTGAGGTCCTAGATCACTCTTCGACGCCTTCAGCTGCTTCGCTATGGGCAGCCGCATCACCGGTGGGGAGCAGACGGATGGCTTTCTTGCCGAGTTTGATTTCAAATTCATCGCCCGGCTCGAGGTTGAGCATGGCGGTGTAAGCCTTGCCGATCAGCAGGTTGCCGTTGCCCTGCACTTTGGCGATATAGCTCAGCTTGCGACCACCTTTGCCAATGGCTGCACCTGCGCCACTGAGATTGACACCCTTCGCATCGAGAAGAGCTTCGTAAAAGGCAGTGAAATTAAGGCGTTCTCCACCATCTTTCTTGTTGGAGACGTATCCACATTCCCGAACCAGGTCGGACTTGGAGACATCACCCAGCTCTTTAACCTTGGCCAGGAGGTCGGATCCGGTGAGCATTGAAAAAGAACGCTTGCTTATGTAAATCATGCAAGTAGAGCACCCAACTTGTCAATACAAATTGGGGTGAATTTGATTGATTGGTGGTGGAAACAGCTCGAGAAGGATCGTTTTTCCAGCAGATTGCTCGGAAATCATTCTCAAAAATCTGTTGTGCATCAACTGCGACTCATTGGTCCTCGCGTGCAAGAACGATCCCGCTGGTTATTGCTTCACAGATGTCCTGGCGATATCGACGTCTGCTCTGATCCCGAGATCAAATGGAAATAACAGCTCTGATCAGCTTGAGCCCGTCGATCCTGAGGAAGACGAACCGCGTTACGGGCATGTTCACAATCGAGCGCCTGGTTGATCAGGGTTGGAAACGGGAACTCTCTTGTCAGACAGAGTTCAAGGCTTTCCTCAATGCCCGCAGCCGTTGTATGGCCAGCGGAAACACCTATCGGGTGATCAACAGTGATTTAGATGTCATCTGTCTGATCACGCTTGACGGTTGCAAGCGTCAATACGGCGCACGATGAATGGCATTAATGCCTGGTTCAATGATGTCCGGTTCGATCTGACTAACCTTGAGCGCCGTGAGGCACTCATGACTATTCCCTTCGGTGAGCCTGAGCCCTCGGATGCTCTGATGAATAAGTCTGTTTCGTCAACGCGGTTGCGGACCTGGTTGAACACAAGACTGCGCCAGCTCGCCATTGCACAGCGCATTCAGGATGCTCGCGCTCTGCGCAGCGAATTTTCGCTTGATTGAGCAGTTCAGCCGAAACCGCCGCGCCCTGCTTTGGCTTGTTGCTTGGGGGCCGGCAACACCTCGATCACCCTCGCCTTGAGGCGGCTGGAATACCAGAGATCCGTGGCTTCGGCATAGCTGCCAACGTCCTGAAACGATCCGTCGATGAACATCACCCTGTAGCGATGACGGTCGTAGGGACGTGAATCGGTGTCTTCAAATGACTGCATGACCGGCTCTGATGATCTGCTTCTGCTGCAGCTTCCTGCATCCGGTTGTTGTTCTGCGGATAGGACGCACAAAAAAAGCCCCGCATCTGCGGGGCCTGTTGGATTTTGTTCGCTGAGATCAGCGGACGACTTTGTTTCCCCTGTACACGAGAACAGAGTGCTTGGTGTCGGAGACAGCAGCGTTGTTCTGGACGTACTTCTGGCCGCGGTAGGTCAGGGTCATGGGAGGTTCCTCGAAGCAAGCTCAGGTCCCCGTTCCATGGCCTGAGTCGAACTGCGCCCCGCTGGAAGCGAGGTGAACGTCGATTGCGTAGCTGTGGCTACAGAAACTTTTTAGCGCGGAGGTCCACTGGGTCGTCGTTCAGCTCGCTACAGAAAGGCTGAAAAGATGATGGTTCGGCCTGAATTTGCGCTTTTGCTCACCTGTAAGGCGCTCTTGTGTCCTTCGCTGCTGACGGTTTGTGACGTTTGCTGAGCCACGCGTTGTGCTCCTTACGTTGAGAACGCTCACGCGTCAGGCGCGATGCAACATCCACAGAACAAAGCTGACTGGGTCAAGGCACAGCGGCGCAAACTCAATCAACCGATTGATCTCGACACCCTGCTCTGGGTTCGCAATCGAATGATGCGACTCGAGGTGGAAGCTCGCTGGGCAGACCGCATCCGTTTATTTGAGGAATTTTTCCCCAATGACGCGATGATCCCGCGGCTTTGATTCGGATCACGACGCTTCAACGGACTTCGGTCGCCGATCCAACAGACGTTTTGAACGGCTGCGGTGAACCTTAGTTCTTCCACGAGACAGTTCATGGGCCGCAGTTCCTGGTTGAACCATCCCACCCGCTGCTCGGCTGCATCCACCTGGATGCGACGGAGGGTCTGAATGGAAGCGTTGGTTCTGCTGTTGATCGGTGCCTCGATGGCGGGTGCCGTGTTCGCCAACCTGCGGACGGAGCAATCGCCTTAGGCTGACCCAACTTCGGTCGTCCCAATGCTCCCTCAGTTCGCGTTCATGCTCGGGGAGCTTGAAATCAGCAACATCACCGCTGCTGTTCTGGTGGTGGTTGCTCTGGTGTTTGTTGGAAGTTTTGCGGTGGTTTCACTGCAAACCGGTGAATTGATCAAACCGCCGAAACGATGAGCCACAACTGGTTGCTCAACGGGCGGGTGATTCATCTGGCGGCGCCCAGCGATCGTGCGGTGGCCCAACGGGTGGCCCAGCACATGCAGCGCCGCATCACTGAAGACGACTGGCGACCCTACGCATCCAAAGCCGATGCTCTGCAGGCCTGGCGCCGATTGGGGGGAATCCGGTTGCAGGTGCTGCAGGCCCTGCAATTGATCGACGCTTCCGATGCACAAAACGATGGCTGAACAGGGCCGGCCTTCGCATGTGGTGGTGGTGGGCGCCGGCTGGGCCGGCTGGGGTGCGGCCAAGGCTCTCTGCGAAGCCGGAGTGCGCGTGACCCTGATCGATGGGATGACCGATCCCACCGGTCGAACGCCCGATCGCACCGCCGGTGGCAAACCGTTCGAGCCCGGAACCCGTGGCTTCTGGAAGGACTACCCCAACATCAATGCACTCACAGCTGAGCTGGGGCTCCGTGATCTGTTCACCCCCTTCACCACCAGTGCCTTCTGGTCTCCCGATGGACTGGAGGCCACCGCACCGGTGTTCGGCAACGGCCCCCAGTTGCCCAGCCCGCTGGGCCAGGCCTTCGCCACGGTGAGCAACTTCAAGCGCTTGCCGCTGGCTGATCGGTTGAGCATCGCCGGGTTGCTGCTCGCCATGCTCGATCTCAACCGCAACCCTGAGACCTTCGCGCGCTACGACAGGATTGATGCCCTGACCCTGTTCCGCCAGCTGAAGATCAGCGAGCGGATGATCGATGAGTTCCTGCGGCCGATCCTGCTGGTGGGTCTGTTCAAACCGCCCGAGGAGTTGTCGGCGGCGGTGACGATGGAGCTGCTCTACTACTACGCCCTGGCGCATCAGGACTCCTTTGATGTGCGCTGGATCAAGGCCAGGAGCATCGCTGAGCAGCTGATCGCTCCGTTGGCGGAGCGGCTGATCGCGCAGCACCAGCTCACCGTGCTGGGGGGAACGGTGGTGACCAGCCTGAATCTTGAGGAGACCGGCCGCGGGATCCGTTCCGTCACTACCCGTTCGCAGGCATCGGGCACCAAAACCGAGCTCGAAGGCGTGGATGCGGTGGTGCTTGCGGTGGGCGCCAGGGGGATGCGGGGGGTGATGGCCCAGTCACCGGCGTGTGCTCAGGCGGCACCGGAACTGGCGGCAGCCGGTGAACTCGGCGCGATTGATGTGGTGTCGGTGCGGTTGTGGCTTGATCGTCGCGTTTCGGTTGCCGATCCCGCCAATGTCTTCTCCCGCTTTGCGGCATTGCGGGGGGCCGGGGCCACCTTCTTTATGCTCGATCAGCTGCAGAAGAGCAGCGAACGGGAGCTGTGGGGCGGGGCCGATCCGCAGGGTTCGGTGATCGCCAGCGATTTCTACAACGCCTCGGCGATCGCAACGCTGAGCGATGGGGAGATCGTCGCCAACCTGATGCAGGACCTGCTGCCGCAGGTGGTTCCGGCATTCCGGCAGGCGCGGGTGGTGGAGTCGGAGGTGCGGCGTTATCCGGGGTCGGTGTCGCTGTTCTCACCGGGAAGCTTTCGCCAGCGCCCGCCACTGGAAACATCACTGGATGCAGTGGTCTGTGCTGGTGACTGGGTGCGGATGGGCGAGCGCGAGCACGGTGCCAAGGGCCTCTGCCAGGAGCGGGCCTACGTGTGCGGACTGGAGGCGGCCAATTCGCTGCTGCGGCGAGGGATTGTGGCTGGGGCCGATGGAGCGCACAGCGGTCGGCACCGGGT
>QCTY01000036.1:0-14014 GCA_003208975.1 Synechococcus sp. AG-676-F02
GTTTGTGACGCGTAAAATTACCAGAGGTCTTGCGCGTATCGATGCTGGGCTAGATGAGTGTCTTTATATGGGTAACCTTGATTCTCTAAGGGATTGGGGTCATGCGCGGGATTACGTGGAGATGCAATGGAGGATGCTGCAGCAGGAGGGACCTCCCGAAGATTTTGTGATCGCCACGGGTAGGCAAGAATCTGTACGACGCTTCATAGAGTTGACTGCAGTAGAGCTGGGCTGGGGTGCTATTGAGTGGGAAGGCAAAGGTTTGCAGGAGACTGGTAAGCGGAGTACTGGACAAGTAGTGGTGAAGATTGACCCGCGTTACTTCCGTCCGGCTGAAGTAGAAACCTTGCTCGGCGATCCCACAAAGGCCAAAGAAAAGCTGGGTTGGACTCCTACAACAACCTTGGAGGAATTGGTAGCTGAAATGGTCGCGTATGATCAAGAAGAAGCCAAGAAAGAGGCTTATTTGAAGCTTAAGGGTTTTGATGTCGTGGGTTCCATGGAGAATCCACCAACGAACCCGGAAGCGATTAAGGCGGCAGGTGGCTAGTCGTGGACAGCTTGATCAATCATCAAGATCGCTTTTTTGTCGCCGGAGCGCGAGGAATGGCAGGAAGTGCAGTTTGTCGTGCGTTGTTGGAGAAAGGTTATGGTGATAAAACGAAAGGTGGTGAATTATTTATGCCATCACGCAGTGAGCTCGATCTTTTAGATGCTCAGAAGGTAAATTGTTGGTACGATTACAATAAGCCTGAAGTTGTTGTTCTGGCTGCTGCCAAAGTGGGAGGAATTCATGCCAATAATAGTTACCCTGCTGATTTTCTTCTAGAAAATATTAAGATCCAAAATAATTTGATCGAAGGAGCTTGGAATGCTGGGGTAAGGCGTTTTTTATTTTTAGGTAGTAGTTGCATTTACCCGAAATTTGCTGCGCAACCGCTTAAGGAGGAGTCCTTGTTGACAGGACCCTTGGAGCCAACGAATGAGTGGTACGCGATTGCGAAGATTGCTGGGGTCAAGCTGTGCGAATCATTGAGAAAGCAATATGGTTTTGATGCGATTTGTTTGATGCCTACAAATTTATATGGACCTGGTGATAATTATCATCCTGAAAATAGCCATGTTTTGCCATCATTGATACGTCGTTTTTATGAAGCTAAGCAGGCAGGCTCGGACACTGTTGTCTGTTGGGGAACAGGTACTCCAATGCGTGAGTTTCTTCATGTAGATGATTTGGGAATTGCTTGTGTGTTTGCTCTTGAGAATTGGAGCGCGCTTAAAAAGGATGCGCCAAAAGATGATCATGGAAATCCATTGTCATTTTTGAATGTGGGAACTGGGGTGGATCTCACGATTAAACAATTAGCTGAGGCAGTAGCTGAAGCTGTGGGATATGACGGAATGATCGAATGGGATAGTAGTAAGGCTGATGGAACCCCGAAGAAGCAGCTCGATGTTAGTCGAATGGCGAACTTTGGCTGGAGAGCGCGGATTCCTCTTGATGAGGGGCTTAAAAAAACTGTTTCTCATTTTCGCGCGCAGATTGAAAGCTCTCATATAAGGCTTTAGTTATTAGCGCATAACATTCTTGAAGATATCATTTTTGATCGCAATTGTTTTGGCTTAATTGCTGTAATAATAGCGTATATTGTTAACCCTTTCTGGTGATTTATCATCTTTCTTTTTGCGGATATATTCTCTTGCCCATGAGTTCGCCACGATTGGGTCGACATGCTCCACTTGTTCCCATAGTTCCTTTGGAGCCCACTGCACTGTGTGATTCACGGGGTTATCCCTGATAACTGTACTTGAGTGCAATTCTTCTCATTCATAATAATACAGCTCCCCTAGCCACTCATTGCTGAGCACCAGAACTGGACAGGCGATTGAGGTTTGCACTTCATTTTTCCCGGTTAATTAATGTTTTATGTATGTTGCGATCAAGAGTCTTAAGGCTAAAGAAATCATTTATACAGATGGTATTCTAGTGAGCTTTCAAGGATGAAGCTCTTTGCCAATTAACTGTTAGGCACGTCAAGAACTTCTGGGAGTTAGAGTTTTTTTAAGCCTTGCGAGATGCATTTGATTTTTTGGTTGCAATGAGACGGATGAAAATTTAAAATAAAAATTACCCAATCTTTGCTAAAAATATTAATAAAATAGAAAGAAGGATTCCATGTCCCAACTCCAGTATTATCTTTAGTTATTTATTAGATCAAATAATCAAGATTTAGGGGGGAGCCTTTCTTAAATGAACGACGAGCTTTCTTGCCGATTAGCTGAGTCAACAGAGAGGGCGGAGCACCATCGCCTGGTCGAACAATGCGTAAATTCTGACTGGTGAAAAAATCATCTTTAGCTATGTCTTCAGATACATAAATTGATCGTCTAAAAACCATACTATTCCGCTCGGAGTCTGTCGGACCATAAGTGATTTCACCCAAGGCCTGCCAAGCCCTCTCAGATTCCAGAACCAGTGCCTTCAATTCATGCGGTTCCATTGAAAACGCGCTATCCACTCCACCATCGGCTCGTGACAACGTGAAGTGCTTTTCGATAACGGATGCACCCAGTGCTACAGAAGCAACTGCTACGCCTACACCCATGGTGTGATCACTTAACCCTACCTCAACACCAAACAGATTCTTGAGATGGGGAATCGTTGAAATGTTGGTTTTTTCGGGTGTCGCTGGGTAAGTGCTTGTGCATTTTAGAAGAATCAATTGATTACAACCTGCATCTCGCGCGGTAGTTACAGCCTGATCTAATTCTCCAAGGGTAGCCATTCCTGTGGAGATAATTAGCGGTTTTCCTGTGGATGCTGCTTTAGCGATAAGTGGAAGATGATTGTTCTCAAAACTAGCAATTTTCAAAACAGGAACATCAAGGTCCTCTAAAAAATCGACTGCCGTCTCATCAAAGGGTGAGCTGAAGCAGATCAACCCCAGATTCCTTGCCCGCTCCATAATTGGGGCATGCCATTCCCAAGGGGTGTAAGCCTGTTTGTAGAGGTCGTGCAGGTTTTTACCTGTCCAGAGGGAATTTGGATCATTGATCTCGAAGCTGCCGCCGCGGACGTCGAGTGTCATCGTGTCAGCGGTGTAGGTCTGCAGCTTGATGGCGTGCGCCCCAGCTTTTGCAGCAGCCTCAACAATCTCCAGAGCTCGCTCAAGACTCTGGTTGTGATTGCCACTCATCTCGGCGATCACAAATGGGGGATGGTCTTCACCTATAGGACGACCGGCGATCTCAATGGTCATGAAGGGATGTCTTGGTTAACAGATTGGTCTGGTGACATTGGCACGATCCTTACATCGGCATGGAGGCCATCGCTGCGCTGAGAGACCCTGCGGAGCTCAAGCCTCATGCCGTGGGCTTCTAAAAATGCATGAGGATATCCCTCAGCATCGAGCATACGAATCTGGTCGTACCAGGATTTCAGGTCGCCTTCGGGGCAACTGTCCAGATTGCTTTGGGCTGGAGTACGGCGGCTAAAGAGCACTGGGGCTCCCTGCTGGGGTGTGGCAGCAGGCTCCTCGCAAACGATTTGTTTAATCATTTGCTCAATCACTCCATCAGCCCTGAGAAAGATTTCTTCTGCGCCTCCGTGAAGGCTTAATGGCTGCTTGATGTAAATATCACCGGTATCAAAGCCAGCGCCGCAGCGCAGGGCTGAGATCATGGTGCTGCTGTGACCTCTTCGGATCAGGTTCTGCAACGGACTACCGCCCCGGCCGTAGGGCAAGTCGGTCATATGGAAGATTACAGTGGGCCAAGAGCCCCAGATCGATTCGGGGATCAGATGGCTCCAATGAGGCGCGAAGATCCACTGGGGATCGATCCCCGCTACAGCTTCCGAGTTCAACTTGTTGGGCTCTGCAATGCTCTCAACAGGTCGATTGAGTTGTCTGCTGAGTCGATCAGCCAATGTGCTGTTCCAAGGCCGGTTGGAGAGCAGTAGCAGGGGGCGTTGTTGGAGAGGTGAAATTTGACCCATCAGCAGCTCTTCTTTCCCAAAGCGAAAGCGATGAATGCGGTTTGTTCATCATGACAAGCAGTTTGGAGTTCTTAAACTCCAGATCAGCTCAATCAGATTGAATATTCAAGATGTAGCGCCTGCCGCGCCATTCAAAAGAGGCCGGATAACGCTGGTTATCGACCACCCGCAGCAAATTGAACTGATCTGCCAGAGACAGCTCTGGATCTAACCGGGAATCAGCCGGCCTGCGGCGGGGGTAATGGCTGGCTTCGCCGCACTGAATCTTGGCGGCCTGTACCACCTCATGGTGCCAATCAAACCAGGCCAAACAGAGCTCCCGAGTGCCCCGAGCTTGTAGGGCGCGCCACTCATCAACCAGCTCATGGCCCTTGAGTGTGATCTTCTGCTGCAGGTGGATAGGACCGGCATCAAGATCGGCAACGGCTTCAAAAAGGGTGATGGGAATGGAGCTTGCTCCCTCAAGGATCTGCCAGGTCATCGGACTCCAGCCCTGACCCTGAGGCAGAGCGCTCTCGTGCACCACCATGTTGTACCGATGGAGCGCCAGTTGCTCAGCATTGAGCAAACGACCGCAGCTCAGCAACAGGCACACATCCCCGGGGCATAAAGCTGATGGAGTGTGGATCCAACGCACAGCATGTCCGCGCTGCCACAGCGCTCTTATTAGATCTGGCAGAAAGGCGTTGAGCCAACTGCCTCGATCGCTAAGCAGTGTGATGCGGCCCGGCGCCAACGCCAGCGATTCACCCCCTGAGAGGGGGGAGGGGGAATCCGAGAGGTGTTCTGATTCAGACATGAAGCCGACTCGCGCAAAGCAGCCATTGCCGGCGGTGTTGCTAGAGAGAACCTCCGCAACGGCTTCAGTAGAAGGCCCCCAGCGTTGTTCCATCGTTTCAAGGCCTAACCTCACTAGCTCAGCAACCAGCCCATGGCCGCGAGCACAGCGATCGAGCGAAATATCTGCCACGGCCTCAATGGCATCAGCTTGAGCGCTGGCAGGCTGTTGATCAAAGCGGATCTGGCCGATCGGACAGCCATCTGCTGCCCTGGCGATCAGCAAGAGGCGATTCGCGTCTGTCAGGCCTTTTTGAAAATTGTGGTGGTGATCTTTCGGTGCAATTGGCTCCTGCGCGAAGCTATTGGCGCGCACCTGAGGATCGTTGGCCCATTGCAAGATCAGGGCTTCGTCCGCAGTTGTGGCCGGTCGCAGGCTGATTGCCCCCTGGGGGCCCAGCATCGCCATCGCTAAGCGTGGTGCACCCCAGCCATCAGTAAGTGAAGGAGCTGCTTTCCCAGGCTTCCCCTCATTCATTAGAGGCACCAGCGCAGAGCGGATCTGCTCAGCACTTACGCTGGACGTATCGCCCAAGAGTTGGAGATGGCCCGCCTGATCAAGGGCTTCTGAGAAAGGCAATTGATTCGCAGCAATGGCCACAACCAGGCTCGGTAGCCGAAGACAGGCTCTTTCCCAGGTGGTGGCACCACCAGCGCCGATCGCCAGATCCGCCCGAGCAATTAAGCCGGCCAAGCTAGGAAGTGGTCCATGCATGGTGGTGCGGGGCCTACGGGCCACCAGCTCTTCCACCTTTTGGCGATGAGGGCTTTGAAGCCCTAACACCACATCCACAGCCAGATCAGCCAATGCCGGATCCAGCAGCGCTTCAAGCGCCCGACCGCTGAGGTTGGACGGATCCACACCCCCGAAGAACACAAGCACCCGCTGTAGCGCGATGCGGGGAGGGACCACAGGATGTAGTTGGGCATACTCCGGCCCCAGCAGTGCGTAGTGAGGCCCAAGAAGCTGGCCACAATGCGGTGGCACTAGATCCTGATAACGCTGATGCGTGGCCTCACCAAAGAAGTTCTGATCCAACAAAAGATCGGCCTGGTGAGTTCGATCTGCCAAGTCATCGATTACCAGGAGCTTGGGAGCTGCACTACTTCCGGACAAACCCAAGCGCAGTTGCGCTTCCCAGCGGGCATCAAGGCCGTAGTGGTCCGCCACGATCCAGCTGGCGCCGCTGATCCTGGCCTGAGCAAGAAACTCAAGGCACTGGGCGGCATCCTGTTCCTGACTGCAACCAAGCCAGGCGCCATAGAGATCGCGGCCCTCTAACCCATCACAGGCAACCAAAGGCTGCTCGGGCAGAGCCAACACCGAAAACTCTGGCTCCAGTTGATTGATCAAATCACCGGGCTGGCGACGGCAAATAAAGCAGACCTCTGCACCACGGCGGTGCAACTCTCGGGCCAGGGTGCGGCAGCGCATCACGTGGCCACTCCCAATCAGCAGGGATGCGTCGCAGCGTATAAAAATACTCGTCACAAAAGCTGTCGCAATAGACAAAAAGCTTCAGCTGCCTCAACGCCTACCTGAGCACCGCGCCAGCGTGCCAGATGCTCCACGGCCTTAAGCGACCGGGCATGAGGCCAGTCGCGCATCTCACTGACATAAATCGCCAAAGCTTCACGTTTGCGCTCCCATTGAGCCGAAATATCCACAAACCAGTTGGGCTGGAAAGCAGAAGCAGACCCAGGCGGCTGCCATTCTGTGCTGCTCGCCACCTCAAAACTGAGCAACCGCCTCACAACGTTTCCAGGCATAGGCCGGCAAGCCGTCACCACCGCTTCATGCAATCGGCGATGGTCCACATTCACATCACCAGAATGGTGGACGTAAACACACTCTGGTCGGTGGCGCTCGACGCTCTCTTCAATGCGTTTGATGAGATCAAGTCGATCTAATGAATCCAATCGATTATCTGGAAGATCAAGGAGTTCGACACTTTTTGCACCAAGAATCGATCCAGCTGCTTGTGCCGCTTTAGCCAAGGCTGAAAGTTCATCTCCAACTTGAGAGCGATCGCGCTGTTGCTGTCGTGAGGTTGAGCCTTCCGCAACGATTATGACCCGCACTTGATCCCCAGAATCGGCGTGCCGGGCAATGGTTCCGCCGCAACCGAGCACTTCGTCATCGGGATGGGCAGCTACCACCAAGACCTGATTCATTGCAGCCAGGGCCATAACTCAGCTCATCCTTTCAATTCAAACGTTTGAAACCACCGTGGCAGACAGGACCTTCTAAGAGCTCCTCCACGGAACGTCCTGCTTCGCAATCAGTAATCAGGCCAAAAACTTCATCAAGAGCATCCAGATACGGCTCCAGCTCATTGGGCGTGTGAGCTAAGCAGATGTAGCAGCTGGTAGCAGCTAAATAGCCCTTTTTGAGCATTTCCTGGGTGATCAGTGTTTTGTAGGCCAATGCCTGAGGACTCTGGATGGCGAATCCAGTAAGAGCCGGTAAGCCGTTGTGCGCAATGCTCAGCCCATGGCGATCTGCGAGCTCCTGCCAACGGCTACGAAGCTGTAGCCCTATGGAGGTGACCTGTTCCCAACTGCGCTCGCGCTCCATCACCTCAAGGGTTTTCAGAGCAGCCGAGGGGCCAATGCGTTCCGTCCAGAAGGTGCTGCTGATGAACGTGCTTTGGGCCGCTTCCATCACGGAGCGGCGGCCAATGGTGGCTGTGATGGCATAGCCATTGCCGAGGGCCTTACCAAACATCGCCATATCAGGTTCAATGCCGTATTTCAGATGCAGCCCACCGAAGGTTTCACGGAAGCCTGAGGTGCATTCATCAAAGATCAGAACGATGCCGCGGCGCGTGCAGAGCTCACGAACACCCTCCAAAAACCCCGGATCTGGAGGGCTACTGCGCTGCACCTCCATCTTTACGGCTGCCAACTCGTGGATGGAGGCGATGCTCTCGAGTTGATCCAGGCGGTTGAAGCTAAACGGCTGTACTGATCCCGCCAAACCACGGGGCACGCCATTGGGTTCCAACCCCGGCAGCAGGTGCTCTTCCAATCCGGAGTCGTTCTTAAGGTTTGTGGCCAGATACCAGTCGTGCCAGCCGTGATAGCCGCAAATGGCCACCGTTTCTCGCCCTGTGGCTGCGCGGGCAATACGTATCGCGATGGCATTCGCCTCGCCTCCGCTTCGGGCAAATCGAGCCATCTCGGCCCAGGGGTGCAGCTCCACCAGTCGCTCAGCCAGCCACACCTCCTCTGGACAGTTGAGGGTGCTCATGTTGCCGGCAGCCATGTTGGCTGCCACCGCAGCATCCACCTCGGGATGGCCGTATCCGAGCAGGTTGGTACCGATTCCCATGATGCTCATGTCAATCAGCTCACGACCGTCGAGATCCCAGACGCGGCAACCCTTGGTACGGGAGAAATAAGCCGGCCACTGCTCCGGCAGGAACATCTCCGCCCGCTTGGAGAGAAGCATGTTCCCTCCTGGGATCACCCGCTTGGCGCGGCGCCAAAGCTTCTGGCCTTCGCCCATCGTTTCCCCCTCATTGCGGGCAAATTTGGCATTGGCGGCAAAAAGCTGCGGTTGCCCTTGCGCCAGTTCAAGTACATCGAGCCAGCTAAAATCAGATCGACCTTCGAAATGGGCTACCACTGCGCGAATCACCTGAAGATCTTCAGGTTCATCAACAGTCCAACGCATAGCCGAATAGTCAACACTGTGTCGTTTTGGGGCCAACCGGCATCGACCACTATCGCGAATCCAGGGCGTTACATGCTCACGCTGAGCGGAATCAATACATTCAGTCTGCGCCAATAACAAGCTCTGACGAGTGAAGATTTCGATATCTAAACCATCGGGATAAGTTGGCGTGATGCAGTTTGATAAATAGTCAATTTCCTTCCCGCGAAACTCATGAATCATCTCCTCAAGAAGGGAAGGATCCAAAAGTGGACAATCACCAGTAATCCGAACCAAAATATTGGCCTGGATTTGCTCTGCCGCGAGTGCAAAGCGAGACAAGACGTCACTCTGACTACCGCGAACAACTATCAGGCCAAGCGACTCACCTAGCCCAGCAAGTGCATCGTCTTCTGCTAACTCAGTAGTTGCGAGAATGTGCATATCAATTGATGCGCAACGCTTCAAACGCTCGACAAGAAATGCAAGCATCGGCCGTCCAGCTAAATCAGCTAAAACCTTTCCAGGAAGGCGACTAGATCCAGTCCGTGCCTGAATAATTACAGCAACTTTATCTGACATAAAATGATGCTAAACTGTAATGTGCTTGAAAGCGAATGCCAAAGCAGCAAAATGCATAAATAATTAATGATTGTAATGAGATGCGGTTAAGCAGGGCATGCCAGACCTCGCAGGGGAAGTTGTATGGTACTGCCTGTCTGATTATAAAACTCCGGGGAAGAATATTCGGGATGATCGAAAATGTTGAGCATCGTGAGCTTCTTGACCACGTATATCCAGCTCCGCCACCTTAAAGATAAAAATTCTGGCTCTAATTCATTTGAATATATCTTTAATTTCTCAGATCCATCGTTAAACTAATATTAATTCTGTGCCCATCAATGTCGCTACACGTCATCAATCTGTCGTCAAAATAATAAGCAGTCCTTGAAAAAAAAATAATTTTATCAGATAAGCTGATACTATCCAATGCCTTTTTGTTGAAGAATAGTAATCGATATCAAAAGCCAAAATCTGATTCCCGCCTCCTTATCAAGTGATGCCTCATCAAGACGTTTTGATAAAGTAGGAGGTACATCGCCAAAAGATATAAATCCATCCAATCCCAATACTTTAAGCTTGGCAAAATCACAGCTGTAGAAAATCTCGTCACAGATATATGGTAAGTCACGAAAAAGCTCAAGTTGACATAATCCGTAGCCTAAATTTATCCCCTTCACAATTATTTTGATATCTGCAAATCGGTGTGATTTTCTCCTAAGGTATGGGAATTTGTGAATTCAACCGCCAACAACATTGCTTACTCTAATGCAAGATTTTTATTGGCTTAAGTTGTTTTGTGAGAGTATAAGCCTTTATCAAATCAAGGGCGTAATAGGGCATGCGCTAAAAACAAGATGCACTTTTAATTTTATATATGCATTTCAAGACGACCGCGATTTTTAATGAATTAATAGGATCCAAATAGGCTTTAAGATTGATTAGAGGGGCTCATGTCAATTAGATTTATGATACAATATTAAAAGAAGCAATTATTGGTCGTTTCAACTTAATATTATACGAGCCCCACATATACACCTAGGCAAGGATGAAATTTGTAAATATATGGGATCTATCTTGCATAAAGCTGCCAATCAGAAAAGCTTAACACAGCAATGACTTCGTCTACATAATTGCCTTGATCCCAGTAAAGTGATGGAACTCTACCAACTTCTTTGAATTTAAGCACTTTTTGCATTAAGTGGGAGGATTGATTCGAAAGCGCGTAACTACTTCTGATGTTTCTCATATTTAATCGATGAAACGCAACTCTTAGCAAAAGGTGCATCGCCTCGAGAGTATAACTCCCTCTCCTAAAGCTTTTATCACCAATTATTATAGCAATTTCGCAATATCGATGAACCCAGTTAATCTGACTTAGATTGCAAACACCTATATGCTTATCAGAATCAACATCAACGATAGAAAGAACCATTCTGTCACTGCTTTCTTCAAGTGACTCGAAGAATTTAATTTGTTTTTCAATACTGTTAGGCCAATATCTCATGTTGAGCCATCTAGTAGTTTCTTCATCACTCAGCCATTCATGCCAACAACCGAGAGCATCATCACGAGTAGGATGCCTTAAGTAGAGACTCTTTCCAGCGATGTATGAGTTAATCATTCCTTTGAATTAATACAACTTAAGATCGTTTTTACATCCATCATGTTCGCAATATCTTCTTCTTTGAAATTTAAACCAAGAGACTCTTCGAGAGCTAATATTAATCGCATATGATGCAAAGAATCCCAGGAATCTATTGTTTGAGGCGAGGAGTCAATACTTATCATAGACATTTCAATGTCCATGATACCGGCAATGATCTCAAAAACTTTTTCTTCCATGTGGATTAAAAGAGTTTCAACAATCCTAGCACCATGCTTAATCCAACTTGAGAGACTCTAGTGGCGAAGTGATCTTTTGGAAGTGACCTAGGCTCCTAGGCCTCAATTTACAGAGGTCTATCTTAAACCACTCACCTTCACTGCTTAACGATGAGCATTTATCAAAATGATTGCGCACAAAGAAATGCTTTGCCTGAGAATTCTTTGGGCTCTCGATATATTGTCCATAAACAGTCCGGAACTTTTTTTCGTTCAAGATATGCAGGATTTCTTGCAAGAAATAATTCTCGATCTCCCTGCCTAATGCCCTACATGACAAAAGTAGAGTATCAATTATAGATTCGTGAGCTTTGTGCTTCAATACCACGCTACCAATAATGCCCATATCACCGAATTTATCTTTTGCTCGTACACAATAGATATCGGCCTTGCCAGTTTGTATTATCTTATCTAGATCAGCTTCTGTATATCTACGGGTTGTGAGATTAAACTGGTTTGTCTTCTGTGTTTGCTGCGCAATTCGAGAAATATTGAAATCATCCCAGCCTATGATTTCAAGTTCTAACTCGAGAGTTTTATAATAATTATTCAGATTATTGTCGGCTTTTAGAAGTTTTTGCCTTTTTTGCTCTGCTTGATAGAGTGCTGCCCTATTAGAGTCCTCATCTGTCAGTTGTGTTTTGTCAAAGAACCCGGAGGAGGCCAAAAGCCAGCGGTAGCAAGACGGTTTGTCAATTGGTAGATGAATAGTTTTAATATTTGGCAAAAGACTCGTTACAAGATCCACTTCAAAGTGGCTATCATCAACAAATACTAAGCTGTCAACTCCAATATTTAAATCTGCAGCAAGCGTTTCTAAGTTCTCGCTTTTCGGAGACCAGTTTATTTTCCAGGCAGCGAAATGGTGAGTTTTTAGTATCATGTCAGGATGTTTCTCGAGTACGTCTAACACATCTTGTTCATTATTCTTGCTACAAATCGCAAGAATAACTCCTCTTTTACATAAGGAGAGTATTTCTAATTGAAATTCTCTAAAAGGTGAGCCTGAAGGATCTGTGCCAATCTTAATTCCATTAATTCCATCTTCTCCTAATATTCCACCCCAAAGAGTATTGTCACAATCAAGGACAAGGCATTTAGATTGGTTGCCACTTGAGGCTTTCATATATTTCATGCATTCGTAGGAAATATCAATAAGAGCAGCTTTGGAATAAGGAGACTTGGCTATATGCCAATATCTAAGATCATAATATTGGTTTATTCCTAATCGAGAAAGGTGGAGGTTTGCATTTATATAGTATGCACTTGGAACTATAGAGAGAAATTCCCTAAGATTCTGATTCAAGACGTCTACAGTATGACTTTGACCATTTAACAAGCTATCTGCTATCCCGAAGGTTGGGTAGACTGGACTTTCAAAGCCATACCAAAGAATCTGAGCTGAAGTTTTTTCTCGTATTGATCTCAGGACTTTCTGGACAAATATAGAGATACGTTGTTTTTCTTCTTCGATTTCGCTCTTGCTTAATGAAGAAAAACTGTCCGATAGTGAAGGGCTTAGTGTTTGTAAGAATGAAAAGATAATGACGCAATCTGTTTCATCGGAGAGAATCTCTGATGAATTCATTGCATCTTGCAAAATAGAGTCATAGCCACCAAACCGGACATTCGCGAAATGTCCTTCAGACCCTAAGACATAGGTCAAGCAGGGCTCTATTCCTTCGATAGTAATATTTCTAAGTATTGTTATATTTTTGGGTTTATAGCCTAAAAAGTTTTTCTTAAGTTTTTCGATCTCTAATAGCGATGGAACATGCCCCTGATTAAAGAACATAATGAAAATACCTAGACAAAAATAGTGTTTAAAACGACTTGAACAGCAGGCTCGTTGCTTACACCCAGCAAAGAAGTGGTTTGATCAGTTGCTGTCCGTGGGAGCCGAGGTGCAAAAATTTTGATGTCTGGAAAGTCATTGGCAAGGGTTTTTAATGTTGACTCACCCATGGCTTTCGCTAGGACATATTCGACCATATCGGAAGGTCTTTCGCTAATGGCAACTGTTGAAGGGTACCATATTTGTCGGACGCCGAAATGTATAGCACGTCTCGCATAATGATCAAATTTAGCCGAGTAATATTCAAGAAAGGAATCAAGTAGCTTTTTTGAGAAAACCCCTCTTTTGCCTTCGAAAATATATGGTGTTGCACAGTAATACAGTGATGTAGGTTTAAATTTTTGCAGAATCTGCTCATACAATATGTCATCGTTGAGAACGTTCAGCCTTTCTGCCGATGCAGAATGATCAACGGTTTTTAGTTCTGCTAGTAACTTCTCTGCATCATCTAAGCCCTTATAATACGTAAAGCAAACATTACCTCCGCCGGATGCAAATACCTTTGATATTGACTCTCCAATGCCTCTTGATCCGCCAATGATTAAAGCTCTTTTTCCAAGAAAAGAGTTGCGAGGAACTAATTTATATACATCGGCTATTGAATGCTGCTGTGCAGGTTCAGGTCTTACAAACGCCCTAATTTTACCAACATACTTGCTTGATTTACACTCAATATCAACCAATGAGAATCTATGGTCGGTCTGCTTAACAGCATATTTTAGTTCATCATTATTCAATGCATGATTTAGATTAGAGTTGAGCTTTAAGCTTGAATACAGGGAATTCAATCCTGGACAGTCCATCCCAACCAATCTACTTGTTGTGGCTAAGAATAGTGGGATTGAATCTCCACTGATTTTTCTTAAATGAGGCCAAAGCTCTTGGTGATAACTTTTTCGAAATGAGATTTTTAATGTGCTCTGGTAGTTCTTTAGATCGTCTAGACTTCTTGAGGGTGCATTTATTTTCTCATACCACTCTTCTTCATAGGCATCATTTGATTTGTCCTTGAATGTTGTGATCGAGATTTTTGACAATAAACCGCCTGCTTCATTTTTAATTAGTAATTTAATACCAGCTATTCCCTGGTCGTTAGCTTGATAAAGTCTAACAGGTTGATTTAATCGCGCATATGAAAAAAAATCAACATTTAATTTTTCGGGCTTGCCCTGAAATAATCCACTTCGGGCAGCACTATCAAGAGCCCAAATCACCATATGCA
>QCTY01000037.1:0-13962 GCA_003208975.1 Synechococcus sp. AG-676-F02
GACCTCGGTGATGAAGAACCGGATCCAAGCCTGTTCGGCTATGCCCTGGATCGGCTGATTCAGGGACTGAAGACCGGCCAATAGGATCCTCGAAACGATTTCCAGCCTTGAGCGCGACCGGCAGCAACACCCCCCATCGCGCGCTTCGGGCTGGCGGATCCCTCCATGGCCGGGTGACGGTGCCGGGAGACAAATCGATTTCCCACCGCTCTCTGCTGTTCGGAGCGATCGCGGAAGGCACAACAACCATTGATGGTCTCCTCCCCGCGGAAGATCCCATCAGCACAGCGGCCTGCCTGCGTTTAATGGGTGTTGCAATCAGTCCGATCGAAGCCGGGGCGATCGTCACCGTTGAAGGTGTCGGCCTGGATGGACTCAAGGAGCCGGCGGAAATCCTCAACTGCGGCAACTCCGGCACAACGATGCGGTTGATGCTTGGCCTGCTGGCGGGCCGGGACGGTCGCCATTTCGTGCTCGATGGCGATGCATCGTTGCGACGTCGACCGATGCGGCGGGTTGGCCATCCCCTTGCATCGATGGGCGCGGATGTACGCGGTCGAGATGGCGGCAACCTGGCACCCCTCGCCGTTCAGGGACGACCCTTGAAGGGCACGGTGATCGGTACACCGGTCGCCAGCGCCCAGGTGAAATCGGCCCTCCTGTTGGCCGCACTCACGGCGGGGAGTGCCACAACTGTGATCGAGCCTGCGCAATCCCGGGATCACAGCGAGCGGATGCTCAAGGCCTTCGGCGCAGACCTGACCGTCGGCGGCGAAATGGGGCGCCACATCTCGGTGCAACCAGGCGCAACTCTGCACGGACAATCCGTGGTTGTTCCAGGAGACATCAGCTCAGCAGCCTTCTGGTTGGTTGCCGGATCCCTGATCCCGGGAGCAGACCTCACCATCGAGAACGTGGGTCTGAATCCAACGCGGACGGGAATTCTTGAGGTTCTGGATCAAATGGGTGCCCGGATCGAGGTGCTCAATCCCCGGGACGTGGCAGGGGAACCGGTCGGTGATTTGCGGGTCACCCATGGACCACTGCAACCGTTTGAATTTGGGGAGGAGATCATGCCCCGGCTGGTGGATGAGGTGCCAATCCTCTGCGTTGCAGCCTGCTTCTGCGATGGGGAGAGTCGTATCAGCGGCGCCTCCGAGCTGCGGGTGAAGGAAACCGATCGACTGGCGGTGATGGCCCGTCAGCTCAAAGCGATGGGGGCTGAGATTGAAGAGCAGGAGGACGGCGTGACCATCCGCGGCGGACATCCCCTCAACGGTGCTGAGCTGGACAGCGAAACGGACCATCGGGTCGCCATGAGCCTGGCCGTTGCAGCGATGCTGGCGAAGGGAGACTCGACGCTTGCACGGAGCGAAGCAGCAGCGGTGTCCTATCCCACCTTCTGGGAGGAACTTGAACGCCTCCGCAACTGATCTCGGCCGGCTGGAGGCCTATCCGACAGCCGATGGAAGCTTCAGCCTCCACAGCTGTCATTTCGGCGAAGCGTTTCACAACTCCGCCGGGGCACTGAACGAAGCAAGAGCGAAATTCGTTGAACCGGCAGAACTCCATCGCTTCAAGCCGAATCAGTCCTTGGCCGTTCTCGATGTCTGCTTCGGGTTGGGGTACAACAGCGCCGCAGTACTGGCTGGATTGCCCGAGCTAGCTCCGTTGGATTGGTGGGGGCTGGAACTCGATCGGCGGCCGTTGGAACTGGCCCTCAACCAACCAGTTTTCAAAAAGATGTGGTCCACGTCCGTGCTGAAGCGCCTGCAGGCTCTCCACACCACTGGCTCCTGGTCGACGACATCCAGCACGGGGCAGATGCTCTGGGGGGATGCACGATCAACCCTGACCACCATCAAGCTGCAACAGCGTTTTGATCTGATCCTGCAGGACGCATTTTCACCACAACGGTGTCCGGAACTGTGGAGCGACGAATTCCTTGGATGTCTGGCGAGACGCCTGAAACCAGGTGGACGGCTGCTCACCTACTGCCGATCAGCTGCAGTACGAGCAAGTTTGAAGCGTGCCGGGCTGGAGTTGTTTTCGCTGCTGGCACCTCCAGGGGAAAGGAAGGGATGGAGCAGCGGAACGATGGCTGTCAGACCCGGTGGTGACGTGTGTCCAGATCACGGGCCTGGCTGGCGCCCATTCTCAACAATGGAACTGGAGCATCTGAGCACCCGTGCCGCGATCCCCTTCCGCGATGCATCAGCAACCAGCACATCCGTCGAAATCCTCAAACAACGGACGCTGGAACAAAGTCGATGCGATATGGAGCCCACCAACGTGTGGCAACGCCGCTGGGGACTCACAAAACACAAGCAGGACTCCATGCAAAGGGCTTTTACCGCAATAGATCTGAGCGAATCGAAAGGCGGTCAACAGGCAAGCTGATTGAGGTTTTAGATAGCTGGTCGATCGTTTTGGTGAATCGGAGTTAGCCGATTAATCCGTTGGAAAGAATTCCTACTCACAGCTTCCGGCGGGGTATGGAAGCTTCTGGAAGGGACAACACCCGAGATGCAGGGGGTGAGACGTAGCTGCGCTTCCGATCCGTTCGTCAAAAAACATCTGATTCAATCAAAATCAACATGAAATTCTTTCGAAGCTATGGAGAGCTCTCTGAGAAAAAGCAGAGATGAACAGATCAAACAAACCATTGCAATACCAAAGATCGGCAAAACAAAACCCGACAGATTAAAAGGCGTAACGCTACTAATAAAGAGGACAATCACATCGATTGCCGTCAAAAGAATCACCACAGTGACTAACTGAATCGACCGCATCAGCAAGGTCAAAGACCTGCGCCTACTCCCATAAATTTGAATTAATCGTTGCCGTTGCTGATCAAACTCCTTAGAACCATCAATTTCACGCCGGAGACGTTCCAGCCCATTAAACAAGCTGTCTTTACGACTAACCAAAACAGTCAGGTAATGACCGAGGGCTCCGATCAGAAAAATTGGAGCCAAAGACAGTCTTATTGCTTCGCCAACAGTATCCGTGTCGTACTGACTGAAAAGCAAAAACAACAGCATCACTGAGGGAGTCATTGGAATCATTCGAGTTCATGCCAGATTGCCCCTGGCCCTTGTCCACATTACATTGGAAGGATTCCTGACAAGGGAACACCAAATGCAAAAATGAGTGAACGTATGAAGTGTGACTCCAAAATGCTTCAAGCGCAAACTGAGTGGCAACAGGAGGATGGGCACTCAATCAAAGTTACCGATACGGATGAAAACCATCGCTTCCAGTGAGACCTAAAATAAGTTCGAATACTTGGTACAGAAACTACCAAAAGATGTACTAAAACCTCCGACTTAAAAGCCCATGCCTAATAAGAGATTGACTCTCTTACGACAGATCTAATAGCGACATTGCGACGCCACTTCCTACCAAGATAATTACATTAAATGCATTTTCCTCCCTCTCAATAGAAGCAGTATGCGCTTTATTCCACAATTAAAGATCGGCATATAGTGAATCATCCAGCATGTCTCTATTAAGCAACAAGCTCTCTCTCATGATGCCGCACTTTCGACCGCAATACTTATGAATCATAGCGATAATCGAGTCATGCATTCATAGAGAACTAATCGCTGGATCAAACAAGACTATTTTGTAACTGTCCTCCTACATCTCAATGCTAATGGCACCCAACAAATAACTTTGACAGCACGATTTTCAACATGATTTGAGCCAAAAATAAGACATGTTGCACATCACAACAGATCAAGCATGCAGAATTCAGAAAACACTGACAGAATCAAGAAATTGCCAATATCAGCACAAACACTTCTTTGATCGCAGCTCGCTTCCTACTCCGCCTCGGCAAGTGGCTTTATTCCTTGGGTGAACGCTTGGACAAGTCGGCCAAACCCAACGGAAACCCCATCCTCAACAGCGAAGTCGATGCAGAGGCGCCACAGGAAGAACTGGAAGACGAGGACCATGTTGAGGGTATGCCCGAAGACGCTCCCAGCTTCAAGATGGCGGGTCTCTCCGAGAGGGTGACAGGCAAATCGATGGCATCGCTGAGAGCGGAAGCTATTCAGCTTCTATTTGCATTGCATGCCGGCCATGTCATCGCAGCCGAGATTCTGTTGAGCCGAAAGATTGGCCACATCGTTGACAATGCCAATTCGGCGTATCCCGAATCCAGCGAGCAATTGCGCCAGCTGAATCAGTTCATCACAAATTGGACAAGTGACGCGGGCTCCCTCGATGCTGCCATTGGCCTGCTGCGGCAGATCGAGCTTCCCGATGCACCATTACCTGACGTCATCGAACCCAATGCAGAAGAGGCCGAACTGGGTCGTCAACTGCTGGAACGCTATGAACAAAGCTTCAATCAACAAGTCCTCGAGCAAACACTGGGGCAAGACGATTGATCGCTCAATAACGTTCCATCAATCCCTTGCGCCACTAAGAGAACATTCAACACATGGATAATATTGATTACGGAAGACGAGTAAATAAACGGATAACCAGGATTGAACAAGCGATCGTCATTGACCCCAAAGAAGCAGTCACGCCAGAAACAATGAAACAAAGGAATAAAGAAATAACGGGTTCAAGCTGCTTATCGAATCCTAATAGCAACAGGTATCAGACTGGTCAAATAAATATTATCAACGAATCAGTCAATAAAGAGAAGAGTGCTATACAAAACCCTAGACTACAATGCCACCCTGAAAAGAAGAGTCAATGAATAAAAAATCTACTCAGGCGAATCATTGCCTGCAAAAATATGATGTGCACCAAAATAATCAAGGAAGTCATACCCTTTCCGACTGAGCTCGTCTAAAAACTGGCTTTCTGCAAGTCTTTCGGGCACTGCTGTCAGACGCTGACGCAAAGCTAAAAACGCTTCATAGTCAGCACGTGGCATAAATGAGGAGATAGCGAGAGTCGTCATGTTGCGCTTCCTAAGGCGTGAGCAGCGTCGAGACCTTGGTCCCAAACCAAATATTGGCAGAGAAAGGCACCGCGCACATCCTATAAATGAAGGATTAGAAGTTCGACAAGCAGGAGATCATCAATAAATCATAAGCAGGCTCTAACATAACAGATACATAAACGGAAAGGTCAAGGCCGTACGATAAAACATAAAAGTACGACAGGGATTAACTTTGATTTAATTAATTATTTCATTGAGGTCCATATTCTCTAGTCGAAGCAATACAAACGTGGTACCTGCATTCCCTCGACAAATCCTTATTTGACGATCCAAAACTGTGATATCAAGCCATGCAGGGAAGCTCTGCTGAACCTCACGCAACAATTTGAGCTGTCCGCGACCAGGAAATCTTGGACCCAACCAACCACCTCTAAGGAATTTCACTTCTACTCGTTGTGAGTCGACCACGTTCAAGCTGGCTTCAACCGTTATGGCCCCAATTGCTCCGAACGGACCACGGAAGCGAAGTAAGTTATAACCACGGTTATGGTCAGGGTCTAATGCCTGAAGATTCTCAAGCCAAGGGGCCTGGCGTAGCCAAGGCTGGCTAGAGCTGCTCCAACGTAAATCCCAAACACCCTTCAAAAGAGAAACATCACGACTTAAATCTGCAGGTTGAGCATCCTCCAGCTCAGATATGCGTTCTTTCAGGCTTGGATCGTTCGGCTTGTTCTGTAGTAGCGATATCAACAAATCACGATCGCTTTTCATCGCATCACAACAACTGGTATCAACCCATCATGACAAATCATCTCCATAAATGGTGGATATTGTCCGGCGACAAACTTGTCATTGCAAATTCTATGGGGATTGAATAGAGCTTACGAGACAAACACAACAGAGAAAATTGAATTCAAATATCCGATCAAAATAAAGGGAAAAACAACCAAAGACCTGGGTATGGGAGACCCGAATCAGAGAACTCAGCAGAGAACCAGGCTTGATGCCGCTACATCAGCTCGAGACAATCGGGCTGTCTGGTCGGCATTCGTGGTAATTCCGGCAACGGTCACGTTAATTGCCATAACGAAACGCTGACGACAGAAACATGTTGGGCCAATGTAGGAATGAAATAAGGTCCGAGGATCCAGCGAGAGAACTCAACAACCAAATCTCGGAGCTTCAGGCCCGGGTCGCCTTCCCACACCACTGGAGCAGCGGAGAGCATGAACAGCACGTCGAGAAGCTCCGCCAGCTTAATTTTCAAAAAAAACTGCTGATCGACGAGTTCAACAAGTAGACGTCAGCACACCAAATTGGATTTTTGCCTCTTGAGCAGAAACATTCATTCATGATTCTCAATTTGGAAGGGAATTGTTCAGCTGACTGTATTCAGTAGGTCATGGTCATGGTCAATTAAAATAAAACCAGGCAGTATCGCGCTTGAATCGGGCAAGGGATACGTCATGGAGCCCATCTCGCCAGATAAAATGATTCAATACGCTAGAGTAGTTCTATAAAGACAAGAACTTGTCAAAGCAAAGTTCGCTAATCTTGTGAAGTTTGAAACCGAAAGTGATTTCTTTGCGGTTTTGATAGCGGAGGTTCCGCAGAATTCTTTCTGAAAAATCATGCCAAAAAAAGCCAGAAGAGCTTTATCAATCACTGGAATTGTTATTGCGGGATGTGCAATGATTTCAGTATTCAATTATGCCAATCTAATTTCTATCCAATCATTAAAAGGCATAGAAATCGATTCGCAAAAAAATCTGATTTATCTCTTCATTAACATGGTAATCACCTTTACATTCGGCGGAATCTCTCTCAAAACCTTATTAGATGATATGCAAGACTAAAATCAATCCTTGGAGCATGCTCTTTAGCTGGAGGAAAAGAAACATACCAAAACTCTATAGCGGCTCATCGAAGCTGAACCAAACAAAGCTCATTCAACACACAAAAAAGAATGAATCAATAGGTTGGCGAGTTTCTTCATGAATTCAAGCATTAAATTTGGCAAGCCCCTTCTCCCTAGAAAAATGAGATCATAAGCGAATTTAACAATGACGTCTTCAAAATTCAGTGAGATAATACAGGCCATATATATTTGCAATCAGGATCTCTCGTAAGTGCAGCTTTTTGTGCCCTCTGTACTTCCTCACGGTCTAGAAAATGGCCTGCTTGTAAAAGAATGCGCTCAAGTGCTACTTTCGCATTGGTCTGTGGGATCCAGCCCGGTTCATAGTAAGTACAGGTTGCATTCAGCCATCCTTCTGCTTCTCCCTCCAATTGGATGTCAAGTTGATGCATGGCCGGGATGGCTGAAGCGCTGAATCCATTCAAAAACGGTGCTGCACACACAATCAGCGAATGACGCATTGGAAGAATTTTGTATCCCTACATACTGCCCAAATAAGAAGGCTGTTTATGAGAGATGATGCACAACGAAAGACATGTTGATCAGTGGAATACCAGTGAGTACAGTGATGTCCGCCATCCATCAAGCGACTGGCATGGTGCGAAACGCTGCCGAAGCAAATCCAGCTTGTCGAGGCAAAAAAAACGACAACTGGGCTTTTCTGACAGTTAACAATTCACCTCTCAGCCCCTACAAGATTTTATGTCATCAACGTTGACATTTCAGCAGTGAAACTCATCTCTTCTAAAACTGAGATCGATTGAAGTCGCCACTTCAAACGTCATTCAGAATCTAAACAACAGCTCAAACTCATCAGTCGGCTCATCCGCCGCTTGACTGAGCGGGGTCAACAATCTGCTCAAAACCAAATTGGGAACTGATGAGAATCTGGCACCACGATTTCCATTATCGCTCAAACGACTGATAGCGTTTTTATATTCAACCAACAACAGAAGCAATGCTGACTGGTTCTGAGCTCCTCGCCAAAGTCAAAGAAGTCGGCGATGTCTCAAAGACCGAGCTCGCGACACAGTGCGGCTACACAAAAACCAAGGCAGACGGCTCCACCAGTGTTGCATTCACTGCTTTCTACGAAGCCCTGCTGAAAGCGAAGGGGATCAACCTTGCAGGCGATGGGGCCGCTATCGGCAAGGCCGGCCGCAAGTTGCGTTACACCGCTAAAGTCCAGGGAAATGGAAACCTCTTGATCGGCAAGGCTTACACAGCCATGTTGAATCTTGAACCTGGCGATGAGTTTGAAATCAAGCTGGGCAAGAAAGCGATCAGATTGACTCCTGTAGGAGCAGCTGCTGAAAGAGCAAGCGGTGCAGAGGGTGTCAGCGATGAAGGTGAAGCAGACCAAAGCACAGCTAAAGACTAATAACTGATTAGTTCATTCAGTTAATAAACTCCCCGTCTATGAGACAGGGATTTTTTTGTTTAAGTCGTTATACAGAGTTAAAAAAAACAAAACTCACTCAAAGCCTGATCCAAATTCATATCAATAAAATTATTTTTCTTTCCTCGAAAATTCGTCATACAAAGCAGCAGCGTCATCGACTCGCTTGATTTTGAGTAGATGCACGACGCGCTTTTTCCACCAAAGATAGTTCCAATGCTGATCTAGTTTTTTAGACAGATTTTTCAATGTAAGAATGGGTGTTTCATGGTAGAAAAATCTCTGGAGGCATTGTGATCAAACAGCGCGCCAAAACTGCTTTTTATTGATTACTTTAGATTTAATATTCTCTTCTTGTTTAGGCTCCGGCCGGCAGGCCGCCATCTGGACAGCCAACCAAAGGAGGAAAACAGTCAAAGCCGTAATCATTTTGCGAGTCAAGGAAATATAAAGCGATCACACATCAAAACCCTGCCACAAAATATCAGCTATAAAGTTGCCTTTAAGCCGTTGATTTCAGTCAATCACTTCACATTAACGATGCGATCTGAATCACCAAGCGTGCAGGCATCGCTTTGCAATGCATAAAGAGGAGGTTGTCTTGGACATATCCCGGTAGATTCCGCCCGTCTTAACGAACCTCCGCATGCTCGCCGTAGCCGTTCTGGCAGCCGGGAAAGGCACCCGTATGAAGAGCGCTCTGCCCAAAGTGCTGCAACCCCTGGCCGGTGCGACCCTTGTGGAACGAGTGCTCTCCAGTGCAGCCAACCTGAAGCCTGAACGGCGTCTGTTGATCGTTGGGCATCAGGCTGAACGGGTGGAGCAGCAGCTGGCTTCAACAGGAGGACTGGAATTCGTGCTTCAGCAGCCTCAGAAAGGCACAGGGCATGCGGTGCAGCAGCTGATTCCAGCTCTCAAGGACTTCGAAGGCGAACTTCTTGTGCTGAACGGTGATGTGCCTCTTCTGCGCGCTGAAACCATCGATGCTCTTGTCAGCCAACACCGGAGCAGCGGTGCCGATGTGACGCTCCTAACGGCTCGGCTCGCTGATCCGACGGGATATGGGCGTGTGTTTTCCGATACGAAAGGCATCGTGAGCAGCATCGTTGAGCATCGCGATTGCAGCGAAGAACAACGAAGCAACGACTTAACCAACGCAGGGATTTACTGCTTCAACTGGTCTGCACTGGCCGAGGTGCTTCCGAAGTTGAGCACCGACAACGATCAGGGTGAGCTCTACCTCACGGACACCGTGGAGATGTTGCCCTGTGCCATGCATCTGGAGGTGGCGGATGCTGACGAAGTCAACGGCATCAACAACCGGCGTCAGCTGGCCCAGTGTGAGGCCCTGCTTCAACAGCGGCTGCGCAACCACTGGATGGATGAGGGGGTCAGCTTCATTGATCCAGACAGCTGCACGCTGAGTGAAGGCTGCAGCTTCGGGCGGGATGTTGTGATCGAACCGCAGACGCATTTCCGCGGCAACTGCCAAATCGGCGACAACTGCCGGATCGGGCCAGGAAGTCTGGTTGAAAACGCTTCGCTTGGTGCCAATGTCACTGTGCTGCATTCGGTCGTGCGTGAAGCAAGCGTTGGAAACGATGTAGCCATCGGCCCCTTTGCCCACCTCCGTCCTGCCGCCGAGGTTGGCGATGGCTGCCGCATTGGCAACTTCGTGGAGGTGAAGAAAAGTCAGCTAGGGGCCGGAAGTAAAGTGAATCACCTCAGCTACATCGGCGACGCAAACCTGGGCACGAACGTCAATGTGGGCGCTGGCACCATCACCGCCAACTATGACGGGGTGAACAAGCACCTCACATGCATCGGAAATAACAGCAAAACGGGAGCCAATTCAGTGCTGGTTGCACCTGTAGCCATCGGCGATCAGGTGACCATCGGAGCTGGGTCAACAATCACCAAAAATGTGCCGGATGGTTCCCTTGCGATTGGTCGTGCCAAGCAGATGACCAAGGAAGGCTGGGCATCAAGGGGGGAGTGAGCTCGGCGTTTCAGAGCAACGGCAGACGAGGAAGGAGCCGTTCAAGAGCAACACCGCGACTGGCCTTGAGCAGCAGAACATCACCAGCAGCGAGCCATTCCGCCAGGGGTGACGCGGCCTCCTGCGGAGTGCCCACCCGCGCCAGACGTTTCAGTCCGGAGGCAGCCTGCTGCATCACCCGTCCCTCCTCGCCGGCATCAACCACAACCAGACCATCGAGCCCGAGTTCGGCGGCACGGGCGGCCACCTTGCGGTGCAGCTCCAGACTGCTGTCCCCCAGCTCCAACATCGTTCCAAGTACGGCGAAACGACGACCGGGCTGAGAAGCCAACAAATCCAGAGCAGCAAACATCGCCTCAGGGGAGGCGTTGTAGGTCTCGTCCAGAACGGTGAGTCGCCCCTGTTGAAAACGTCGGTTGCGTCCCCCGCTCATCGCCACCTGCATGGACTGAAGCTGGGCGGTATTCAGCCCGAGCTCCTGTGCAACGGATACGGCAAGCATCAGGTTGCGGGCGTTGTGGAGTCCCTCCAGAGGAAGGGGAAGAGAAACCCCGTTCACCACCAGCTGATCAGCCGCGACCGATCCAATCAGATCGGCTGGCGGCAGTTCAGGGTTTGCGCTGGGATCATCGGCCAACTGCACCCGGCACACCCGGCCACTCCAGATCGCCGCCAAGGAGGTCTCCAGTAAGGCATCTCCTGCGGGGATCACCACGAGGCCATCCGACTTCAACGCAGCGGTGATCTCGCACTTGGCGGCCGCGATCGCCGCGCGGCTGCCAAGCCGTCCGATGTGGGCGGTGCCGATGTTGGTGATCACTGCGACATCGGGTTCGCAGCAGCGGGACAACCGGGCGATCTCACCGGGGCCGCGCATCCCCATCTCAATCACCACGGCTGCATCTCCAGCAGTCGATTCCAGAACGGTGAGCGGAACACCCACATCATTGTTGTTGTTGCCTTCACTGGCGCAGACGGAACCGAGGGGCGCTAGGGCTGCACGGATCAATTCACGGGTGGTGGTCTTCCCCGCAGAACCAGTCACCGCCACCAGCGGATGGCCGAGGGAACGGCGGTGCAGCAATGCCAGCTGCTGATACGCCTCCAGGGTGTCCTCAACGCACCAATGCAGCAACCCCGGGGGCACGGAATGCTCCCAACCGCTGGCCACAACAGCGGCATCGACGCCCTTGTCCGGCAGCTGGGTGAGAAACCGGTGCCCATCGAACCGTTCACCGACCAGGGGCACAAAGAAATCACCCGGTCGGAGCTGACGGCTGTCGGTGCAAACCCTGCCGAGAGGTGCGGAAGGTTCCACGCAACCAGCGCGGGGAGCGCCCCAGAGATCGCTCAGCTGCTGCAACAGCAGGGTCATGCCGGTGGGACGTTGTTGAACAGAATCATGCCTTCGCCGACACGGGCTGAGCGAGCGAGCAGACGGTCGTTGCCATTGACCAATCGCAACTCGCTGTAACCCAATCGAAGACTGCGTTCCTGCCAGGTTTGCGCCAGGTCCGAACGCTCACTCTCCGCCAGCTGCCACCAGGCTTCCGTCACGCGCAACACAAGGCGGTTATCGGCCGGTTCAGGACGGGCTTCCTCCAGAACACCTTCGGGGGCCGATCCATCCAGAAACAGATCAAGCAGGGGGTCCAGCAAAAGAGCAACGGGAATCTGAGGCTCATCCGTAACAAGCGCTGGATCTGGCTCAACAGGAGGCTGCGTCACTGGTGCCGGCAGCTCCCGCAAAGGAGTCGGCAGAGCCGGTGCAGCTTGAAACGGCTTCGGCAGTGTCACCTCAGAGGGGATTGGTGGCGCTTCAGCCTGGCTGGAGCTTTGTGGGGCTTCCGAGTCGGCAGAAGGTCGCAGAGCGTTCAACTGCACCCCAGCACTCACCAGCAGGGCCAGGGAAAAGGCCAGCAGCAACGGCCAGAACAGCGGAGCCAGATCCGTGGGCCAGAAGGCAGGAACCGAGAGATCACCCTCTCGGTTCCGACGCCAAAGCTCCCGTGCCCGAAGCCCCAGGTCTGCCCAGAGGGCCCGTAAATTTCGGGCCAGATCCTTCCAGGGGCTGATGTAGGGCGCCGGGAGGTTGGGCAAGGTCAGCCAGCCTTACGGCCGAAGAGACGGTTAAAGGGATTCCGGCTGGGTCCATTGAGCATCGGAGCGTTCGGTGATGCATCCATCTCCCCATCATCGACACGCGAGGGGTCGGCGTCCTGTCCCTGAGAGAACTGCTCCACCAGAGCAGCATCCGGGGTTGGTTCCTTGATGCCGCATACGTCGCGGTACATGGCGTCGTAAGCAGCTGCGGAGCGATCCCAGCTGTAATCCGTCGTCATGCCACGGCGCTGCAGTTCGGCCCAGCTGTCGCGATGGCGGTAGGCCTCCCAGGCACGAACAAGGGCTGTGTAGAAGTCGATCGGCTCAAAGCGATCGAAACAGAATCCGGTCCCGCTTGCCTCAGCAGGGTTGTGGGGCGGAACGGTGTCCACAAGACCACCCACCTTGCGCACCACCGGGATGGAGCCGTAGCGCATGGCATACAGCTGACTGATGCCGCAGGGCTCGAAACGGCTTGGCATCAGGAAGGCATCGCTGCCGGCATAAATCAGACGTGAGAGATCGTCGTCGTAGGTGAGAAACACAGCACAGCGTCCCGGGTAGCGGGAAGCCAGCTGCCAAAGGCCGCTCTCCAGCCCGCGATCCCCGGTCCCCAGCACAACGATCTGGGTGTCGGTGTAAGCCAGCAGGCGATCGGCAACCTGCAGCAGCAGATCGACTCCCTTTTGGTCGACGAGGCGACTCACCATGCCGAGAACAAAAGCTTCATCACGCACCTCAAGCCCCATCCGCTCCTGCAGGGTTCGTTTGCAAACGGCCTTGCCCGAGAGGTCATCAGCACCGAAATTGGCAGGCAGGGCGCGATCGGTGACTGGGTTCCAGGCCTCAAGATCGATGCCGTTGAGGATGCCGCGCAATTTGTCCGATATGAAATTCAGGAGGCCATCGAGCTTCTCGCCGTACTCCGCGGTGCAGATCTCCTGGGCATAGGTGGGGGAAACAGCGTTGACCCGCTCGGCGTACAACAGGGCTGCCGCCATCGTGTGATCGCCCTGCATGTACCAGGGGCACCAGGTCATCCGGTCCAGCTTCCAGCGCCAGGGGCCTTGATATTTGAGGTTATGGATGGTGAAGACCGTGCTGATCTCGGGGTCCTGATGCATCCAGACCGGGATCATGCCGGTGTGCCAGTCGTGACAGTGCAGCACCTGCGGCTTCCAGACATTCCAAGAAAACTCCGCCGCTGCGCTGGCGAAGAAGGTGAAGCGCCAATCTTCATCCTCACCCCCATACACGCGCTCCGGGTCAAAGACCGGGTGACCCACGAGGTAAATGGTCATCCCGTTGCTGGGATGCTTCGACTCATAAACCGCGAACTCTGTGCCCATGGTCTGGGCCCGCCAGATCGGATCCTCGCCGATCTCAAGAGAACTCCAGAGCTTGGAGTAGCCCGGCATGATCAAGCGAACGTCATGACCCAATCGGGCCAGGGCTGGCGGCAAGGAACCGACTACATCACCCATCCCCCCAACTTTCACCATCGGTGCGCACTCCGCAGCTGCGAACAGGATGCGCATGGATGAAATCAGCGTTGGCGCGGCGACTTTAGGGGGAAATTCCCGATCTGAAGATCAGGGAAGAACAGTCACGGACGTGCCCGGACGAACATCCCG
>QCTY01000038.1:0-13888 GCA_003208975.1 Synechococcus sp. AG-676-F02
CGAAACTCCTGGGATCGGAACGTTCTCCACCCAGATCCACGTGCCGGTGGGTGGTGATCGACGCTGCTGGGAGGTCGAAGCTGTTCAGCCACCCGGACAGGACCAACGCCAGGCTGTCGTACTGACGAACGGTGTAGCCGGAATGGCGCGACTGCATGTTCTCGCCATCAACAGGTGTCTCGAGACTGAGATGCAGCGCAAAGTTGTTCACGCTTCCTTTCAACGCACCGTTGGTGACGGCCCATTCCCCAAGAAAAGCAGAAAAGCCTGCTCCATAAGCCCGTTTCAGCGGATTAACCAGATCGACCACCTGGCCGTCCAGGCCGATCAGCGTGTGATAGCTGACTTGATCCTCATCTCTGGGATGGGGCGTCTGGAAGGTATTGATCGCCGAGGTCATGCCATAAACGGTTTCGTGCAGAACTACCACCCGAGGCGATGCATCCAGTGATCGACCATTGGCATCTCGCAGGACGCGTTCACCGAAATTGGTGGGATGAATCTCAACCGAACGGCGCCAGGTTGATGAACGACTCTGCAATCCATCAAGACGCTGGAGAACCGTTGGATTGATCCCTTCACACTGATGCTCCAGGGGAGAGGTCCAGGAACGAGAACGCGGGGCACGGGTTGCCGGTGCTGAGGGTGAACCCTTCAGCCCATCTCGAGACCTTTTACCAACACTGTCCAGGAGATCAAGCAGGGACGGTTGATCTCCTGCGCCGAAATCCAGACGTCGATCCGCAAAGGTCCAACCGGCAATCACCAGAAGACATGAGCTGCTGAGTACAGCAACAACGACAACTGAGCGTCGCTGTCTCCAGCAACGGGTCGCGTGAGCGAAACGCTGGATCAGAGGAAGCGAAACCATCGCTCTCTCAGGTCCTGTTGCTCAGGGCTGGCCCCTGACTCCAAGCCCAGGGTCCAACGATCAACCCCCTGAGTTGCGATCAACTGGGTCTCGGCGAGGCAACGACGACGGGCATAGGTGATTGTTGCGGGACAGTCGACACTCAACAGGAGAGAAAGATCCTCGGAGCTGTGCAGTCGGCGGCTGTCGACAGCGATCAATTCATCGCCGGGAACCAGCCCTGATGCGCGAGCTGGACTGTCTGCGGCGGCCCGACGAACCACCACACGACCGTTGTTGTCTGCGAGGGTGAGTCCATGATGAGGATGTCGCAGTGGTACGGGATCAAGACGAGCACCGATCATGGCGAGGCAGTTGTGCAGAGGCAATGAATCGGTTTGATCCAGCCAGAGATCGAGATCGATGGCCAGCTGGGGTTCCAATGGATTGAGCCATGCAGCCAGATCACGGCGGTGGAAGCCGCGATGGTTTTTGCCGTGGGTCTGCCAGAGGCTGCGAAGCAAATCAGCAAGCGAGCTGCCAACAGCACGAAGGCGAACATCGAGACAAAATGCCGTGGCTGCTCCCAGGCGGTAGTAGCTGACCTGACTGTCAGGCGAAACCACCGATGACTTGTAGAGCTTGATCCAGGCTTCCTGAGCGCTGTCCGAAAGGGACTGAAGCCGTCGACCGGGGGTCATCAACACCCGTGACAACTCCTCCCCGAGATCGTTGAGCAGCATCGAGCGGTCGCTGCAACCGGCGATCAGCGGCAAGGCCAGATCGAAATAGCTAGTGATTCCCTCTGCGAACCAGAGCCCTTCACTGACGATGGAACGGCCGTAGTCATAAGGGCGATATTCGATGGGTCGCAGTCGCCGAACATTCCACTGGTGGAGATATTCATGGCCCACCAGCTGAAGCAGTTGTCGGTAGCCATCCTTCTTGGCAAGACCGGCCCAGTTGAACTGCAGAACCGAACTGTGATCGTGCTCCAGACCGCCGTAGCCGCTGTCGAGCATCTGAATCACAAGCTGATAGCGATCTCGCGCTGGCGGTGGAGTGTCCATCAGCAGGCAGGTGGCTTCGCACACCCGTTCGACATCAGCTTGGAAGGTTGCCGGCCAACCGTGGGGTGGTTCACCGATGAGCAGAAGCTCATGGCGATGCCCTTGCACTTCAAAGCAACTGGCCGTGAAAGGCCCTGCGTGGATCGGGCTGTCGATCAACGCATCGAAATCGGAAGCGACCCAGCCGCTGTCGGTTGATGGCAGAGGACAGTGACCATTCCAGTGATCCGGAATGGTCAGGGAAAGAATGTGTTGCTCCCAGCGAAACCCCTCCACTTCCATCACCACTGCAGCTGGGCTGAGGGACGCGAAATCGGAATCCAGATAAGCGGTCCGCACGGTGAGATCCCTGGCCTCCAGCTGGTACGTGAGGCGCAGCAGCGAAAGATCAGGGAGCTCAGCCAGCCAGCGGTTGGGGGCTAGCCGCTGCAGCGGCTGCACACCGGAGGCGGATCGAAGCTCAAGACTGTTGAGGTACTGCGCTGGGTCACGCACCGTGTATGAACCAGGGGTCCACAGCGGGAACTGCAGAACCTGACGCGTCACGAGAGGTGTCCACTCGAGGCTGACCAAAATTGACTGGTCCTGAGCCCGGCGCAGGTCCAGATTGATGTTCACAGGAACCGACGCATCAGGACGGCTCCAGCATCACCTGAGTTCCGGGTGTGAACTGTTCAGCAGCATCCAGTGCCGAACGCAGGGCATAACGCCGGGCAACCCGCTGCAGTCTTCCCTCCAGACCATGGTGCCGGGCGATCCGCTGCAGATCTCCCACCATGGTTAAAACCCCGTCGCTGCCGACGATCCATCCCAGGGAAGGGGAATCTTCGAGCCCAGCCAACAGATCCACCAACAAAGGATCGCTCCCGAAACGAGCCATTAATCCGCCAACGACAACGTTGAAGCCTTCATCACGCAGCGAAGCCTCGAGCAGATCCGCACGGGTGTAAATGGTGGGCAGGATAGATAGATGGGACATGAGCCGGATGCCCGCTTTTTCAGACCCTAGCCAGCAGAATCAATCCGACCAGACCCCTCTGCGCATCGGCGTGATGGCGTCTGGAAACGGAAGCAATTTCGAGGCGCTGGCTCAGGCGATTGATGCCGGAACTCTGGCTGCGGAGATCAGGCTGCTGGTGGTGAACAACCCAGGCTGCGGAGCTCAGCAGCGGGCCCAACGACTTGGTATTCCTTGCACGGTGCTGGATCACCGGGTCCTGAGGGAGCGCGAGCGTCTCGATCAGGCCTTGGTGGACTGCTTTCGATCCGCTGCCGTTGAGGTGATTGTGATGGCGGGCTGGATGCGGATCGTCACACCCGTGCTGATCAACGGTTTTGCCGATCGACTGGTGAACATTCACCCATCCTTGTTGCCGAGCTTCAAGGGTCTCGATGGAATCGGACAGGCACTGGCTGCCGGAGTGAAGATCACCGGTTGCAGCGTGCATTTGGTGACCGCTGAGCTGGATGGTGGTCCGATCCTTGCCCAGGCCGCTGTACCTGTGGAGGAGAGGGACACTCACACAAGCCTGTCGGAGAGGGTTCATCAGGCGGAGCATCGCCTTCTGCCGGAGGCGATCAACGCGATGATTCCGGTCTGGCGTCAGGGATAGAAGCCCTGTTGGGGTAGTCCGGTTTCCGATGGCAGTCCTGCCATCAGGTTGAGGCACTGAAGCCCTTGCCCGGCCTGACCCTTGATCAGATTGTCGATGGCACTCATCAAGATGAGCCGCCCGTTGCGGGTGTCCACCTGAACAGACAGCAAAGCCCGGTTGCTGTTACGAGCCCATTTGGTGGCGGGATACGTCCCCACCGGAAGCACCGAAACACAGGAATGATGCCGATACACGGCCTCAAGAACCGTGGTGCAATCCTCCGCCGTCAGACCTGGGTCGCGTAGCCGGGCATAAACGGTCGACAACAAACCCCGCACCATCGGCACCAGATGCGGTGTGAATTGAAGCTGAATCTCCTGACCGGCCACGTCCTGGGCCATCTGTTCAATCTCGGACGTGTGGCGATGGCCAATCACGCCGTAGGGAGCGATTGACTCCGAGGCCTCTGCCAGCAACATCGCTTCCTTCGGAACCCTCCCGCCGCCGGAGGTGCCGGTCTTGGCGTCGATGACAATTCCATCGGTATCGATCAGCCCCTGTTTCAGGAACGGAAGCAACGGCAGCAGGCTGGCTGTGGGAAAGCAGCCCGGAGCAGCCACCAGGGATGCCTCAGCGATGGCGGGACCGTGCCATTCGGGAAGGCCGTAGACGGCACTGCGACAGAGATCTGCATCGTTGCGCTGAAGGCCCTTGGCCTCCTGGGCATAGACCTGTTTCCACTGGTCTAATGAGCGATAACGGAAGTCAGCTGACAGATCGACAACCCGCACCCCGCGCTCAATGAGCTGGGGAGCCATCTGACAGGCCAGACCATTGGGGAGGCTGAGAACAGCAAATTCAGCCGCCTCTGCGATGCGGTCAGGATCGGCGGATTCGATGCGCGGATCATCCGGAAGCGGCAGAAAGGAGCACACCGAACTCCAGCGTTGCCCGGCGCTGCGCTCACCACCCAGAAATGAGACGGAGAGAGAGGGATGTCCTTGGAGCAGACGAATGGTCTGGAGCCCCCCATAGCCGGAGGCACCGATGACGGCAACCCGGGAAGGAGTAGCAGCTGCCATGCCCTCCACCGCAGACCATTTGCTACCCGCCATCGATACCAACTACCAACGCTCGATCGTACAGATGGCGATCATGAATAATGAAGATAATCCTTAAGAATCGGTACTCTGGACTCCATCGCTGCGCCCCGATCGGAACAGCCGATCCGCTTCGATTCCATCGCTGATGCATTGGCGGACATTCGCAATGGTGCCTGCATCGTTGTGGTGGATGACGAGCAACGGGAAAATGAAGGAGATCTGATCTGCGCGGCCCAGTTCGCTACGCCTGAAGCCATCAACTTCATGGCCACCGAGGCGCGTGGATTGATTTGTCTGGCGATGGAGGGCCAGCGGCTTGATGAACTCGATCTTCCCTTGATGGTCGATCGCAACACCGATGCCAATGAAACCGCCTTCACGGTGAGCATCGACGCTGGCATTGAACACGGTGTAACCACCGGCATTTCCGCTGAAGACCGTGCCGCCACCATTCAGGTCGCCCTCAATCCAGCCACCCGCCCCGCGGAGCTGCGTCGACCTGGGCATATCTTTCCGCTGCGCGCAAAGCCAGGCGGCGTTCTGAAACGCGCTGGTCACACCGAGGCAGCCGTGGACTTGTCCCAGTTGGCGGGTCTCACCCCCTCCGGCGTGATTTGCGAAATCCAGAACCAGGATGGGTCCATGGCCCGCCTGCCGGAACTGAGGGCCTACGCCGATCGCTGGGGTCTCAAGCTCATCAGCATTGCGGATTTGATCAGCTACAGGCTGGACAATGAGCGGTTCGTGAAACGAAAGGCTCAGGCGGATCTACCCAGCCAGTTCGGCACCTTCAAAATGGTGGGTTACCAGAACGAACTTGATGGCAGCGAGCATCTCGCGATCATCAAAGGTGATCCCAATGCGTTGACCGAGCCGGTGCTGGTGCGGATGCATTCCGAATGCCTCACCGGTGATGCTTTCGGATCCCTGCGTTGCGACTGTCGCCCTCAGCTGGAAGCCGCGCTGCGTCAGATCGAAACAGAGGGGGAAGGCGTTGTGGTTTACCTGCGCCAGGAGGGCCGCGGGATCGGACTCATCAACAAAATGAAGGCCTACAGCCTCCAGGAGGCGGGGCTGGACACGGTTGAAGCCAATGAACGGCTTGGCTTTCCTGCCGATCTACGCAATTACGGCGTTGGCGCACAAATCCTGTCGGATCTCGGCATTCACCGCCTCAGGCTGTTGACCAATAACCCACGCAAAATCGCAGGGCTTGGCGGTTATGGACTGAACGTGGAAGAACGGGTCCCACTGGTGATGGACCCTGGCGCCCACAACGCGAGTTATCTGGAAACAAAGCGGGAAAAACTCGGTCACTTGTTTGAGTCCGAAAACCCGTGCATGGTTCTGGCACTCGCAGTGAACGTTGGCCCTGAGAACTGGTCAACCGTGCGGATCGAGGTTGAAGCCATCGCCCAGGCCAGTGGTTTCAGTCTTGAAGCACTGCATGAACCACGGCTACTGGCGCTGTGGGATCGGCCTCAGTTCGTCTGGAAGCTCTCCCCTGATGCGAGGGACGCTTCAGGCATGATTCGCAAGATTGCTGCCATGGCGGCAACAGAACGGGTTGGATTGATGCGAGTGCCGACCGAACGCATGGCACTGCATCCGCCCCAAACCCTGGAGAGGGTCGAACGTCAGCTCAAGGATCTGCTGAACAGCAGCAGTGACGGGTTATTAGAAAACGGCCCCTCACTGCTGCACTGGAAACGGAGCTGATCAGCCCTCCTTAACCGTCACCTTGTTGATGCGAGAACCGTTGGTCAGCTTCAGCACGACATCCATATTTCCGGTGAGCCCGAAAACGGTGTGCACGCCATCGAGGTGGGGCTGAGCCTCGTAGCAGATGTAGAACTGCGATCCACCGGTGTTGCGGCCGGCATGCGCCATCGCAAGCGTTCCAGCCTGGTGCTTCTGGGTATTGATCTCACAATCGATCTCATAGCCCGGGCCTCCGGTGCCAGCCATTCCGCGGGCACCCTCACGACTGTTGGGGCAACCACCCTGAGCCATGAAGCCAGGAATCACACGGTGAAAGGCAAGACCGTCATAGAAGCCATCCTTCGCAAGCTTCACAAAATTGGCGACCGTCTTGGGTGCATCGGTCTCGAACAGCTCGAGCTCGATCAGGCCTGCTTCGGTATCCATCAAGGCCTTGGTCATGGTGGCGCGAGCAAAATTGGAGTGTAAAGAGACGCCGCGTATGCCCGACCTCTCCCAAGCCCGCGTCGGTGTGATTGGCGGCAGCGGTTTGTATGGAATGCCAGGCCTCAAGCAGGCCAAGGAAATCAGGCTCGAAACACCCTTCGGCAGTCCATCGGATGCTTTGCGGGTCGGAACGCTTGAAGGTGTTGAAACCGTTTTTCTGGCCCGGCACGGATGCCACCATCACCTGCTCCCCAGTGAGGTCCCCTACCGAGCCAATATCTGGGCCATGCGAAAGCTTGGAGTTCGCTGGCTGATCTCGGTCTCGGCCGTGGGATCTCTCCAGGAGCATCTGCGACCGAGGGACATGGTGGTTCCTTCCCAGTTCATCGATCGCACCCATCAGCGGCCGCAGTCATTTTTCGGCGAAGGGTGTGTTGCCCACGTCAGCCTGGCGGATCCCTTCTGCCCAAAACTGAGTGCCCTGCTGGCGAATGCGGCGGAGGCGGAGATTCCAAGCGGCCATCGGCTCCACCGTGGTGGGACCTACCTCTGCATGGAGGGACCTGCCTTCTCCACCCGTGCAGAGAGCGAGCTTTACAGAAGCTGGGGATGCTCGGTGATCGGGATGACCAACCACACCGAAGCTCGGCTGGCGCGTGAGGCGGAACTGGCCTATGCCTCGCTGAGCATGGTCACCGACTTCGACTGCTGGCACACCGAGCATGAGCCGGTAAGCGTTGAGATGGTGATCGGCAATCTGCAGGCCAATGCCAAAGCCACCGAACCGATCCTGAATGAACTGATGCGTCAGATCGCTTTGGATCGGCCGACCTCCGAGGCCCATCAGGCTCTGGCACAGGCGCTGATCACACCCCCGGACCAGGTGCCGATGGAAACCCGCCAACGTTTGGATCTGTTCGTCCAGCCCTATTGGGGACCAGCTCCAGCGAATCAGGGCTGAGAAAGACTGGCACCACAGGATTGAAGTGCAGGACGCAGCTGCTGATCATGCTGCTGTAGAAGGCTCTTGGCCTGATCCATCGACAGACCGGCAGCAGCCATCAACAGAGCGGTCTTGACCGAACCCTCGGCATCGTTCAACAGCTGCAATCCATGGCCGCGATCAACGGCGGCAAGATCCTGAAGAATGCGCAGGGAGCGGTCGACCAGTTTGCTGTTGCTGGCCGACACATCCACCATCCGATTGCCATACACCTTTCCGAGACGCACCATCACTCCTGTGGAGAGGATGTTGAGGGCCATTTTGGTGGCGGTCCCGGCCTTCAATCGGGTCGACCCAGTCAGAAGTTCCGGCCCCGTCAACAGACGGATATCGAGGTCACAGGGCAGGGGAGCTTGCTCGGCGGGAACACAGGCCATGGCAATCGCCAAAGCTCCGAGTGTCTGGGCATAACGAAGTCCGCCGCGGACGTAGGGCGTCGTGCCACCGGCGGCGATCCCAACCAGGCAATCATCGGAGCAGAAACCACGTTCCTCCAGATCCGCCCGACCGGCGTCCTCCAGATCCTCAAGGCCCTCCGAGCTGCGCAACAGAGCGGGGGCGCCACCCGCGAGCACGCCCTGCACCAGATGCGGATCGCTGCAGAAGGTCGGGGGGCATTCCGCAGCATCGAGAACACCCAGTCGACCCGAGGTGCCAGCCCCGAGATAGAACAGCCTCCCGCCTCTGCGCAGACGGTCGACAATGCCGTCCACCGCGTTGGCAAGAACAGGCGATGCAGCGGAAACGGCCTCCTGAGGCCGTCGGTCCTCCTCCACAAAAAGGTTCACCAGCGCGGTCGTATCGAGCTGATCCAGCTCCGAGCTGCGCTCGTTGCTCTGCTCGGTCAGCAGATGACCGCGGGAGTCCGAGGGTTGAAGGGATGGATCGAAACCAGCCATGGATTCAGAGCAGCCCCTCCAGTCGGCGCCGGAGTGCATCGAGTTCCGGGTTATCCCCTGGCTCAGGCGGAGAAGAATCGGAGACCTCCGTCGACTCTGCGATCTCATCCTCAGAGTCCTTCCAGTTGCTCACATCACGATTGGCCTCTGGAGGAGCCATGAACATGCGCTCTTCATCGGATTCGGGAACGAAACCGGATTCGATGAAACGAGCCTCATAACCGGCTTCACGACAGAAAAACTCCACATCTTCTTTTTCAAGTGATTCCACCGTGGGAACGGGAAAATCCTGAGCTTCGAGAAGCCCTGCATAACGCTCAGCGTCTTCACTGTTCTCGAACAACAGCACCACAGTTCGTCCGGAGATCTCCAGGGAATGGATGCCTTCGCTGTCGGTGCCGGCATCGAACAGCAACACGTTGACGCGCATCGGCAGTGGTCCGGAACAATCCGGAGTCTCTCATCGATCCAATTCAAAGCTGATCGGCTTCGGCGGCAAGCTCCTGCAGTCGCCTGTACAGCGCACATTCCGCATCACCGAGATCGGCTGGGATCACCACAACGATCTCAACCAGTTGATCGCCGCAGCGTTCATCGGTCTCATCCTGCAATCCACGACCGCGGAGACGCAGCAGGCGTCCACTGGACGAGCCCGGTGGAACCTGAAGCGTGACCGTTCCATCCAACGTCGGAACATCGACCGCACACCCAAGTGCCGCATCCGGTGGAAACAGCTCCAGGCGGTAGTGAACTCTCAGACCATCAATACGGAGCCCCTCCGGCGTCACCACCCGCAGCTGGAGAAAGTGGTCGCGCCCCCCAGCAGCAACACCTTCCAGTCGTAAACGCCATCCATCACCAGCTTGAGGAGGGGTCTGAAGCTCAATCACCGTTCCATCGGCAAGGCTCAGTTCCACCGTGGTGCCATGAAGAGCCTGCTCGGGAGTCAGATCAACCACTGATTCGACATCCTCATCAGCGCGCACCGGCGGCGGCGGCGGCGGAGAGGCTACGGGTGGTTCCACCGTCCGGTCGGGCGGGTCCTGGGGCCACGGCTTGGGATCCACCGGCAGACCTAGAACAGCATCGAGATACTCTTCAAATGACGGAAATCCCGTGGCAAAAGGGTCTGCAGCCACGGAGCCAGCACCATCAACACCCTGCTCCCAGGCGCGGCGACGTCTCGGATCACTCAGGACGGCATAGGCCTCATTAACGAGCTTGAACCGTTCCTCGGCGACAGGGTCATTGCCGTTGAGATCGGGATGCCAGCGCCTTGCCTCACGCCTGAACGCCCGCTTCAACTGGTCGGCGCCGGCGTCAGCCCGAAGCCCCAGAAGCGACCAGTAATCAGGATCAGCGGTAGAAGTCATCGTCCCAGGGATCGGAATCCCGTCGACCCATGCCCCGATCGCGGGGGCCGCGACTGGGGGCAGCCCACGGGTCATCCTCCCAGTCGTCAGCAAACAGCTCGTCCTTGAGGGATCCGAGGGTGCTGCGAATTCCCTGTAGGGGATTGCCATCCACCTGTCGCTCCGCCGACAGACGACGGTTCAGACCAAACAGAGCTTCTTCCAGTCCGCTCACACAGAGATCGAGTTCCTGAAGGTCGTCCTGGGCGAGACAGTCCTGCACATCGCGCATCGCCATTTCCACCGCGCGCTGTTGCCTCTCTGCTCCATAGGGACCCAACTCAAGGGCGGCATCGCGTAAACGCCGTTCCGCCTGAGCGACCAGCGTCTGAGCGCGGTTGCTGCGTTCGATCTGGTTGCGTTTGCGGCGGTCTTCATCGGCCCGCGCTTCCGCCTCCGCCAGCAGAGCTTTCACCTCATCTTCATTCAGATTGGATCCTCCCTGGATGGATACCGATTGCTTGCGGCCCGTGGTGCGGTCCGTGGCACTGACCTGCAGCAGACCGTTGGCATCAATATCGAAGGCCACCTGCACCTGGGGAACGCCGCGCGGGGCTGGAGGAATCCCGGAAAGGCGGAACCGTCCCAGGGATTTGTTATCTGCCGCCATCTGACGCTCCCCTTGCCACACGTGAATTTCAACGGAGGACTGATTGGTCTCTGAGGTGCTGAAAACATCCGACTGACGGACAGGGATGGGAGTGTTCCTGGGAATCAAAACCTTCATCAACCCACCAACTGTCTCCAGCCCAAGGGAAAGAGGTGTTACGTCATTCAGAAGCAGATCGCGAAGTTCGCCCGTGAGAATCCCTGCCTGGACCGCGGCACCAATCGCCACCACCTCATCAGGATTGACCGATTGACAGGGATCCAGCGGAACCAGCGTTCGCACCAGCTGCTGCACCATCGGCATGCGTGTTGCCCCGCCCACAAGAACGACATCATCAATGTCATCAGCGGCCCAGCCTGAGTCCCGTAGTGCCACCTGCACCGGAGTGAGCAGACGATCGAGTAAATCCGGGCAGAGGCCTTCAAAGGTGCTGCGATCCAGGCTGGTTTCAACATGAAGCGGCCCGTCGTTGCCGGTAGCAATGAACGGCAGTGAGATGGGTGTATTCATCACGCCCGACAACTCCTGCTTCGCCTTCTCAGCCGCTTCGGTTAGGCGCTGAAGGGCCTGACGATCACGCCGAAGGTCCACGCCATGCTCTTTTTCAAAAGCATCAGCAAGCCAATCAACGATGCGTTGATCAAAATCATTTCCCCCCAGCTGGGTGTCACCGTTGGTGGCTTTTACATCGAAAACGCCGTTGGCAATTCGCAGCAGAGAGACATCGAATGTGCCACCACCGAGGTCAAACACCAATGCTCTACGAACCGCACTTCTGTCGAAGCCGTAGGCAAGAGCCGCTGCTGTGGGTTCATTGAGGATCCGCTCAACTGAAATACCGGCGAGACGGCCGGCATCCCTGGTGGCCTGTCGCTGGGCGTCATTGAAGTACGCAGGAACAGTGACCACCGCCGCTTCGACAGGTTCACCCAAATAGGTGCTCGCGTCATCGACCAGTTTGCGGATGATGCTGGCCACAAGTTCCTCGGGGGCATACTCCCGTTCCGTGACCGGGCAGGGCACCCGGACCTGGCCTCGATCGTTGGCACGAACGGTGTATGGAACCGACAGGCTGCTGTCTTCGAGTTCGTCCCAGTCCCGTCCAACAAATCGTTTGAGGTTGGAGAACGTGTTTCGTGGGCTGAGCACCAGCTGGCGTCGGGCGAGCTGACCGACAACGAGCTCCTGATCCTTGCTGTACCCCACCACTGAAGGTGTTGTGCGGCCGCCTTCAGCATTGGCGATCACATGGGGACGGCCAGCCTCGAGAACTGCCACAACCGAGTTGGTCGTTCCCAGGTCGATTCCAACGATCCGGCCCATACCGACAACCTTTGAACATCCAAGTTAACGGCCGGTTCCAGAGCGACCAGACCAGTGCACTCAAAGTGGATTGCGGCCTTAAACCAGCCTTAGTGAGATTGGGCAGATCAGTCGATAACTTGAAGGGGTCATCACATCGCGGGAATGGCTCCGGATCAGGACCACCTGTATCGACTTCGAAACCGACCTTTTGCAGAAAAGTTGGTCGACCTTGGTTTCAAAAACATCACCATTGCCCTGGCTTCTGTCGTCGCAGTTGTTCTTTTTGCAATTTTGATCGTTGTCTTCCAGGGCAGTCTGGAATCAATGGGTCGTTACGGGTTGGAGTTTCTGGTGACCTCCAACTGGAATCCGGTTGATGATGAATACGGTGCCGGAGCTGCCATTTACGGCACGTTGCTCACCTCATTGCTATCTCTCATCATCGCGGTGCCGCTGGGGGTGGGAACGGCCATTTTCATCACCGAAAACATCATTCCCCAAAGCATCCGCAATCTGCTCGGTCTGATGGTCGAGCTGCTTGCAGCGATCCCCTCAGTGGTGCTGGGACTGTGGGCCATCTTTGTGATGGAGCCGTTCATCAGGCCAGCCCTCGAGTTCCTGCACACGGCTTTCCATTGGTTGCCGATGTTCAGCACCCCGCCGATGGGACCCGGAACGATCCCTGCGGTTTTGATTCTGGTCGTGATGATCCTTCCGATCATCACTGCCATTTCCAGAGACTCCCTCAATCAGGTTCCAGGGAAACTGCGCCAGGCCGCGTATGGCGTTGGAACCACCCGTTGGGGGGCCATCATCAACGTGATTCTTCCGGCAGCGGTCTCAGGCATCGTCGGCGGTGTGATGCTTGCCCTCGGTCGAGCCATGGGCGAAACCATGGCCGTCACGATGATCATCGGCAATTCCAACAATTTCAGCTTTTCCCTGCTGGCTCCCGGCAACACCATTGCCGCAATGCTTGCCAATCAGTTCGGCGAAGCGGATGGTTCACAGGTGTCATCGCTCATGTATGCAGCATTCGTGTTGATTGTCCTGACCCTTGGGGTCAATGTGATGGCTCGGTGGTTGGTGAAACGTCTCAGCCTCAAGTACTGATATGTCCTTCACATCCTCTCGACGCACAACAGACGGGCTGCCAGATCTCTCCTACCAACCAAGGGCGGCACGCAATGTCGGCAGCCGTGTCCTCACGGTTGTAGCCGCCATCTTTTCAGGCATTGCTGTTCTGCCGCTGGTCCTTGTTCTTGGTTACGTGTTGATCAAGGGGGGCAGCACCATCAGCCTCAACTTGTTAACCGAACTTCCCCCACCGCCTGGTTTGGAGGGTGGTGGGATTGCCAATGCAATTGTCGGCACACTGGTTGTGACCCTCGTCGCCGCATTGATTGCAATTCCGGTTGGCGTGGGTGGTGGGATTTTTCTAGCTGAATATTCACGCAGTGGGTGGTTCGCACAGTTCATACGCTTTGGCACCAACGTGTTATCGGGAGTGCCATCAATCATCGCGGGTGTATTCATTTACGGCACAATCGTGACGAGCCGGGTGCTCTTCGGAAATGCATACAGCGCCCTGGCAGGAGGAATGGCTCTGGCGATCTTGATGTTGCCAACAGTGATCAAAACCACCGACGAAGGGCTCAAACTTGTACCCGATGATCTACGCCGCGCTGCACTTGGGATTGGTGCATCCCGTTTTGTGATGATCGCGCGGATTACATTGCCGACAGCTTTTACACCCATTGCAACCGGCGTGGTGCTCTCCGTTGCAAGGGCTGCTGGAGAAACTGCACCTCTTATTTTCACAGCTTTATTTTCTCCCTTTTGGTCAGAGTTAATCAGTGGAGATGGATTACTTGCACCGACTCAGCATTGAAA
>QCTY01000039.1:0-13806 GCA_003208975.1 Synechococcus sp. AG-676-F02
TGGGGATTTTTTTGTGTTTTCAAACGGGCTGATCTCCAGATCATTCAAACATTGAAAGAAGTGACTTTGTGGCATGTCAGCCATCCAGTTGTCTCCGCTTGCATCCATCACCACGGGCTTTCTGGTGCTGTTTATTGGCAAGCGTCTGAATCGCGAATGGACTTTCCTTCAGCGCTATTCGATCCCTGAGCCCGTTTCAGGGGGACTATTGGTGGCCCTGCTTCTGACGGTTCTGCATGTTGTTGGTGGCCCTGAGCTGCTCTTCAGTCTCGAGTCACGCGATTTCCTGCTGGTCTATTTCTTCACCACGGTGGGTATGAGTGCCCGGTTCCGCGATCTCAGTCGCGGTGGGCCGGCTCTTTTCATCCTGCTCGGGTTGACCATTGGATTCATGACCCTGCAGAACCTGCTTGGGGTTGCCATGGCAGGACTGCTGGGGCTTCATCCCGCCACGGGCCTGTTGGTGGGCACCGTTTCCCTGATTGGTGGCCACGGCACCACCATCGCCTGGGCTCCGACGTTCGCTGAACAGTTTCAGATTGAAAATGCGATGGAGATCGGCATCGCAGCAGCCACCTTCGGGCTGGTGCTGGCCAGTGCCAGTGGCGGCCCGATCGCGCAGTTCCTGCTGCGTCGCTTTCACGTTCCCTGTCCGGAGGGGAATGGCTCGACCGAGCCGTCCGCCAACGCATCGAATCCCCAGGATCAGGAACGTTCCATTGCAGATTCCATCAACGTCACCGGGTTCCTCACAGCCCTGCTCGCGATCAACCTCTGCATCCTTTCCGGCACGTTGATCAATGAAGGGATCGGTGCCGCCGGGTTGAAACTGCCGCTGTTTGTTCCCTGCCTGCTGGTGGGCATTGTGTTTTCCAACCTGCTGCCGGAACGACGCTCAGAGCGGGCTGTGTTTCATTGGCCCCGTCGCTCCCCTGCGCTCGATCTCATCGGCGAACTCTCCCTGGGCATCTTTCTGGCGATGTCTCTGATGAGCCTCCAGCTCTGGAGCCTCGTGGGTCTGGCCTTGCCGTTGTTGCTGATCCTGCTGGTTCAGTTTTTCTTTGCTCTGGTGGTAAATCTGCTGCTGGTGTTCCGTCTGATGGGGCGTGATTACGACGCAACGGTGATTTGTGCCGGCTTCGGTGGCATTTCCCTGGGCTCCACTCCTACGGCCATGGCGAACATGAAGGCGGTCACGCAGCAGCACGGGCCGTCCACCCGCGCCTTTCTGATCGTTCCGCTGGTATCGGCCTTTTTCCTCGACCTGGTCAACGCCATTCTGATTCCAGCTTTCGTCGGTCGGTTCTGATTTGGCCTTCTGCCCGCTGATCATCCGGGTTCCGACGGTTGACCAGGTAATGCAAAACCGACCGTTGTCAAGCTTCGAACTGTGATCTGGCGCAGCAGTTTCACTGCGTCCTGGTCAAGCGCCGTCATGGTGCAATGGATTGATGGCTGATTCGCCCTCCACGCTCCAGTTCGATCTGGATGTGAATGCCATCCGGTTGCTGCACCGTTCGGTGAGCTTCTACCTGGAGAAGTGGCCCGGTGGTCCTGACCCAAGGGAACAGGAAGATCTTCAGAGATTGAAGACGCTTCTGTTCGCCGCCCTGATGGAGTGTTCGCTTGAGGAGGATGGTGAACGTTGACGGGATGGATTGCCAGTGTCTTGCTGCTCGGACTGATCTCCTGGCTGGGTTGGAGTCTGGTTGAATTCGATGCTCAAATCCTCGATCTGAGGATGGTCAAGCGAAGGCGCCGTCGTGCCAGGAGGCGTAAGCACCACCATTGATGCAGTTGCGTGGAGGTGTTGCTCTGCCAGCTGATCCCAGTTCAGCGACCAAGAGCGTTGTCTCGATGGGGAAATCGTCCGTGAATGGCAATGGTGCTGCGGTGACGATGGGCGACAGCCAGCGTGCGCGGGTCGGTCCAGCGTTCGAACAACTGCAGGGCCTGGGTCTGTACTGACAGGTCTTCGCTGTGAAGCCGTGGCATCAGCCAGAACTGACGACGCGGTCGTCTAGGTTCAGAAGCGATCCAGCCCTGCTGCTCGGCTCGGATGCTCAAGCCGAGGGCCTGTGCGTCTCCGGAGAAGGCCCTGGCCGTGTTTCTCCAGAGGTTGCGGGGAAACTGATCCAGAAGCAGCACCAGCGCAAGAGCCGATGTTGGTGCCTTGCTCCAGTGCTGGAGGTTGCCTGTCAGAGCCTGTTCGACCGAACCTCCAAAGCGTCTCTGAATCTTCTCGTCAAACTGAGCGTCCTGGCGGAACCATTGCACAGGCCTGGTTTGTTCAAACCAGAAACTGAGAATCGACTCCGGGGAAACACTCAACGGCTGTGTTCTGACCTCAGCGCAGAGGCATCCTGCAGCCCAGCTGAATGTTGCCCTGGTCAATCAGACGTCCAAGACGCTGTGCCACCGCTTCTTCGGTTCGGTTGAAGCTGTTCTGATGATCGGTCACCCAGGTCATCTCTCCCTTGGTGATCACACCGGAGGACATGGCTTCAAGAAACAGTTCGCCAAGAGTCATGTCACTGCTGCTGTTGAAAGCACGTTGTTGGGGCTGTTCCAGGCGTGCATGATCTCCACAACTTTCTTCACGCGATCGCAGCTGTTGTGTGTCGATCAGGAAACGAAGCGTTTGTAGAGCCAGCGCACAAAACCTCCAACAACTGGAACCGGTTCGAACGTTGGACCCACGAAATCAAAGTAATCACGGTGATGCACGATTTTGCCAGCGCCGTCGAATCTGAGCCGTGTTGCGCCGGGGTAAATGAATTCGATCCCCTTGATCTTCAAGCCCATGCGCCACTCCACAAAGGCAACATCGTTGTTGATGGCTACTGATTCTGTTTCAAGAAAAACGTCATCGCAGCGCTGCATCAGGCCATCCTGAGCTCGGATATATGACTCAACCCCGCTCTTTTCCTGAGTGGGATCGATGAACACGATGTCTTCGGCATAGACGGCTTTCCACTGCTCCGCTGTTGGACCGGGTTGCCCGTAGGGCTTGGTGAACAAAATCCGTAGCGATTCAGAATCCAGAGGTGGTTTCAACATCGCTCAGAACTCCATTCCCAGTTGGCCACTGACGGTGTTGCTGAGTTCAGGATCTGCAATGGTGTTGTAAATCGATTCGAACTTCAGTGAAGTGAACAAACCACTGTTGAAGGAGGGAAAATATTTGATCATCGCGGTGAAGCTATTGGTGGGCTTTGCTTCGGAGTCGGTCGCCAGCACAGACAGGCTGTTGTCGAGATTGAACTTGAACGAAGGATTTGGCATCCAGTTCAGCTGAGTGGTGAAGGTGCCGCCTGGATAGGTGTTTCCGCAGAATTCATCGCCGTCGCAGTCGCGACCGCCCTCACTCCACTGCAGCGCAGGACCCACGGATAAAACCAGTTCGGTGGTCTCGTTTTTGATCACAGGAAAGCCCGCACCAAAAGCACCCTTGAGTGTGTTGATCGAAACATCATTCAGGGCGTTGTAGTCGTAACTGCCTGAGGTGAAGAAGTTCACCGTTGCGTTCAATTCACGGTCGTATCGGATTGAGGCCGAACCCTTTTCGGTGTCGACGTCGAACGACTCTCCCTTGTCACGGGATGTTTTGTAATTCATCCCGCCTTTCATCACCAGTTTGTCTGCGTCTTTGCGATAGGTGCTCGATGCATTCATGCTCAACGTCATGCTGTCGTCGCCGTCTTCCCCGACTGCAATGACTCCGGCGGAAACTGTGGAAGACCAGGCGGGTGGCTCCTCCTTTGGCTTGATGGCATCGCTGCTGATTTCGAGACGCCCCAACTGCGGATGGATCACCACCGTGATGGAGTCGTTGCTCTCCTCCGGCACCTGTTCACCATGAATGGTGTCGCCGTTCTTAAGCTGGATGGTTACCGGTTCTGCCATCACCGATGGAGCTGCCATGAGCATGGCAAGCAGGGCGGCAGGAAGGGTGCGAAGGCTAGGCATCAGCTGAAAAATCCTTTTGATTGCAACCAAAAACCAATGGCCACCAGAGGTCCGAAACCGGCAATCAGCAGCGTGATTTTCAACCGCAGCGGTGAAACCTGCTTGTTGTTTTGCCTGAGTGGCATGGGCTACTGGAAAATTTGAGTTGGACCAGTATCTCTATCAAAAGAGAATTTTGTGTTTATACGGGACCAAAGTTTGTTTATGTATCTGGATACGGACCGATCCAGGTGCTGCAGGCGGCACCGGCGTCAGCCCCGAGGCGAATGGCATCGCGAACCTCCAACCCGGCTGCCAGTCCGACGGTGACTCCCGCCGCAAAGCTGTCCCCGCAGCCGTAACTATCGATGCTAGGGCCAGGAGCCGGGCTGGCCTCAAATCGTCCTCCTGGCAACAGGGTTCCTCCAGCGGCTCCTTCGGTGGCAATCAGGAGCCGAGGCTGCGGAAATCCAAGCCTGTCCGGCAGTTTTTCGCCAGGATCCAGCCCACTGCCGATCAGGGCATCAAGCTGTACAGCTGCGTTCTGCAGATTGATCAGACGCACCCGCGGTGTCGCCGTCATCACCCGGGCGGAGCGGCAGGATTGAAGGGCCTCAGGGTCGGCTGCCGAGACGAACACGGCATCGCAGTCCTGCAGCAACGACCACGGCAGCGGGTCGGAAGCCTGCGGATGAAGCCGCTCTCCGATCACGGTGATAGCCCGATCACCACCTGGGTCCACCATGCTCACGCCCCGACGGGTGGAGGCATCACGCCAGGCGACATGGACGTCGAGTCCGCGAGCCTCGAGTTCCATTCGGCTGCGTTCACCGAGGGCATCACGGCCCAGAGCGGTGAAGAAATGCACTGTTGCGCCGCACAGCTGGGCCATGCGAATCGCGCAGACCGCTCCACCGCCAGCGGGGTGTTCCAGGCTCGATGCTGCATGGGCCACCCGGCCTGCCGCCGGCAGTTGATCCACCTGCAGGAACGACATCCACTCCACATGGCCGACAACAGCCAGGCGCAGCTGGAGGCGTTGCGGATCGGGAATCAGAGTTCGTATTCCTCTTCGAATTCGATGATCAGACCGTCGTAGAGGGCCTTCAGACCTTCTGTTTCCTCACAAAAACCATCCGTCGTGTACTTCGCTACCCAGTTCACCACCGCTATGCGGATCTGTCCGAAGGCCGCCATGTACTCACCCTGGATGTCCTCGTCGCGAATGTCGTGGATCAGCGCTGAAACCAGCTCGATCTTTCGCTTGGCGGCATCCATCTGGGCCTCCATGTCCTTGTTGAGTTTGCGGCGCTTTTTCGGCATCAGTTCTCCAGGGTTCCGCGAGATTACGGGAGTCCAGGCTCCAGGGATCTGGAGGAATGGATCGACATCTGGTTTTCTAGCCTTGGAAGCTCTGTCTGCAGTTGTGTGAATCCAACGATCCGAGGGATTACCTACGTTTCCGTCTGGGTGGTGATCTGGGGCACCGTGGCATCCCTGATCGACTGGGTGCTGTTGGTGGGAGATGTTTATGAGCCAGGAACTTCCGGCCAGGCAGTCACTTTCGCGGTGTATGGCGTCGCGACGGTGGTGATGGCCACCCGTTTTGCCGACCGTTTCCTGGGGGAGTCCAATTCAGAGGCTCCGGATCAGGAGTGACACTCCCATCAGCAGTGAGAGCAGTTCAAAAGCACGTTTCACCAAACGGCTGCCCTTCTCCAGCGAAAGATGAGCACCGACATAGCCGCCAATCAGTGATCCCACGACCAGGGCCGGCACCCAGCTCCAGCGGATCTCACCGCTGAACCCAAGGACCAGAGCCCCTGTGCCGTTCCAGGCCAGGCCCACCAGGATCAGCGTGTGGGCAACGGCGCTTGTGTAACTCAGGCCGAACCATCTCACCAACCACAGCGTCACGAACAGGCCTGTGCCGGATGTGAGTGAGCCGTTGAGCACGCCGATGGCAAACAGCACCCCTACCCCGATCAGCTGTTGCTGCCGGTTGTGGTTCACGTTGCGGTCGCTTTCACCGAGGTCCGGCCGTCGGGCGGAGTAGAGCCCAAGACAAAGGGTGAGCAGACCAAGGGCTACGGTCGCGATGCGATCCGGCAGGGCCAGAACGGTGCTCGCTCCAATCCACACCCCCGGCAGGCCCCCAAGAAGCACCAGGAGGCAGAGGCGTGGATCGAGGCTGCTGGCGCGCCAGTGGCGACCGGCTGCACCAAGCCCGAGGGCCACGCTGGCCAGCTTGTGGGTGGCCAGGGCTGAGGCGAAGGGCAGTCCAAGCAGAATGAGAGCCGGCAGCTGCATCAGGCCGGCACCACCACCGGCAAAAGCCGACAGGGCATTGGCCACAACGGCGATCACCCCCAGCGCCAGCAGCAGCAGGAGCTCAGCGCCCATGGGTGGCCCCCAGATCAGGCATGGGTGAGAAAAGCGATCGGCAGGGAAAACGTGGCGATCGAATGCGGGTCTCCCGGAAGGATGGCGATGCAGGCGACTTCGCGGTCTTGATGGGCCTCTCTCGACTGGAGCACGAAGGCCGTGGCGTCTTCAATGCTCCACATCGGAGCGCCATTTTCGAATCGTTCCTGTTTGTAGGCCTGCCAGATCTCGGCGAAGTCGTCGGCCTGATCTCCGCCGATCGACTCCTCAAGGGCCTTGTCCAACCCCACGTGTTCCATTCGCTCGAAGAACCGCTGCATCAGCGGATGCCCAATGGTGGAGGACGCCCTCACCATGGAATTGATGGTTCCCACCGCGGTCACCATCAGCTTCGGCCTGGTCTTGCGGGCATCGATCACCCCAACTGGCAGATTTAGATCCCAGCTGCTGTGACCGCTGACGGCACACGCCAGATCAAACAGCCCCATCGAGCACTCTTTGACCAGCTGTTGAATCTGCTGTTTCTGCATGGATACCACCTCCTGTGATGGACGTTGCCCCCGGTCTTCCCTCTCGGTTGCCAGGATTGTTGCCTGATGACGTCGAATGATGTCCCTCGTCCAGATCTACCTCGAAGCTGTGACCCATCAGGTGATCACAAGCGAGGAACTTGCATTCGTGGCGGGTCACCACGACAACTTCGATCGCACGGAGCAGAAACTCACCGCCCGGCTCGAGCAGTTGATCAGTTGCGGCAACATCAGCATCGGAATGCGCTGACCCCGCAGATCTCAAGATGTCTGAGGTTTTACATCCGGTGAATGTGCGGGATCCGCGCTTCGCAGACTGTGGAACGTTGTTGGAGCCCCAGGACGATCCGGCGAGATTCGGTCCCCAGGATGCATCGCTCCACTTTGATCAGGGTGATCACCCCCGCTTCTATCTGATGCGACTTCGACGGCGTCCGCCGCAGGTGGCGGCCATGACGCGACACCGCCTCGTGAGCCAGTGTCTGGGCTCTGCAGATGCCCAGCCCTTCTGGATGGTTGTTGCTCCCCCCGGAGACACGATCGCTGCGGAAACGCTCCTGTTGGTGAAACTTCACCCCGGTGAAGGACTGAAACTTCATCCGGGGACTTGGCATTCAGGACCGTACTTTTCTGAATCCACGGCTCTGTTTTTCAATCTGGAACTGAGTCGCACCAATGAAAACGACCACAACGCGACTGCACTGAACACCCCCCGTCCGCTGGCGCTGATCTGAGCTGGATCAGGGCATTGCCACAACTCCGGACCAGCTCTGAAGAACGTCAGGAGCGCCCTGAGTCAATGCAGAGACTGCGGTGGCTGATCCAATGGCAACTCCGATCACCAGCCCCATGGCGAAAAGGATGCCACCGGCCAGCAGCATGGGCCTGTTGCTGTCCATCACCAGAGAGATCAATGCACTGACTTTCCACGCGGCTGGTCGCCGCTGCCACTGAGGTGTCACACCTCGTGATGCCTGTCAGGGGAAGGAAACCTTGTGTGCTTTCGGCGATAAAGGTACAAATACCGACTGATCTAACCGGTGCGGCTTCGCTACCACGCTGTTGTCTCCCGGAGTGATCTGGACATGAAAACCATTGACGAGCACATCCAGAAGGACCAAGAGGAATTTCTGAAGGCCCTGGCGGAGCACAACGACGGCAAGGTGCGTCATCTCACCGAGGAGCTGCAGTGGCTCCTGGATCACAAAAAACAGTTTCCCGAGGACAGCCACGACCCAACGGCTCTGGAACTCTTCTGTGAGCAGAACCCCGACGAGCCCGAGTGCCTTGTTTACGACGACTGACGCCCGGGAGAAAGCCTGCTAAGTAAAAAACCCTACGTACCTATGTTGGGTTGATGTAAAGCGTGCTTCATGAAATTACGTATAGTTGCGTCACGTAATGATTGAAGCCGATGATCCGTCTCGTCCTGACCCGTGCGATTGCGGCGGATCTCGGTCTGCTCGTGTTGCGCGTTTTCACTGGAGCGCTGCTTATTCATCACGGCTACGAGAAGCTGGCCAACATCGAGAACTTCGCTGACGCCTTCGTGCGTCCTCTGCATCTCCCCTTCCCGATCCTGCTGTCCTACGTCGCAGCCTTCTCCGAAGTGATCGGAAGCTGGTTGCTGATCACTGGTCTTCTGACACGCGTGGGCGCCATGGCAATCGCTGGAACCATTTCCGTCGCGATCTACCACGCGATTGTGACCGCTGGTTTCAACATCTTCCTGTTGGAACTTCTTGGTCTTTACCTCGGTGCTGCAGCGGCGATCCTGGCTTGCGGTCCCGGTCTGTTCTCCATTGATGAACTGATCGCCCGCCGCTTCGATGCTTCTTCTGAAGCAGCCCCTGCTGTTGAAGCGGAACCTGCAGCTCCCATGGCCGAAGCCGTCGCCTCCCGCTGAGTCTTCACTGAGTCAATGGCCCAGTCTCTGTTGAGTTCCGGGCCTTCTGAGGCACCAGCGGCACTGGTTTTTGCTCACGGTGCGGGAGCCTCAGAACAATCGCCGTTCATGGAGACCATTTCTGCTGGGCTCGCCTCCAGAGGATGGTTGGTTCTTCGCTTCGCATTCCCTTACATGCAGCGTTCACAGGAGAGAGGCAGGCGATGTCCACCTGATCGTGCGCCGGTTTTACTTCAGTGCTTCCGCGAGGTTGTTGAAGATGTTGTCTCCGATCGCCCCGTTTTCATCGGTGGGAAATCGATGGGAGGTCGGATCGCCAGCATGCTGCTGAACGAGTTGTCTGCATCAACTGCCGTTCGAGCAGGCCTTTGTTTTGGCTATCCCTTCCATCCGCTGGGACAACCCGCAAGAGTTCGCACGGAGCATCTTGAGCAGCTCAGGGCACCACTTTTGATTTTGCAGGGCGAGCGCGATCCCATGGGCAGCACGGATGAAGTGCCTGGGTACGACCTGAAATCTCCCCTGCAGCTTCAATGGATTCCTGACGGTGATCACTCGTTCAAGCCCCGCAAGCGTTCGGGGAGAACAGAGGCCATGAATTTGGATCTTGCCGTTGATGTCGCCCACCAGTTCATGGGTGATGTGCTCGCTTGAATCCTCCAGCCGGATCCCTCTGAGCTGCTTCCGGATCAAGGCTGTTGGCCCTTTGTGTTCGGGCCCGCCCCATGAGGGGCTTTTTTGTGGCCCGGTTTTTCGACGATCAGGGCAGAATTGAGGGGTCTGCTCCGGATTGGATGAAAGAGGTCAGCTTGCTCGAGATGATCGGTCGATCGGTGGCCAAGGTTGCCGCTGGTGCCGGTGTCGCTGCTGTGCTGATCTGGCTCACCTACGTGTTGCTTGATATCGGTCATATGCAATCCGGCTTTACCTTGCCGCAATCCACCTATTGATCCATTGCAGATCGTGTGGAACAGTGCCAGCGTCAGCCTGGCCATCACGGCAGCTCTGTTTGCTGTTCTCCAGATCTGGTGGATCAGTTCATTAATGAAGCGCAATCAGCGGCGTCGCCTGGCGGAGCCCCTCACGGCAAGTGCGTTTCGTGATGAGCTCGAAAAAATTTTTCGACAGAGCTGCATAGACGAATCATGAAGCAATTACCTGGACGACAGGCACCCCGTTGGCTTCGTTTTGTGATCACAGCTGTGATGACAACTGTGGCCACAATCTGGTTGTTTTCGTTGCTGCCGTTTTTGTTGCTTTTGTCTGTTGTATTCGGGATTGTTCTAATCCCGGTACTCCGCCAATTACGTCAGGAAATGGATGGCATGAACGTTGAGCCTGAAGCGAAACGTCCGACCGTTGACGTCACCCCTTGGCATCGACAACTGTCTCTACTGCTGGCTCAGTTGCGGAACAGATCTTCCGCCATGCGGCGATAACGACCCAGGGAGGGGCCAGCCTTGCGGTTGCGGCTGTTGAGACCTTGACCTGGAACGAGGTTCTCAGGGGCAAAGGTGGTTAAAGCAATGGCAGGTGCTTTTTCCTGCTGCTCCGCCAATTCCTTCAAAATCTCCTCAGCTGTTGTGAGCTGGGGGCTGGGATCAGATTCAGGCTGCTCAAGAACCGCTGCAGGCTCATCAACGGGTTTTGATTCAACCGGGCTTGGTGCTGGTTGGGCCTGCTTTTTGTTTCCTGCCGGCCAAAGGAACAGAACGCTGAACGCCAGTGCAAGGAGAGATGTCAGCGTTCCCGTGAGACCGATTTCAATTCCCTTGAAATTCCAGGCGATGCCGGAAGCTGCCAGACCCAAGGTTCCGGAGGTGGCCAGCAGGGCACCCAGCACGGAAATCTGGGGACGTTGCAGTGAAATGCCAGTCGAGACTGGATCGAAGCCTTCCGGTTCCATCACAGGTTCACTGGGCTGTGGCCGGAGGATGACCAGGCTGATCCCGATCACAACCAAGGAAGCAACGGTGGTCCCGAGTCCGATAGGACGGCCCTTGAAATTCCAGGCAATACCGCCGGCTGCGAGACCACCCACGCCAAGGGCAGCCAAACCGATGCCGCTGAACAGGCCAAGTCTTGACTTCATGAGTCAGTTGCTCCGGTTTTTGGATGCGGCATAGGCGACCGCCCCACCAGTCACCAGGGTCAGCAGACCCGTGCTGAGCAGGAAGCCCGCGAGCAGGGCCAAGCCGATCAGGGACCCGAGCAACGACATTTTGATGCGCAGCAGCTTCGACTTCAGCAGCATCAGCAGCAAAAGGTTCACGGTTGCTTTGAGCCCGGCAACCTTGGCAGCACTGATGGGGCAGAACGGATTAAACGGCAACAACAAGGGTGTGTTTCGAAGCTTCAACTATTAAGCAATTCTGGCGAAACGCAGGGCCATTTGTGGACAATCGGCACAGCTTTTCGGTAGCCGGATACACCCTGCAGCCGCACGGAAGTTGCTGGTGACTTTTTTTACATCTCGGTTAAGACGTTTCTGCTGCACTGACCGTTCCAAGTCGGACATCACGTGCAGTCGGCACAAAAAAAGCGGGTCATCTCGACCCGCTTTCCGGTAACGATCGAATCAGCTTGAAGCTCAGCGACGGCGGTTGCGGGAACGCTGCTTGAGTTTGCGCTTGTATTTCTCAACGGGAGTCTCGTGGTGACGAATTCGGCGAAGGTCAGAGAAGATGCCGGCTTTGGCCACGGAGCGCTTGAAACGTCGCAGCGCTGATTCGATTCCTTCGTTTTCGCCGACTGTGACCTGACTCATCCGTTTCCCGAGACTGAGAGCAAAAAGTGATCTTAACAGCCGGGCTCTGGCGAATTGCTCCTCGGTTTCAGTCGTTCCGGGCTGATGCGAGCCCGATGACTGGTGAGGGATGACGTTGGAGATCAAGAAATGGAACGGTTCGTTCCCTTCATGGATCAGAACTGGGATCGTCGTTCACATGGGACTCCTGCACTGCCCGATCTGCATCGGCCTGGCCGTTCTCTCGGCGATCCGCTTCTCGGCCCATGCGGTGATGGCCTATCAACTCGAACGTGGCCGAGCGGCCGTCTCAGCCCATCCGGCCACCTTGTTGGGAACGATTTTCGGCCTTTGAACGCAACCTGGCTGCGCCGCCGATGAGCTTGGGTATTTCCACTCAGCTAAAGCGAAAACGTCGCCCGCAACACTTTTTATGAAGCGATATTAAGTAGCATTAAGCAACTGAGAAATTATGGCTTGGAATTTCTTGTTGCCGCAGCACTCTTCGTCCCGTTATCGGCGTTGGTGATGAATGCTTTCTCGGGTGACTCCGAGGACGATTTCGACTTTCTCTGATGGAGACCAAACTCCTGGCACTGCTGGCGTTCGGTGCCTCCGTCATGACCCTTTGGGCGTGGTTGACGGCAAATTTTTCGCTGAAGGGCTCTGACCAGCACACGCCAGACAGCCGCCGTTGATTCTGTAAGGAGCCAAGTGGCCCCTGAGGCAGTGGTTGCCTCGAAAAAACAACGTCTGCCCCAGTTCCCTCGCATGGGCATCGGTTAACGGCAGGTTGAGCCATCGTTCTGGAACATCCCCCTTCAGATCCGCTCGATTGGCGATGGCCTCCTCTCGGCGTTCCATTTCCTCTCGATCGTTCTTGCGGTAAACGGCCTCCACCTGCATCTCCCTGGAGCAGTCTTCACAGGCCTGAACCGTCGGCTTGCGTCGTGCCGTGTTGTGGGACAACTTGTCGCTGGGCACTTCCCGTTCATTGCCGCAGCTGCAACGGCACCACCAATAGGCATTGCCGGATTTGGTTCGCTTATCCGAAGGGCGAATCACAGTGAGTCGGCCGTAGATCTCGCCGGTTCGGTTACGCGGTTTCGATGGCATGACGGCAGGGGGCTGAATGGCAGGCAGCGTTCAAGCGGAATCCTGATCGCTGAGTTCGGAAAACTTGGCGGCCATGGTGGGATTGCGGCGGGTGAGTTTTTTCACCGTCACGTCCTGCGCCTTGTCATTCGCCAGGCGCAGGTTGCGGTCGGCTCCCAGGAGTGCGTCTTTGGTCTTCTGAAGATGATCGATTGATTTATCGATTTCATCAATCGCGGTCTGAAAGCGGCGAGAAGCCAGCTCGTAGTTGCGGGAAAAGGCGTTCTTGAAGCTTTCCAGATCATGTTCGAAGTTGGTCACATCAATGTTCTGGGCCTTCACCAGCGCAAGTTCAGCCTTCACCTCCTGAGATTTGAGGGCTGCGTTGCGCAGAAGTGTGATGAAGGGAATGAAGAACTGAGGCCTGATGACGTAGGTCTTGGGGAAGCGATAGGACACGTCAACGATGCCTGAGTTGTACAGCTCGCTTTCCGGTTCGAGGAGCGAAACGAGCACGGCGTATTCGCAATTCTTCTCGTTGCGGTCCTTGTTCAGTTCCTTGAGGAAATCATCGTTCTTCTTCTTTGTTGCCGTGGTGTCCGACTCATTCTTCATTTCAAACATGATCGAAACGATCTCGTTTTCAGCGTCATCGCTGTCGCGGAAGATGTAATCCCCCTTGCTGCCTGTGCGGGCGTCGTTGTCCTTCTCGAAGTAGGCGCGGGGAAAGGCAGCGGCGCGAATGCGATTGAACTCCGTTTCGCAGTGCTGCTCCAGGGTTTCACCCACCATTTTTGTGGAGAGGCGGGCCTTCATATCCCGCAGGCGTTCGATCGCCTGATCGCGATCGTGGATCTGGATCTCGTAGCGCTCCTTCATCGACTGGGCAGCCAGCTGATGCTTCAACTCGCTCTGGCCGAGTTCACTGCGCAGCTGATCACGTTCCCGTTCGACCCCGGTCAGCGCTTCGGTGACCGCCAGCTTGGTCTGGATGCCACTGGCATCCAGTTGCGCCCGTAAATCACGCAGTTCACCCTCCTTCTGAAGGGTGATGGTCTGAATCTCCTTTGCAAATCGGCTCTCCGCAACCTGGGCTGCGGTGGCGCTGGTGTCCTGCAATTGTCGAAGTTCTGTCGCCAGCAGATCGCGTTGCTTCTCGGATGCTGTCACCGCCTGCTTCACCGCCAGCTGCTGTT
>QCTY01000040.1:0-13764 GCA_003208975.1 Synechococcus sp. AG-676-F02
AATACGCAGCCATCCTTTTGGCTGCAACCCTTGGCGCCATGTTGCTTTGCGGCGCCACAGACCTCGTGAGCGTGTTCATTTCGCTGGAAACACTCTCGGTGGCGAGCTATTTGCTGTCGGGCTACATGAAGCGCGACGCCCGAAGCTCCGAAGCAGCTCTGAAGTATCTGCTCGTTGGTTCAGCAGCTGCAGCCGTCTTTCTGTACGGAGCGTCCCTGCTCTACGGCTTGAGTGGAAGCACCAGCCTGGAGACCATCGGAGTCTCATTACAGACCAGCACAACCCCAATCGCGGCTTTGGCACTGGTGTTCGTGCTGGCAACCGTGGCCTTCAAGATTGCAGCGGTCCCCTTTCACCAGTGGACTCCTGACGTTTACGAAGGATCTCCAACGCCGGTTGTTGCCTTCCTTTCGGTGGGTTCGAAAGCCGCAGGTTTTGCACTCGCCCTGCGAATTCTGGTGGGTTGCTTCGGTGCCTTCGATGGCCAGTGGAAGCTTCTTTTCACCGTTCTCGCGGTGTTGAGCATGACCCTCGGGAATGTGGTGGCTCTGGCCCAAACATCGATGAAACGGATGCTGGCTTACAGCTCTATCGGTCAGGCCGGTTTCGTGATGATCGGATTGGTCTGCGGCACCGAGGACGGCTTTGCAGCCATGGTCCTGTACATGGCGGCCTACCTCTTCATGAATTTGGGAGCCTTTGCCTGCATCATCCTGTTCTCGATTCGCACCGGCAGTGATCGAATTTCCGACTATGCCGGGCTGTATCAGAAAGATCCCCTGATCACTCTCGGGCTCAGCCTCTGCCTGCTGTCCCTTGGAGGAATTCCTCCGATGCTGGGCTTTTTCGGCAAGATCTATCTCTTCTTCGCAGGATGGGCCGATCAGCAGTACCTCTTGGTGATCGTGGGTTTGATCACCTCAGTGGTCTCGATTTACTACTACATCTCTGTGATCAAAATGATGGTGGTGAAGGAACCGCAGGAAGCATCCGACATCGTCAAGGCTTACCCCGAGGTGCGCTGGTCTCTGATGGGTATGCAACCTCTGAGGGTCGCTCTGATCGGGTGTGTTGCTGTGACAGCTGTCGGAGGCATTCTTTCCAATCCACTGTTCCAGTGGGCCAACACTGCGGTCAACACCAGCCCTCTGCTTCAGGAAGCGATTGCAGCAGCCTCGCAGCGTGGCCTTGGCTGAAGCTACGAGTACCCCGGTTGCTGAGCTGATCGGGGTCAGCAAGATCTACGGGCAGGGAGATCTGCGTGTCAAAGCTCTCGACCAGCTGGATCTAACGGTGAGCCGCGGAGATTATCTGGCGGTGATGGGAGCCAGTGGCTCTGGGAAGAGCACTGCGATGAACATTCTTGGATGCCTCGACCGTCCAAGCCTTGGCACCTATCGGCTTAACGGCACAGCCGTTGAGAAACTGGATGACGACGCCCTTGCAGATGTTCGCAACGGCTCGCTTGGGTTTGTGTTCCAGCAATTTCACCTCCTGCCCAATGCCACAGCCATGGACAACGTGATGTTGCCAATGGTCTACGCCGGGGTACCGCCGGAGGAGCGACAGGAGAGAGCCGCAGCGGCCTTGGAGCGGGTCGGCCTGGCTGAGCGACTTGAGAACCGGCCCAATCAGCTGTCCGGAGGACAGCAGCAGCGAGTGGCGATTGCTCGAGCGATCATCAATCGTCCCAGCCTCCTGCTGGCGGATGAACCAACCGGAGCTCTCGACTCCAGCACCACAGAGGAGGTGCTGGAACTGTTTGATGAATTGCACCAACAGGGCATAACACTGGTGATGGTGACGCACGAAGACGACGTCGCCGCCCGAGCCCGCAACATCGTTCGATTTCAGGATGGATGCATCCGCAGCGAAGCAACAGGATGACGGCCTCTGGTGAGGGAGAGGTGACCTCAGAATCTCCACACCCAGGACTGCTCATCACCATCGTCGAGGACAACCCACTCATTCGACAGCTGATGGCGGAGGAGATTGAAGATGAGGGGCATCGCGTGAGAAGTTTCAGTTCAGCCGAAGACTTCCTGGCGGTCGCATCGAGCCTGAGAACCGATCTGGTCCTTCTCGATCTGATGTTGCCGGGCATGGATGGCCTCGCCTGTCTGCGCGAGCTGCAGCGGACACCATCCCAAAAGTCGCATCGCGTTGTGGTGGTCACCGCCCTCAACGATCCGGCAACACGTCAACAGGCACTCAACCTGGGAGCCGAGGACTACATCCTCAAACCGGATCTGTTCGAGCGACTGCCCCAACTGCTTGGTGCACTGAAGACAGACTGACGGCCATCAATGACCGCGCCCTTACATTGAGTAGAGATGATCGGGTGGAATGCCCCAAGAATCCGGGTACAGACCCCGTGTCTTGGTCGTTGACGATGAACGACGTCTAACGGATTTGCTGCGGCTTGAACTGGATGTGGAGGGGTATGAGGTCGACATCGCCGACGATGGCGCCTCCGGCTTGATCCGTAGCCGCAGTGAGCCGGCACCAGACTTGATCATTTTGGACTGGAATCTTCCGGACTTCAGCGGCATCGACATCTGCCAGAGGATGCGAATTGGTGGGGTCCATACACCGATTCTGATGCTGACAGGGCATGACGATGTTCATGACCGCGTAACAGCTTTGGATGCCGGGGTTGATGACTACCTGGTGAAACCTTTCTCCATCGACGAACTGATGGCTCGGCTAAGGGCCATGCATCGCCGAGCCGAAACATTTTCGAGCAAAGGAAATACAAATTCAGAGGATGTTCGACTCCAGGTAGCTGATCTGACCATGGACACCCGAACGCGCGATGTGTCACGTGCCGGACAATCGATTCAACTTTCTGTCAAAGAATATGACCTGCTGAATTTCCTCATGCGAGGTGCCGGACGGGTGCTGGAACGTCAAGACATTATGCGAGGCGTATGGGGAGAGAACTTTTTCGGTGATGACAATCTCCTCGACGTTTATATCCGCTACTTACGTCAGAAGATCGAGCATCAGGATCGACCCACTCTCATTCACACCGTCCGTGGAGTGGGCTTCATCCTTCGGCAGACCACAGACTGAATTGCTTTCAAAGTCAGGACCGATCCAATAGCTCGGCAGGATCGACAGCCCGCCAACCTGAAGCTGATGGACGGCGCAGTTCAAAGTGCAGATGGGGGCCTGTGCTGATTCCCGTGCTGCCCACTTTGCCGATTTGCTGCCCTTGGCGAACCCTCTGACCGGGCTTCACAACAAGCTCCGAGAGATGGGCGTAGAGCGTGCGGCGGCGAGGACGGCTGTGATCCAGTTCAACCGTGAGGCCGTACCCGCCGATCCAGCCACTACGGACCACGGTCCCGGGCAGGGCTGCCACCACAGGGGTTCCGGTGGCAGCGGCGTAATCCCTGCCGTTGTGCATCAACCAGCGACCAAGCACCGGATGAACCCGCATCCCGAAATCACTGCTGACGATGGACTGACCGACAAGGGGGCCACGGGACGCACCGCTGACAGGCCTGGACCGCAAAGCAATGGCCGAGGCACACTCTTGACGCGATATCGCCCCTTCCCGACAGGCCTTCTGCCATTGGGACACATTGATCGGTCGAGCTGCTGCACCCTGACGCAGGCGGACGTGCTCTTCAGGCGTGATCACTCGCTGTTGCTCGAGGCGGACCAGAGAGGGATCGAAATGCAACGGTGAAGGCGCTGCACGCAGCTGCAGCGGATCCGGTTGAAGCGGACTGGCAGGAACGCTCAGGAGCCAAACGAAGGGAAGCCAGCTGAACAAAACAGCGATTGATCGATGCAAATCAGGGCCACCGTATCCATTCTCCGCATTCATCTCCGCGCCGGACCCGCAGACCGCCTGCGGATGTAAGCCCATCGATGTACCAGGTTCCACCTCCGACAGGATCACGGACCCGGTCAGCCCAGAGCCTTTTCTGCACCTGGGCGATCAGGTTCTCAGGATCCTTGAGCTTGTTGGGGCAGGCCTCCAGAGCAAGCAGAACTTCAGCTGTCCACAGTTCCGGCCTGGCCGCCGGCAGAAACTCGCGCACGGCAGCGGCCCCAACGGGAACCGCGTTACAGACATTCAGGCCGACACCACAGCGCAACAGACGCAGGTGCTTGCCACGCCGAACCAGACCAGGAAGCAGCCCAGCCAACTTGCGCCCACCCGCCAGGAGATCATTCGGCCATTTGATCTGCACGGAAACTCCTGCATGCTCCAACCGCTCAGCCAGCGAAAGAGCAAGCGCCAGGCCCAGCAGACCGGCACCGGTGTTGTTGGGACCATCTGAGACGACCGGAAGGGCAGCACTCAGCCAGACACCACCTTTCGGAGCCCGCCAGACCCGACCCCGCTGCCCAACACCCCATCGCTGCTGACGGGCTGCCACCACCCGCGGACGCAACATCAGCGGAGACTGAAGCAGCCATTGCTTCAACAGAATCTCCGTGCTGCTGCAGACCGGGACCCAGCGAAAATCCCAAGAACCGGCATTGATTGGCGACAACCGGCGGTGAAGCGCCAGCACCGGAGCTCCACCGCGACAGGGACGCCCGGCATCGATCATCAAAGGGCATCCAGCAGACGATGGGCGGCCCGTTCCAACTCATCGACCGGACGGACGAGAGCCATGCGCAGCCAATCCCGTCCGGCTGGACCGAATCCTGATCCTGGTGTGAGAGCGACCCCACTGCTCTGCAAAATCCTGGTGACCAGGGTTTCATCGTTCAACCCCTGCTGCCGCAACCGCTCAGGCAACGGCAGCCAGAGGTAAAGAGCCATCTCGGGTGTTGGGATGGACCATCCGTCACTGCGAAGAACAGAGAGCACCCGATCCCGACGCTCGCGATAGACGGGTTGAAGCGTCCTGGGCCAGGCGGCACAGTGGCGCAAGGCATGAATGGCTCCCTGCTGGAGCGCCAGGGACTGGTTGAAGTCGACCACAGACTTGACCTGACGAAGGGCCTGAATCAGCGGCTCGGCACCCACGGCAAAAGCCAGGCGGAAACCACCCAGGCACCACCCCTTGGACAGGGAGAAAAATTCAATGCCCCAGTCGCGCCAACCAGGGCTGCGCAGCAGCACCGGGGCCTCTTTCTCCAGAGCAAGATCAACGTAGGGATTGTCATGGGCAATCACCAGCCCGTGCCGGACGCCGCGATCCATTACCGAATCGAGCAGCTCCTGGGACCCCACCCGGGCCGTCGGGTTATGGGGATAGCCGAAAACGAAAAGCTTGAGCTGGTCCCAGGTTCCAGACGAGAGTGCCTCGAAATCCGGCTGCCAATTCCGGTCAGACCGCAACGGAAGGCTGAGCAGCGAGGCGCCGGCCAGATGGAGTCCACCGCTGTGGGAGGGGTAGCAGGGGTCGAGATGCAGAGCGGGATCCCCTGGATCCAGCACCGCCAGGGGCAGATGGGCCGTTCCCTCCTGGGATCCCACAAGCAACTGCACGTGCCGATCCGGATCCACTGAAACGCCAAAGCGTTGCTGACACCAATCGGCGACGGCGCGTCTGAAGGGTGCTGTGCCGGCCTCAAGGCAGTAAGCGGAACTGGACGGTTCATCGATGGCGACAGCCATGGATTTGAGAACCTCTGCGGGGGGTCGGAGATCCGAGGAGCCCAGTGACAGGTCAATCAGCGGCTGATCGCCACTTCCCTGCTGATAGGCCAGCTTGGAGCGATCGGTACGGGAAAAAACCCCGTTACCCAGTGCCGCCAGACGCTTCGAAAGCCTCATTCGCTCTGGGAAGGACGTCAACCGATACCCACCATCAGAGCTTGTCGATGGAACGCTTCAGTTCCTCCAGATCCGCATCGACCTCTTCCACTTTGACCGGCTGAACATCGGCAACCTTTCCCTCTCCAGAGGGGAGCGCCACCGCTTCTGGACCTGCCGCGAGCTGGTTGCGCAGAGCTGCCAGTTCATCGTCGACATCATTCCCACTCTCAAGAGCAGCAAACTGACTTTCAAGATCGGAACCGGCAAGTTCGGCCGCGGCCTGGCCAGTGGCTTCCATTGCCTCGACCTTTTCTTCCATCCGTTCGAAGGCCGCCATGGCCGAATCCGTCCCGATGCTGCCGACGGCGCTTTGAAGCTGTTGCTGGGCCTGCGCTGCCTGAGCACGGGCCTTGAGCATGTCTTTTTTCGTCTTGGCCTCAGCGATCTTGCCTTCCAGGGCCACAAGACTCTTTTTCAGGGACTCCACCTGGCCGTCCTGAGATTGAACCTGACCCTGAAGGGAGGTGGCGGTCTCCTGAAACGTCTTGCGCCGACTCAGCGCTTCACGGGCGAGATCCTCCTCCCCCTTCTTCAAAGCGAGCTCGGCCCGCTCGTACCAGGTTTTAGCTTGAGTTTGCGCCTGATCAGCCTGACTGCGCAGGCGTTTCTGGCTTGCGATGGCCAGAGCGACCGCCTGCCGCAACTTGACCAGATCCGCCTGCATGTCGGCAACGGATTGATCCAGGATCTTGACGGGATCCTCCATGCTGCTGACCGCGGCATTGGCATTGGCCCGCACCAGACGGCCCAGACGATCGAAGAAACCCATCCAGGAGTCCTGAAATCCAGTTGGAGATTAGCGAGACCTACCGGAAGCACAGCCTTAATCTCGGAATATGGCCATTGCACCGGACGGGCAACGGCGCCGTCTTCGCGGCGTCGAACTGCTACAACCTGCACCACCTCCCCCAGCCTCAGCGCTGAGTGCCTGCCTCGACCATCTGCGTCAGGCCTGGGATCGTGACGGCAACCTGGCCGGCCTGTGGCAGGACTGGCCAACCATCGCGGGCGAGCGGTTGTCACCCCATTGCCGTCCGTTATCCCTCGAACGCGGGATCCTGACGGTGGGCGCCCAACATCCGCAATGGCGACAGGCCCTGCTGTACACCAAGCCACAGTTGCTGAGCGCACTGCGGCAGGCAGGTCATGCCGTACGCGATCTGCGCATTCAGCAGCATCACAGCCTTCAGGCCCGCTCAGACGCTCAGGAAGCGACCATCTGGGCTCGTCACCCCAGCCGTGCCGATGTGCATGGCATGGGACTGTGCCCTCGCTGTGGCCGCCCTGCACCCAACGGCGAAATGGACCTCTGGAGTTGCTGCGGCTTCTGCCATCGCAGCAGCTTCACCGAAACCTGAATCAAAAGCGCTCCGGACGCGGCTCCAGCCAATCGGCCCGAACTCCAGAACGCTTCAGCTCCGCGGCACGCTGCTCAAGACGCATCCGATCCACCCGCCAGACGTTGTAGATGCCGAAACGACTGAGTTCCTCCTGCTGCAGGCTCCGCCAGTGAGGGCGTTGCGACGTCCGGGTATCAATCACCATGAGCACGGTGGAGGAAGCCTCTGAGGATGAGAGGGGTTGTCCCTGCCACCCCCGCCTTCGCTCATGGGCCAGACGATCCGCCAGATTCACCAGAGCTCCTGAGGATCGGCCTTCGAACAGGACCACCTGTCGGGTTTGGAAATGGAGGGACGGTTTCATCCTGCCGACCATCGCCAGAGGTTCCAGTGGGAGCTGTTGCTCGAGCATGTTGGCGGCGGCCTGTCGGACCGGTTGCTGCCGAAGCTGATCAGCCAGGCCTGCGATGGGAATCAGTGTTGTGACATGGAGAAGCAGCAACGGCAGCTGCAGTGCCAGCGCACGGGTGGCCGCTTGTCGCGTCCAGAGAAACACCGCAACGAGTGCTGCGACGGTGAACCAGAACGCTCCGCGCACCAAAAGGCCGCTTGCCAAGAGGTCGTCTGCAAGGGAGGGCATCTCCGGATCACTGATCAGACGAACCCAGAACTCAGAACCCCAGAAACCTGCAGCGAGCAGGCTCACCAAAACAACCGTGCCTATCCAGGCCAGATTCAACCAACGGTCGCGGCGATTGAGGGCAAAGCCGATCAACAACGCTGCCGCCGGCGTTGCAGGAAGCCAGTAGCTGGGCAACTTGGTGGCCGCGGTGGTGAACAGCAGCAGAACCGCCAGCAACCAGGAGCCGGCGAACTGATGCAGAGACTGCTCGGGAGGAAGGCGCCGCTCGCGTGGCAGGCGTGCCAGGCCGAGCAACAACAGTGGTGTGAGCGGCATAGCCGCCACCAACATCACCGGCCCGAAATACCACCAGGGCTGCAGGTGGTCGTTCACAACGCTGGTGAAGCGTTGGAGGTTGTGATAACCGAAAAAGCTGTCCCAGAAGGGCTGACCCTCCACCAGCAGCTCAAGGGCATACCAGGGCAGGCTGACTCCAGCCGTGATCACCAGACCGGGCAGCGGCCTCAGGCGGCTCCAGGCCATGGCGATGTCGCGGCGCAGTCCAGCGAACAAGAGAAGCGTGAGGCCACTGAGCACCACGGCAACCGGTCCCTTTGCCAGAACGGCCAATCCCAGGACGACCCAGGCCTGCCACCAGCCCTGCCCAGCTGGATCCGCGAAACGCCGCCATTGCAGCAGGAGACTGATGGCGAGCAGACCGCACAGCAGCGCATCACTGACAGCGGTTCTGCTCCAGATAATCACCAGGGGCGACAACCCAAAGGCCAACGCCGTGATGAGCGCTGAGGCGACAGGGCGACGACAGGTCGACTGCGGCCATCGCAACAGGGTGTCGGCCAGGCCGAGCATCACTGCAATGCTGGCCAGAGCCGATGGCAAGCGAGCCGCCCAGCTGCCCAGGGGATCCCAAACGGTCTGGCCAGGAAGGCTGTAGCCAACAGCCATCAACCAATACACGAGAGGGGGTTTGTCGTATCGGGGCAGGCCATTGACTCGGGGGGTGAGCCAATCCCCGGTGTCTGCCATAGCTCGCCCTGCCGCCGCAAACAGCGGTGGGGTCTCATCAACCAACCCGGTCGTGCCGAGCTGCCACAAGGCGATCATGACTCCGCAGCAGAACACAACAGCCAGAACCCAGAGCCGCTGCCGCTTCACCATCTCCACCACCGCAGCACCGCCGGATGTGTTGGCGATACTGGCATCCCTGGATCAGGCGAGTGGCGTCAGACCCTCTGAAATCCACGTTTCAACGCGCCGGGCGAACACGGCTTGATCAGCGTTCTGCTCCACCCATGCCCGGCAGGCGCTCCGGTCAATGACCGTCACATCGCGCAACGCCTGCGTGAGAGCCGCCACATCATCTGGTTCCACCAGAAATCCTGTGGTGCCTGAGCAGATCAGCTCGCCCGGGCCACCGCGGTCATAGGCCACCACGGGAACACCACAGGCCAAGGCCTCAACAACCACATTGCCGTAGGCCTCATTCCATTTCGGTGTGTTGATCAGGGCGCGGCAGCGACCCAGTTCAGCCTGCAAAGCTCTGGTCGGCAGAAACCCTCGCCAATCCAGGGTTCCTGGTGGCACGGAAGCCTCCACACTCAACGCGTAGTGCTCGTCTTCACGAAGCCCCCAAACCAGAAGGCGTTCCCCCAGGGCAGCAGCGGCAGCTGCTGCATCTTCGAGACCTTTTTCCGGCGCAATGCGGCCAGCCCAGCCCAAAGGCCCAGCCCCATCCAGACACACCTCATAACCGGAAAGATCGAAACCGTTACCGACCACACGCGGAGCATTGGGAAGATTGAAATCCGCTGCCTGACGGCTGGTGTGAAAGGCCAGCCGACGTTGGTCCCAACCCGCAAGAGCTTCCACCGCCTCTCCCATCACCGCAGCAACTGATCCCATTGAGATCAGATGAAACAGAGGGGGACGCACATGCGGAGTGATCCATAAAGGAAGCCAGTCGTAGCCAAAGTTGAGAACCGCATCCGCACCATCGGCTTCCTGCAGTGCCCGGTTCCACATCGCCGGCATCAGGCCGTTGCGGGGAATCAGCATTGCCTCATCAGCAGCGGCATGTTGCCAACTGGGTTGATCGTTTCCCTCAGCGGTAATCAGCTGAACCGATTCGCATCCTCTGGGTAACTGAGACCCTTGAGCCGCCACAAGTCGCAACCGATGACCACGTTCCGTCAGACCACGCAAAAGTGAGCTGAGCGTCAACTCAACTCCACCGCCGCGGCCACTGCCGAGGGCACCGATGGGCGTGCTGACCAGCACCAGATTCAACTGAGATGAGGTCATCCCAACGGCTGCTGAAGTGGCTGAGGCTCCCAAAGGCGTTTGCGTTGGCTCACGCAGATCACGGATAACAGCACCATCAACACCCCCACCCATTGGAGCCAATCCAGGCGCTCGCCGAGCAACCATCCCCCGGTAGCCAGAGCGAAGACAGGTGTGAGGAAACCAAGGCTGCTGAAGGATGTGAGATCTCTCCGGTTAGCGAACCAGAAGAACAATCCATAGGCCAGAGCGCTGCCGAAGAGGCTGGCGAAACCCATCCTGGCCCAGTCCAGGGCTGTCCATGCCGGTGCGATCCAGCCGCTCTGCCACTCGGCAATCAAAAGGAGAGGAGCCCCGCCTAGAAGCATGTGCCAGGCAGTGACCGCAACGGGATCGCTGTGACGAGAGGCATAACGAATCAGCACTGTGCCGACCGCCATGGCCAAAGCCGCCATCAACATCCAGCCCTCCCCTGGTTGACGCAACTGGCGGATCTGGGGAGGATCAAGCAACAGCCACCAGTGGCCCAGGAGATCAGCCGGAACGCCGAGGCAGAGAATTCCGGCGAGCCCCAGAGCCAGTCCAAGCCATCCCACAGGGTTGATGGAATCAGCGAACAGAATTCGGGCCAGGAGGGCTACCAGCAGCGGCTGAGAGTCGATGAGCACTGAGCCGAGGCCAGCGCCTGTGCCTTCAAGTCCACGGGCGAGCAAAGCCTGGAACAAACAGGCATCCACCAGCGTGAACAGGAGGAACCAGCCCAGATCGCGGCCGTCAATGCGCCATGAACGGCCGGTCACCAGCGACCAGATGATCAACACGACGCCAGCTGGAAGCAACCGCAACGCCGCCACCAGCCATGACCCGCCACTGCTCAACAAGGGAGCCATGGCGGTCATGGCGGTTCCCCAGAGCACGAAGGGAAGAACCATCAGCAGCCAGAGGCGGAGCGGAGGCATGGCGGAAGGGGGAGACAGCCTTTTTAAGATCTATGAGTTTGCAGTTGCGCAAGATGATCTGGCCCTGGCGCCGCAAATCACGCCGGCGGATGGCACGGATCGTGGTGGAAGGCCCGATCAATGGCGGTACCCGTCAACGCGTGCTCAAGGCTCTGAAGGAGGTGGCGGAGCGGGAATTCCCGGCGCTGCTGCTGCGGATCGACAGCCCTGGGGGCACCGTTGGCGACAGTCAGGAAATCCATGCCGCCCTGCTTCGTCTCCGCGAGAAGGGCTGTCGGGTGGTGGCCAGCTTCGGCAACATCTCGGCATCCGGCGGTGTTTACATCGGAGTGGCTGCTGAATCAATTGTTGCCAATCCAGGAACGATCACTGGTTCCATCGGTGTGATTCTTCGCGGTAACGACCTTTCGAAGGTGTTTGAAAAGATCGGCATTCGCTTCGACACCGTGAAGAGCGGTGCCTACAAAGACATTCTTTCTCCGGACCGTCCCCTCAGCAGCGACGAAAGGGCTCTTCTGCAGGACCTGATCGACAGCAGCTACGGACAGTTCGTGAATGTTGTTGCCGAGGGTCGAAAGCTCAGCGAAGACACCGTGCGAACTTTTGCCGATGGCCGCGTTTTCAGTGGCGAACAGGCCCAGAAGCTTGGCGTGGTGGATGAACTGGGGGACGAGGATCACGCCCGTCGGCTGGCGGCACGGCTGGCTGACCTCGATGAGGATGCCGTCCGGCCGGTCACGCTGGGGCGCCCCAAGAAAAAGTTGATGAGCCTCCTGCCGGGCAGCGCCCTGATGGAACAGCTGCAACAGCGCCTCAGCCTTGAGCTGATGGGCAGCGGCCAGCTGCTGTGGCTGTACCGCCCATGAACGCAGGTCTTCGCCTCGTCGGCATCCGGGGTGCCACCACCTGCTCGGCAAACACGTGCGAGGCCATTCGCTCCTCTGTAAGGGAACTCATGGATGCCCTGGTCACTGGCAATGACCTCGCACATGCGCGAATCATTTCGGTGACCTTCTCGGTCACCGCTGATCTCGATGCCTGCTTTCCCGCCGCAGAGGCCCGTCAGCGCAGCGGCTGGGATGGGATTGCCCTCCTGGATTGTCAGCAAATGGCCGTCCAGGGGGATCTGCCTCGCTGTATTCGCGTGCTCGCCCATGCCTGGCTACCGGAAGGCTCGGCACCCCACCATCCCTATCTGGGTGAAGCCAGCCGGCTGCGTCCAGACCGATCTGGTCATAACTGACAGCTACAGCGCCGGCCCAGAAGGAGCGCTCCCAGCCCTGGGACTCCGGAGAATCCTTTCAAAAGTGATCAGCAACATGTCTCCAGCAGCTGTTCTACGCCGCTTGGTCGGTGCCGCCGCGATCGCAGCAATCGGTGTGGGTGGTGGCCTGTTGAACCCACCTTCTGCTCACGCTCAAAGCACGCCTGGATTGATGGAGTTCCGCTGGGACACGGACCGCGACTACCGCAAGCTGTACTACTACCAGACCTCAGCGACCGAAAACGATCGCTCCGAGTGGTTCCTGCTCCTCCGTGCGAAAGATCGCAAAACAGCCTTCATCAAATTGACGGTGACCGTTCCGGACTACTTCGACGCCAAGCTCCGTCCCGAGCGCATCAGCCTCTGCCGGACCAAAACCGGTGGAATGACAAGCCGGACCCGTTGCCTTGAAGAGGTGCCTGCCACCGTTGAAATCAATGATGACCAGACGGCTATTGAAGTCTTTCCCGATTCCCCTGTGTCCGTTGAGGGGGACTACGGCCTGAGAGTGAAATTGTTCAATCCCCAAGGACAGCGCATGTATCAGCTCAACGCCTTGATGCAGGCCCCCGGAGATGTTCCCCTGTCGGCATACGTCGGCAGCTGGTTGATCGATGTGGACTGACTGATAAATTTGTCAGTTCTGATCGGCCGGAAGCCAAAAACCTCTTATGACGAAGCGCACACTCGGAGGAACCAACCGCAAGCGCAGGCGAGTATCAGGTTTTCGTGTCCGCATGCGTTCCCACACCGGACGTCGGGTCATCCGTACGCGACGCAAGCGTGGGCGCTCACGGCTTGCCGCCTGATTTCAAACACACGTCGTAGACGAAACCACCTCCATTGATGGCATTGCCGCCCTCCATGCGACTCCGGGGGCATCGATGCTTCAACAGATTGCACCGCATCGGATGCCGCCACCACGGTGTCTGGATGGTGCTCCGGGTGATGCAGAAGGAATCCCGTTACCTGCGTCCTGAACTGCGCCGACAACCGCCCAAGACCTGTCGATGCGCCTTGGTGATCAGCAACAAGGTGAGCAAGCGATCGGTCCGCAGAAACAAACTGAGGCGAATGTTCCACGAACACCTGCGCCAGCGCTTGGAACATCGCCGTGATCTCTCCGAGTGGTGGGTGCTGATCAGCCTCCGTCCGGAGGCTTCCGCTGCCGAACCGTCGCAGTTGCTCGAAGAATGCGACAGTCTTCTCAGTTCAGCCGGGTTGGGGACATGACCACTATCCAAGAGGACATCCACTACGAGGGAGGTCCGGCCAAAGGTGATTTGATCTTCAATCTTCTCCTCGGCCTAACGCTGATCGGAATTCCTTTCGCCATTGGCGCTGCTGTGCGGGCTCTCTGGCTGCGTTTCAAGATCACCAGTCGTCGAATTTCGGTGACCGGTGGCTGGAGGGGAAAAGACAAGACACAGGTGGCTTATTCCCAGATCAAGGAAGTTCGCACCGTTCCCCGCGGCTTTGGAGGCTGG
>QCTY01000041.1:0-13643 GCA_003208975.1 Synechococcus sp. AG-676-F02
CTGGTTCCGTGAAGCTCTGACCATCGAGAGCACCTCCGAACACCTGGGCTGTGACACCCACCTGCTCGAATGAATACTTGGCTTCAGCCCGACGGAAAGGAATGTCAGCACGGACGATGCCTTGCTCGTCCTCGAGGACGACAGGGAAATTCTCGAAGAAGTTGGGCAGTCGACGAACCTGAAGTTCACGACCTTCCTTATCGGTGAAAACAACGTGACCCACCCAGGACGTTGCGAGACCATCACCATTCACCATTGGGCCTACACGGAATAGGCCGCCTTTGGCAGGGCTGTTGCCGACGTAATCGTAGAAAGCAAGTTTCTCTGGAATGGCCGCATAGGCGTCCTGGCGACTGAGGCCATCGTCCATCGCAGTCTGGACACGACGATTGATTTCAGTCTTGAAGTAACTCTGATCCCACTGATAGCGAGTGGGTCCAAACAACTCAACAGGAGTAGCGGCGGAGCCGTACCACATCGTTCCAGCAACGATGAATGCTGCGAAGAACACAGCTGCAATCGCACTAGCAAGAACGGTTTCAATGTTGCCCATCCGCAGAGCCTTGTAGAGGCGCTCCGGTGGACGCGTAGTGATGTGGAAGATTCCGGCAATGATGCCGACGATGCCAGCTGCAATGTGGTGCGCAACGATGCCACCCGGGTTGAAAGGGTTGAAACCCTCTGGCCCCCATGAGGGTTGAACTGCCTCCAGATGGCCAGTAACTCCGTAGGGGTCAGAGATCCACATTCCAGGACCAAACACACCCGTTAGGTGGAAGGCGCCAAAGCCGAAGCAACCCAGGCCTGCGAGCAGGAGGTGAATGCCGAAGATCTTTGGCAGGTCCAGTGCGGGTTCACCGGTGCGGGGGTCTTGCCAGATCTCAAGATCCCAGAAAGTCCAGTGCCAGATGGCGGCCAGCATCAGCAGGCCTGAAAAAATGATGTGAGCGGCAGCAACGCCCTCGAAGCTCCAGAAGCCGGGGTCGACACCTGTTTCTCCAGTAATGCTCCAGCCACCCCAGCTGCCAGTCACCCCCAGGCGGGACATGAAAGGCATCACGAACATGCCCTGACGCCACATGGGGTTCAGGACAGGATCGGACGGGTCGAAGATGGCGAGCTCGTACAAAGCCATGGAGCCGGCCCAGCCGGCAACTAGGGCTGTATGCATGAGGTGCACTGCCAGAAGGCGTCCCGGGTCATTGATGACAACGGTGTGCACCCGATACCAGGGCAATCCCATGGGTCAGGTTCGGGGGACAGGACCGCGCTCGGGCGCAGTCAGACGTTGCTGATCGTAGAGGCTTCAACTCTGATAACGGCTGAAGCTCTATCAGCTGAAACGTGCGGTGACAGAATTTTGCCCTAATCGGTATTCACAAATTGCAACGCTTTCTCTCATAGGGTTGGCGCTCTTTTGGCGTTCCTTCCATGCCGGTCATCCGTTTCGTTCGCGAAGGCCGAGATGTGGAGTGCTTCCCAGGTGAGAACCTGCGGGACATTGCCGTCCGGGAAGGAATTCAGCTTTATGGCCTCAAAGGCCAGCTCGGGAACTGTGGAGGCTGTGGTCAGTGCAGCACGTGTTTTGTTTCGGTTGTCGACGAATCTGGGCGTGAGGCTTTGACGGCTCGAACCGCAGTCGAGGAAAGCAAATTGCGTCGTCGGCCCGATGATTGGAGGCTGGCGTGCCAGGCCCTGGTGGAACGATCTGCTCTGGTGCTGACCCGCCCGCAGGTGCGTTTGCCTGAGGCCGAACAACGACTGCAGGCTGCCCGTCAAGCTCCCCTTCCGGATGGACCGATCGCATGGCCCACTCCCCCCGGAATGGAAGAGTCGGATGCGGAACTTGATGGGATGTCGGAAGCGATCACTGCAAAGGCCGATGAAGAGGACTGACACTCGTGTGAGATCGATGGACTCCCGGTGATACGTTCGCCGGGACCCTTTCTGTGGCCATGGAAACCAACGATCTCGGATTCGTCGCCAGCTTGCTGTTCATCCTGGTGCCGGCGATCTTCCTGATCGTGCTTTACATCGGCACGACAGACAACGCCTGAACTTCAGTTGCGCTCTGGTTCTCGAACCAGCAGAACCGGAGCCGGTGCATGGACGCGAATGTAATCGCTGACTGATCCACCCAGAAGTTTGTCCAGATCGACCAGGCCTCGGGCTACAAGGGGGCGTCGATCCTGGGAGGCAATGACAAGCAGATCTGCGTTGCATTCGTCAGCAGCTCTGCAGACCGATCGGCCAATGTCCTTGCCTTGGACGGTGAGGGGTTTGAACTCAATCCCGTAAGAACGTGCTTTCTGAGCGGCGGCATCAAGAAGTTGATCGGCTTTGCTTTTCCCGCCTCGAGAAGGGGACGTTGCCTGTGCCACAACATGGACTCCCGTGAGGACTCCGTCGGGAATCTCCCGCACCATCTCGCAGGCTGTGCGAAGGGCGTCTTCACCCACGCCAGTGCCGTCGATGGTGACCATGACGCGATTCACACGGCGGACATACAGGTCGTCACGGACCAGCAGCATCGGTCGCGTTGATAGCTGGAAAACGTACTGACTGGTGCTGTTGGCCAGAATCGATTGAAGTCTGCCCAGCCCGCGAGATCCCATCACGATCAGGTCGCTGTTCTCCTCTTCGGCAACTTTCAAGACGGTCTGCTTTGTATCCCCTTCGCGCACGATTGATTTGACGCGATTGGGGTCCAGACCCATCCGCGTGATTGCACTTTGGATCAGGTATTCAGCTTCAGCGCGGTGGTCATCAGCGCCCGCCTGCATCTGCTCAGGCACCACATGCAACAAGCTCACTCCAGCGGCTTTCAGGCTCGGGATGTCCTGAAGCATCCGAACCATTTCTTCCACATGTCCCTTGCCGGAGTCGGCGATCAGCAGATTTCGGAACACTGGAATAGGGCAGTCTTCCAAGAAGCCTATGGGGAAGATTTCAAATGAATGGAAAGCTGCCGAACAGCGTTACGACCCAACCATGGCGACTTGAAAAGAGGGTTTTGCCGCAGCACACGGATCATGCCGGTGTGATGTGGCATGGCGCCTATGTGGCCTGGCTGGAGGAGGCGCGAGTTGAGGCACTGGCATCAGCTGGTCTCGACTACTCCGTGATGACGGGGATGGGGATGGAGATGCCCGTGGTGTCGCTTCGGCTTCAGTACCGACGAGCCCTGCGCCATGGCGACTGCGTGACGCTTGAGAGTCGATGCCTGCCACCCTCCGGAGTGCGCTGGCCCTGGCACTGCTCCCTCCTGGTCAAGCGCCAGGTGATGGCTGAGGCCGAGGTGGATCTGGTCTTTTTACGGGAAGGCCGTGTGTTGAGGAAGGAGCCGCCAGCCCTGGCTGAGGTGATGCAGGCGCTGCGGCGTGGTCCGCGGGGCTAGCGATCAGTACAATGGTTCATATGTACTACTTGCGCTGTGATGCGTTGTTGGTGGTGGCTTTGGAGCGGATGTCCGGGGCTTGGGGCTGCTCGTATGGCGGCTCTGCGTGCCGTGTCGATCGAGCAAGATTCCGGTTTGGACGAGCTATGGAACTGGCCTGGACCGCGCCTGCAGCGAACGCTGGGCTGGCCCGATTCGGTGTTGGCGTCGCTTGATCGCTACCGGTCCAGCTTGGGACGATCCCCAGATCTGACGGTGCCGGTTGATGTGTTGTTGCCGATGGACGCCCTTTGGCCGACCAGCCTGAATCGGCTGGAGCGACCTCCAGTGGTTCTGCATCGGAAAGGAGACGATGGCCTCTTGCCCTCTCTGGCGAAGCGGCAAGCCATCGCGGTCGTTGGCACGCGTGCGGCATCCAGCCATGGCCTGCAAATGGCTGAACAATTGGGCCGGTCGCTGGCCGAGGCTGGCTGGCCGGTGTTGAGTGGCCTGGCCGAAGGGATTGATGCCGCTGTGCATCGTGGCTGTCTATCGGCCGGAGGTTCTCCCGTCGCTGTTCTGGGTACTCCCTTGTGCCGCACCTATCCAAGCCACCACATCGCTCTTCAGGAGTCGGTGGGTACTCAGGGGTTGTTGCTCACTGAGCTCAGGCCAGATCAGCGCGTTCAGCCTGGCCATTTCGCTGCAAGAAACCGGTTGCTGGTGGCCATGGCTTCGGCGCTGGTGGTCGTGGAGTGTCCGGAGCGCAGTGGAGCGTTGATCTCAGCAAGGCTGGCTTCCACCCTGAATTGCCCGGTCTGGGCGATCCCGGCAGATGCTGCGCGGTGGTCGGCCCGCGGCAGCAATCGTCTGCTTCAGGATCAGGCGGCTGCGCTCCTGACCCCTGAGGATCTGATCGATCAGCTGGGCTGCGGGCCACAGCAGCTCAATGAAGTTGATTGCAACAACACAGGCTTGCTGAAGGCTCTGGGGGAGGGCGCCAATCTTGACGAGCTCGTCGCCACTCTGAACCGACCGGCTCCAGGCCTTCTATCGGATCTCGTTTCGCTGGAACTGTCTGGCCGAGTGGTGTGTGAGTCTGGATTCCTCTGGAAACCCTCACAGCGGTGAAGGATGACCAGGCTCTGACCGGAGCCTCATTGCTGGATTGGCGCCGTCAGCAGCTCTCACGCGGAGGGAGGGCCGTTGATCTCGACTGGTTGCTGGATCTGTCCGGTGGAATCTCCTGGTCGTTCTTGCAGCAGTTGCGCATCGACCCAGATCGCAAGGTTCAACCCGACTGTTCGTTGAGGATTCTGGAAGAGCAATGGAGTCAACACCTCGATGAAACCATCCCGCTCCAGCACATTGTTGGGCGCTGCCCTTGGCGTGATGTGGAGCTGGAGGTCTCACCAGCAGCGCTGATCCCTCGACAGGAAACTGAATTACTGTTGGATTTGGCGGTGCAGCGAATCGGACGAACACCGATACGGCGTTGGGCTGATCTGGGCACTGGTTCCGGAGCCCTGGCGGTTGTGCTGTCGTGTGAATGGCCCGAGGCCGACGGCCATGCCGTCGATCTCAGCTCTGCTGCACTGTCTTTGGCTAAGCGCAATCTGCAGCGATGCGTGCCGCTAAATCACTGCCGACTTCACTGCGGCAGTTGGTGGGAACCGCTCAAGGCTTGGTGGGGTCAGTTTGATCTGGTGCTCACCAACCCTCCTTACATACCTTCAGGTCTCGTTGCCGGACTCCATCCAGTGGTTCGAGACCATGAACCACACCTGGCCTTGGCGGGTGGAGAGGATGGTCTGGATGCCATCCGTCGGGTGCTGGCGCATGCGGGTTCGGCCCTGTCGCCTGGAGGACAGTTGTTGCTGGAGCACCATCACGACCAGAGTGCAGCAGTCCTTGAACTTATGGAGCAAGCCGGTCTTGTGGAGCGGGAGGCTGTTCCTGATCTGCAGGGTGTGCTGCGTTTTGCCATCGCCGGTCGTCCAGGAGCAGGAAGCACATGACGCGAGACACTCCAACCGTTCTCAATCCGGAACACCTGGCACCCCATCTGATGGATGGTGGCGTTGCTGTAATCCCCACCGACACCGTCGTCGGTCTGGCGGTCGCTCCTGTCTGGGCATCGAGCATCTGGAGATTGAAGCGCCGGCCTGCGGATAAACCCCTGATCCTCATGGGGGCCTCAACGGATGCTCTCCTGAACCAGGTCTGCGTGGATTGCCACGACGATGCCCAAAGGCTTGCCGAGAAGTTCTGGCCTGGAGCCCTCACCTTGGTGCTCCCGGCCCAGGGACAGGTGCAGGATGCTCTTAATCCTGGGGGGAGCAGCCTTGGCGTGAGGATTCCGGACTGCGAGTTGACGCGGTTGCTGCTGGATCGAACCGGTCCCCTGGCCACCAGCAGTGCCAATCCATCCGGGGAACCGTCTGCCATGACAGCAATGGCAGCCTCCTCTTATTTCCCAGACCTACCGCTGCTGGGTCCTCAGCCTTGGCCACAACACTCCGGTCAGGCCAGCACCGTGATGGCCTGGCGGGGGCCGGGCCAGTGGCAACTGCTGCGTCGCGGTGCTGTCATTCCTTTGGAGCTGCAGACACCGGATTGATCACATTGTTGGTTCTGGTCACGGCTTTCATGACCCTTCTTCACTGGGTCTTTGAACCGTTGGAGGCCATTGCCGTACCCCTGCTGAATTTGAGCGGCATCGGCTGGATCGTCTTCGGCGGACTGATCTGGTTAGTGGCCGGCCGACCTGCAGGACAGGAGGATCGGTAACGGTTGGAAGCCGGCTAACGGATTTGAACCGATGACCTTCGCTTTACAAAAGCGCTGCTCTACCACTGAGCTAAGCCGGCAGTGATTCCATCGTAAGCATCCACAGGGCCAGTTCCAGACGGTTGTTGCAACCGGTTTTGAGCAGCGCTCTGCTGATGTGGCACTCAACGGTGCGATGACTCACAACAAGCCTCTTCGCGATGGCCCTGTTGCTCAATCCTTCCAGCAGAAGGGAGGCGACACGATGCTCGGAGGCGGTGAGCCGAGCGTTTCTGGACATTCAATTCTTGTCTCTGCAGGAAGGATTCCACCTGGAGCAAGCTGATTGATCAGAGGGTGCGCCGAATCGGCAAGTTGGCCACTAGGGCGGTGACCCGGTCCTCGGTTTCCAAGCTCACATCTGTTTCGGAAAGGTCGATTTCCACGTACCGAGAAACCACCTCGAGGATTTCCCTTCGCATCTGTTCCAGTAGCTCTGGATTGAGGTCGCTGCGGTCATGAGCCAGTACCAGCTGAAGGCGTTGGCGGGCTGTATCGGCACTGGCCGTCTGACGACCAAGCAATTTGTCGATCAGATCTTGAAGGGTCATCGGTTTAAAAAATCTTTGTTTGCATCAGTTCGCGCATCTTGGCGCGCAGTCCTCGACGGATCTTTGCGGGATCCATGAGCGGAATATCTTCTCCTTGGAGGCGTCCGGCGATGTTGCCGTAGGCACGGGCTGCCGGTGAGCCTCCGTCGCTCAGGGTCAGGGGTTCACCGCGGTTCGTGCTCACGATGACCTGTTCGTCTTCAAAAACCAGCCCCAGCAGCGGCAAAGCCAGGATGTCGGTGACGTCGTCCACCGAAAGCATCTCCTGGGACGACATCATTTTTGGGCGAACGCGGTTCAACACGAGCTGGACTGGAGAGACGCCCTGGGTATTGAGCAACCCGATCACCCGGTCCGCATCACGAACGGCAGCCACCTCCGGTGTGGTGATCACCAGGGCTTCCCGTGCAGCCGCCGCCGCGTTCTTGAATCCGTCCTCGATGCCGGCTGGGCAATCGATCAGGACGTAATCAAACCGCTCCTCCAACAAGGCAACAATGGCTTGCATGTCTTTGGGAGTAAGCCACTCCAGCATGCGCGGGTTCCCCGCCGGAAGCAGGGACAGATTTGGTTCCTGCTTGTGTTTGACCAAGGCCTGTTCCAGCCGGCAGGTTTCAGCCAGAACTTCCTGAGCGGTGTAGACGATCCGGTTTTCGAGGCCAAGCAGCAAATCCAGATTTCGCAGTCCGAAATCCGCGTCCAAAACAACGGTGCTTGCTCCGCTCCGCGCGAGGGCGATGCCGAGATTGGCAGTGGTGGTCGTTTTTCCGACGCCGCCCTTGCCCGAGCAGATCAGGATTGTTCGCGTCGTAGACACCAGGCGCTCACAGGTATCGGGTCAGACTAGGCATCGCTTCGTCGGTGACAACCTGATCAGCGAATGCTCCTGGTCTCTGCGGGTTCGATCACAATCACCCCTTGATCGAGTCGCGCTTGTTCCGTCAGGCCATCCAGAGGTTGATCCTCCGGGCCTCGAGCCACGGCGTTCGAGATTCTGAGCTGTACCGGCCGCAGATGCAGGGCAACAATTTTTGCCTTGGTGCTGCCATGACAGCCGGCATGGGCTATCCCCCTCAGTCGTCCCCAAACCATTACGTCTCCACCGGCACTGACGCGCGCTCCGGGGTTCACATCCCCGTAAATCAGAACGTCCCCATCGCACTGCAAATGGTCTCCGGATCGCAATGTTCCTCGATGAACAAGGAGTCCGTTCTGCTCTTCGTTTTTTGGAGTTGGTTGTGCCCCAGCGTCGTCCAGATGAACGTTCAGTCCAAGGGCTGCAGCGCTCACAACGGTTTTGGGATGCCGGCTGCAAAGCCATCGCAGCCGGCATCCCATGCCATCCAAGATCTGCAGCAGCTGCTGCAGATCAGAACAGTTGAGATTCCAGTCACCGCAATCCAGCTCCACCAGGTTGCTGGGTTCTTGATCCAGCAATCCAGGCAGAGCATCTTTCCAATGTTGTGAGCGGTGGTCCGGTAGCTGCAGGGTCACCCTTTTGTCGCCATGGATGATTCGGCCAATTCAACCTCGATGGCTCGCTTCAGCCCAGCCTGAATTTCCCGGGGGTGAATGAGCCAGGAGGTGGCGGCGGGTCGGGACAGGCTGGCCACCAGCGGTGAAGCATCTTCAAGGGCCTGCAAGTGCTCACCATCCCAGAGCCGCAGGCCGCCTCGATAGCGGAGGTATCCACGGGTTTCCTGATGCCTCAAGCCACAGCACAGTGCTGGATCAAGACCGTTCTGTTCCGCCAGGCGTCCGCAGATCGCTAGCAGTTTGAGCTGCCCTTCACGGTTGAATCGCTCGACTCCTGTGGCCTTGAGCAAATCTCGATCCAAAAAGCGGCGGCAGAGATCACTCAGCTGCGGTGCGCCTTCCTCCTTCCATCGCTGCAGGTGATAACCCGTTCGCAGGTCATCGTTCCCGAGAAAGTCATCAAGGGTTAAAGCATCGCTCGCCCACAGCCAGCGGTGCATCACGGCATCGGCCCAGATCGATTGGGGCCCCAGTTGCCGAGCGGTTTGCACAAGCCGCTCGAGCAGCCAGTTGCACACCACATTGAGCCGATGGTTGTAAACGCTGCGATACATCAAATTGCGCACCACCAGGTAGTGCTCCACGGCCATCAGTCCTTTGGGATGGATCGCCAGCTCGCCATCGGGGGCCAGGGTCAGTGCTGACAGGATCCGTTCAAGGTCCAGTTGCCCGTATTGCGTTCCGGTGGTGTAGCTGTCCCGCAGCAGGTAATCGAGACGGTCGCAGTCGAGCTGGCTGCTCACCAGTTGTTTGACCAGGGGGCGGGGAGATTGGCCGCTCTCCAGCAGGTCGGCGACGGCCCCTGCGGTTCCGGGTGCGTAGGTCTCGAGACAGTCCTTGATGCGGGGGTGGTGGCGGATGACTCGAGCCGACCAATCCTCGTGCCGCATGCCGAACATCTCCTCACCGGTATGACTCAGTGGCCCGTGACCGAGATCATGCAAAAGGGCCGCGGCGTACACCAATCCGCGGTGGGGTTCGAGACCAGGGTCCTGGATCACCAGCCGACCGAACGCTTGTCGCGCGAGGTGAAAGACCCCCAACGAGTGGGTGAAACGGCTTGATTCCGCTCCGTGGAAGGTTAAAAAAGCTGGTCCCAGCTGCCGCACGCGTCTGAGGCGTTGAAACGGGGCGCTGTCCACCAGGTCCATGACCATGGCTTCCGCCGGCTGATTGCGATTGAGCTGGATCCCGCCATGGAGAGGGTCGTGGTAGGTCCGTTGGCTCATGCGAGGGGCTCATCCGGAGCCTCTGCTTCCAGAAGGGCTTCCATCCATTGTTCCGATTCGTTTAACCAGCGGTCACCATCCCCATCCGGATTGAGTGGTTCGGGGTCTGAAAGCAAACGGTCCGGTTCAATTCCTTCCCCCTGAATGTCACGTCCGTTGGGGGTGACGTACCCGGCAACGGTCACTGCCAACCCGCTGCCATCGCTGAGATTGGTCAGCGTCTGGATCAGCCCCTTGCCGTAGGTCCGACTTCCCAGAAGGGTGGAGCGTTCGTTGTCCTGAAGGGCTCCGGCCAGGATTTCGCTGGCACTGGCTGTTCCACCATTCACCATTGTGAGCATGGGGCCGTCATAAAGCGTGCCCAGTCCAGCGGGGATCGCATCGTTGATCCCCTCACGGTTGCGGGTTTCAACGATGGTTCCGCCGGAGAGCAGGTCATCGGCAACGGCCAGTCCGGAACTGACCAATCCGCCCGAGTTGTTGCGCAGGTCGAGGATCAGCCCTTCGACATTTTTGTCCTGAAGCTCCTCCAGAGCCTGCTGCACCTGTTCGGGCACACCATCAGTGAATTGGGTGATCCTTAGGTAACCGATGGTGTGTTCGCCGCTTCTGAGTCGTCGTGTGCGCACTGGTCTCAGGTCAACACTGCGCCGTTCAAGGGTCAGTTCACTGGGCTCGCCGTCACCACCCGCAAGCATCAGCACCACCTGGGTGCCGACATCCCCACGCAATGCAGTGGCTGTACCTTCCAATCCCAGATCCTTCACAGGAACACTGTCCACGGCCAGTAATTCGGTGCCTGAGCTCAAGTCGGCCTCTGCAGCTGGTGAGCCCTCCAGAGCGGAGATCACCACAACCTGGTCCGGTTGCTCTCCGGGGCCGAGTTGCAGACCGACTCCGCTGAGGTTGCCATTGGTGCTGTTCTTCAAGGCGGCGTAATCCGCTGGTCGCAGCACGCGGGTGTAAGGGTCCCCGATGCTTGAGAGCATCACCTCGATCGCTCTGTAGGCGTCCTCACTGCTTTCAATACTTTTTTCGAGTGCTTTCTGGCGTTGGCGACGCCAGCGCACCTCGTCCAGATGGTCGGGATCGAGATAGCCCTGATTCACCAGCCTCCAGCTGTCCACAACCAGCTGCTGCGTATCACTCAGTGCAGGGACCTGCAGGGGTGCAGACAGCAGCAAAATGAGTCCGAGTATCAAGACACTCAGCGCTTTCAACCCCTGGGAGCTCCTGCGCTGCAGGCTGTCTGAAAGATCTTTAACAGTTGGATACATCACGGACCAGTCGACCGTTCGACAAGTGAGACCTGCGTAGACTTTCGCAACCCGAGCCCGCTTGTGCATGGCGAACTCATCCCCCGTTTACGACTGGTTCCAGGAACGTCTGGAAATCCAGGACATTGCTGATGACATCAGCTCGAAATACGTCCCGCCCCACGTCAATATTTTTTATTGCCTGGGCGGCATCACATTGGTGTGCTTCCTGATCCAGTTCGCCACTGGATTTGCAATGACCTTCTATTACAAGCCGACCGTTGCGGAGGCTTATAAGTCGGTCGAGTACCTCATGACCGACGTCAGTTTCGGATGGCTGATCCGTTCCGTTCACCGGTGGAGCGCCTCGATGATGGTGCTGATGCTGATTCTGCATGTGTTCCGCGTCTACCTCACCGGTGGTTTCAAGCGTCCCCGTGAGCTCACCTGGGTGACCGGTGTCACCATGGCTGTGATCACGGTGTCCTTCGGGGTTACGGGTTATTCCCTTCCATGGGATCAAGTGGGCTACTGGGCTGTGAAAATTGTGTCTGGTGTTCCAGCTGCCATTCCCGTGGTTGGCGATTTCATGGTGGAACTGCTTCGCGGCGGTGAGAGTGTTGGGCAATCCACCCTCACTCGTTTCTATAGCCTTCACACATTCGTCATGCCCTGGTTGCTGGCGGTGTTCATGCTTATGCACTTTCTGATGATTCGGAAGCAAGGCATCTCTGGCCCCTTGTGATCTGCGTTTCTACTGTTCCTTCAACGCCTGGACTAACCGATGCACATTCTCAAGAAGCCTGACCTTTCCGACCCCAAGATGCGGGCCAAGCTCGCCAAGGGCATGGGGCACAACTACTACGGAGAGCCAGCCTGGCCCAACGATCTCCTTTACATCTTCCCGGTGGTGATCCTTGGCACCATCGCTTGTGTGGTTGGCCTGGCTGTGTTGGATCCCGCGATGCTCGCGGATAAGGCTGATCCCTTCGCTACGCCACTGGAAATCCTGCCTGAGTGGTACCTCTACCCTGTTTTCCAGATCCTTCGTGTCGTTCCCAACAAGCTTCTGGGGATCGCTCTCCAAACTCTGGTACCCCTGGGCTTGATGCTGGTTCCTTTCATCGAGAGCTTCAACAAGTTCCAGAATCCATTCCGTCGCCCTGTGGCCATGGCTGTGTTCCTGTTCGGAACCGCCACCACTATCTATCTCGGTATTGGTGCTGCACTGCCTATCGACAAGTCGCTCACGTTGGGACTGTTCTGAAGTCCAATCAGCATCGTTTTCGGCTTTTCGTTTCAACCCCTGCCTGTTCAGGCAGGGGTTTTTTGTTGGATGGCTAAAGCCCCGAATCGAGATGCAGCATCAGGACGTCATCAGGATTGACCCGAAGGAAATGGTGCAACAGCAGAAACCCGACGATGGTCCAGGTCTGATAAGTGCGTGATTGCTGTCCGACCCAGGTTCCAGTAGGTCCGTCGAAATATTCAGCCCACTGCTGACGGGGCAATTGATTGAGGTGACTCCAGTAGCACTCATCGATCAGGGTTTTCATCTGGGTCATCAGCAGCATGTCCGCATGGGGATGGATGCGTTCGTGCAACAGGATTGAAGCCCCGAAATACCAAAGCAGACTTGGCCAGTGGCCACCGTTGTGATAACTGCCAGGCCAGTTCTTGGGGTCAGACCCGGTTCTGTTTTCCCATTCCACCCCTTCCATGGGGGGGTGGCAGATACGCATTGGCATCTGAGCCATTAGATGGTTTCGGTTGTGATGCACCAGTCGGAACAGGGCACGTTGCTGGGGTGCTGTGAGCAGTCCGAACAGGCATCCGAGTGAATTGCCGAGGCTGTAAAAACGGAAATCAGGTCGACCTGTTCGCATGTTGCCGATCAGGTAACCACCGCGATTTTCGAGCCAATCCTGCAGCCAGGCAGGGATCACTTGAGGCTGAACATTGAATTCATTCTGGTATTGATTGTCTCCGTATTGCTCCGTCGGTCTTCGCCGAAGCACCTGCATTGTTTTGCTGGTCACCCAGTAGTGCTTCAGAAGGTATTGGCGTAGGTCATGCATCCAGCTCCGGCTTAACCGGAGCCGTTCCTCGAGCAGAGCGCTGTTGGTATGGCGCTGGCAGAGATCCATCAGTTCAATGCTGCTTCGCAGTGCTGCAAACAGCAGCACTTCCACTTCCAGGGGTGCTCCCCAGACATCCATCGGACGATCAATCATGAAGGCGCAGTCCGGGACGAACAACACCGGGGTCCCCTCAAAGCTGGGGTGAAGAACGAGGTCGAGGAGCAGATGCAGACCGCGTTGAACCTTTTGACTGCGTCCGAATTCGGTATCGCCACTGCGCTTTACATAGATCCAGCAAAGAATCGGCCACCAGAGGCTGGCATCAACGGAGGTGATGCGTCCGATGGAGCGCTGGCCGTAATCGGCCACCAGTTCGTTGTCCTCTTCCACAAAGCTGGTGGGAAAGACCCCACGGGTCTGAACACTGGTGCTCTGCAGATCCAGGCAGACCGAGAGGAACTGCCGGACGATGGCGTATCGACCCTGAAGCAACAGGTAGATCATCACGGGAACGTTGTCCCTCAGGAAGATCTCGCCGTAATTCAGTGCTTCTTCGTGGTTGGGATGTTCCAGGGCAGCAACGCTGCCGGCCAGTTCTCCCTGAATGTTGATCAACGTTCGCTCGAAGTGCTCTTGGGCTTTCTGCACCACGTGCTCTTCTTTTGAACTCGGCCTGAACCGCGTGCTCCGTTCGGTGAAGCCCCTGGTCATCCGCGCCTTCACGTCTAAGAAAAAACTAGTAGTGGCAGGGGGTTTCGCCAGTGGAAGTAACTCTGCAGATGTTG
>QCTY01000042.1:0-13475 GCA_003208975.1 Synechococcus sp. AG-676-F02
AGATGCCGGGCCGACGGCACACCCGGTGAAGCCATCTGAGTATCAGGCGATCGACAATTTCTACACAACGACGATTTACGAAAAGGGAGCTGAATTAATCCGCATGCTGCACACCCTGCTGGGCCAGGAGCGGTTTATGCGTGGCATGGCGACCTACGTGAGCCGTTTTGATGGAACGGCGGCCACCACAGAAGACTTCGTGCAATCCATCGTGGATGGTGCCGCTGAAGACGGGAAGGAACTCGGTTTCGATCCTGAGCGGTTCAAGCGTTGGTATCACCAGGCAGGAACGCCGGAACTCAAGGTGCAGCGACGATGGGATGCGGCCAAGGGGCAATTGGTCCTGGAGCTCCAACAGACCACACTCCCCACCCCAGGGCAAGCGGAAAAGCAGCCTCTTGTGCTTCCGATTGCTGTTGCGCTCGTGGGTGATCAGGGCCGTATTGGCGAGGAACAGCTTCTGGTGATGGACGGGGAGCGGGCCAAGCTGACGCTCCAGGGTGAACCAGGAGAGGAAGCACCTGCGCTGTCGCTGCTGCGCCGTTTTTCAGCACCGGTGAACGTGCACATCGAGCAGTCGTTGCAGGAATCGCTGCAGTTGCTTGCCCACGATGATGACCCCTTCAGCCGTTGGGATGCTGCTCAGCGACTGGCTCGTCAGGTGTTGTTGGCCCGTGCCGATGGTCACCGCGACGAGACCGTTGAACAGGCATTGATCCATGCCCTGCGCCAGCGTCTGAGCGATTACAACGGTGATGGTGGCCAGGATCTGGCCATTCTTCTGGCCCTGCCAGGCACAGCGGAACTGGAGGCACTCCAAAATCCAGTGGATCCCCCAGCGTTGTACGCGGCTCAGCGGGATTGGATTGCAGAGCTTGGTCGCCAACTTGCCGAACCACTGCATCACCTTCTGAAGGTGAGCCGTGGGGACTGGTCGCAAGCCTGGCCCGCTGGTCAGGGAGCTCGCTCGTTGACCGGTCTTGCCTGGAGCTGGCTTGCGGCGGCGGGAGACGTGGAGGCTCGTACACAAGCGCTGGAGGCGGTGTCTGGCCCTTCAATGACACTGGCTCGGGCTGCTTTGAGGGCGCTGCAGCCGCTGGATGTCGCGGAGCGTGATAAGGCGCTGGATTGCTTCTACCAGCGCTGGCAGGAGAAGCCGGTGATTCTCGATGCATGGTTTGCCCTGGAGGCATCGGCACCGCGACCCGATGGATTGCAACGGGTTCAGGCCCTGTTGGAGCATCCCCGTTTCGATCCACTGGCGCCGAATTCACTGCGGGCTGTGCTTGGGGGATTCACCGCCAACGTGCCGGTCTTCCATGCGATCGACGGCAGCGGTTATCGCTTCATGGCGGATCAGATTGCAGAGGTGGACACACGTAATGCGATCACGGCATCCCGGATGGCCAAGGTGTTCAGCCGCTTCAGGAGCTATGGCTCGGAGCGTCAGCGAGTGATGTGCGAAGCGATTGAGCGTCTGGCCGATGCTCCGCTTTCCGCGAACACCTCTGAAGTGGTGCAGCTGCTCAAGCCATAACCAGCACCAGGGCCACCACGGCAATCAACATCAACAGGAACCAGCGCCAGCGGTTGGTTCCCCGGAGCCTGACCCTTGAGCTGCCTGCACGACGTGTCGGCCGACTCCCTGCCGCCATGCCGCATGCCTGGCAAACCAGTCGACCAGCCAGGGCCCGGTCAGCCCGGAATCGGGTGCTCCCGCAGTTCTGACAGAGCGTGATGGCCAACTCCGGCACGGCATGGCCCCCAGCATGGCGCGAAGCTGCGTGATCTCAAGGGGTCTGCCTTAGTGGTGATCTTTGGAGTCCAGATCGATCCCAGGGGGATCAACGCAGTGGGTTGATTGCTTCAGGAGTTGCTACCTCAACGCTCTGAAGCAGAGCTGATAACGATCGCCCAACAAATGAGCCGCCTGTGATCACAGCGGCAAAGCAGCCGAGGCCGAGCACGATCGCCACAACAATTCGAATGACCTCGGCTCCTTCAACGTTGGGCTGGCGAGAGCTGGAGGCCATCTGGATCAGTCGAAGACCTCTGTTTTGGCTCAGTTCACGGGAAGATTTCTACCTTCAACCAGATCTCTACGGATCCTTGATCCTGACGTTCAAGTCGCCCAGCAGAGGGTTGGTCGTGCATCCGGTTGTGATGAGTGGTGTCAGGAGTGCCCTGTCTTCCAGGGCTAAAACCGATGGAGACGGTCAGACGGATTCGTGTCAGCAAAGAGGTGGTTCCAAGCCAATGTCCACTCCCCTGGCACGGGATTGGCACTGATGGTGATCGCCATTTGCATGCTGATCCAGACCATTCCTTTTGCGATTTGTCTGCTCACCCCACGCAGCGGTTGGGATCCTCCGCTCTCGCCGGAGAGAATGAGGTACTGCAACGGAGGCTGATGGGGTTGAACCAAGAGCAACAGGCTGAGCTTGATCGCCTGAACACAGTGCTTGAAGTGGCCAAGCGCAACGGGAACCAGCTCTTTATCGACAACATTGAGCGTGAGATCGCTGCCATCGAACGCGGGGATCATTCCCCTCTGATCGAGGATTACCTCACTGAAGAGGAACGTTCCGGGGGGCGACCTGGGCTTTCGCCATAAGCGACTTTCAGGCCTCAGCTGTTTTCAGGCTTGAACGGCACAGTCTTGCTGTCTGCCGGACGAGTTCTCTTGGTCCAGCAACACCGATGGAGGCCAGAGCGACTGTTGATGTCAAGGCTCGTCGTGATTTTCTAATAGCAGTTCAAACTTCGCTGGTATTTGCACTTAAACAAGGCTTGGGAAAGTAGATAAATGGTAGCTTTTTGCCGCTTCTTTTTTATGCCTGGATAGGGCTACTGACAGCTGGGCATTAAAAGCGAGACGAAAAAATGTTTGGCCATCATCATTGCCCTTTTTGGTTATAAATGTCTTTTAATTTTTAGCTCAAGGCATTAATCGATTTCGCCTGACGCCAATGTTGGGCAAAGGATGTTGAATTCTTAATGTAAAAAAATAGTACAATCAACCTCTCTGAGGCTGGAGCTGTCTACATAATTTTGCTGTTACTAGGATGCATCTCTTGCGAGGTCATGAAAGCGGAATCTCCGCTGATTGTCCGGCCATGGGATCACTGTTTTTATATGTAGCGCTTTGCAGGGCGGAATTGAATTCTTGAGTGGATAATCCTTTCACCTTGGCGATTAGTTCATCAGATTTGTTTAGCTTGCCATCTGAGTCCATGTCGAAGAAGATTTGTGAGGTTGCTTTTTGTTGTTTTAAAAGATAGTTTTCGGCGCTTCCGTGTAGCTGGAGAGAATCACTGTTGGGATCAAAATCTTTAAGCAGGGCGAAATCTTTTTTCCCAGATTTTTTCTTTCCATCGTCATATAGAATCCCAGAATCGCTTCCGAGGATAAATAAGTCTTCGCCCTTTCCTCCTATTAAAGTATCTTTTTCTTTTCTCCCTCCACCTTCCTCTGTTGATGTTCCCAAGATGATATCATCACCTCCACCACCTTTGATAATATCTTTTCCGAGTCCGCCAATAATTGTTTCTGCTGAGTTAGTGCCTTCAAACGACTCTTTTTTCTTGGCTGAACCTATTTGCAGTCCCTCAATCTTATTGAATTTTTTGAGGGATTTATAGTCTTTTTTGTCTAGATCGCCCCAGTCAACATTGACAAAATCGATTGGATCTTCCACGTCTACCTCTTCCCAAGATATTTCTCCCCAATCGATGGACTCTGAGTCAGAGTCATAGCCCTCCCAATCCAATTCATCCCAATCAACTTCACCCCAATCAATATATTCCGCGTCAGCTTCTTCCCAATCCAGTTCATCCCAATCAACTTCTCCCCAATCAATATAGTCAGCGTCTGCTTCTTCCCAATCTAATTCATCCCACTCAACTTCTCCCCAATCAATATAGTCAGCGTCTGCTTCCTCCCAATCCAGTTCATCCCAGTCAACTTCTCCCCAATCGACATCATCAGCATCTGCATCTTCCCAATCCAGCTCGTCCCAATCGACTTCACCCCAATCAACATAGTCAGCATCTGCATCTTCCCAATCCAGTTCATCCCAGTCAACTTCACCCCAGTCAATATCATCAGCGTCTGCTTCTTCCCAATCTAATTCATCCCAATCAACTTCTCCCCAGTCAATATCATCAGCATCTGCATCTTCCCAATCCAGTTCGTCCCAATCGACTTCTCCCCAGTCAACATCATCAGCATCTGCATCTTCCCAGTCCAGTTCGTCCCAATCGACTTCACCCCAATCAACATAGTCAGCATCTGCATCTTCCCAATCCAGCTCATCCCAGTCAACTTCTCCCCAATCAATATCCGAGGCATCTGAGTTCACTCCTTCCCAATCGAGCTCGTCCCAATCAATTTCACCCCAATCAAGAGAATCAGCGTCTGAATCTTCTCCGCCCCAATCGAGCTCGTCGAAATCAACTTCGGACCAATCAATGGAACCATCTTCAACGTCTTCCCATTGATATTCTCCCCAGTCAATTCCATCATCAGCTTCGGGTAGCTCGGAAGTAAAATCCGAATCAAACTCTTCTCCTTCCTCATCCCACTCATATTCCTCATCGTCGTATTCATCTAGATCTTCTCCTTCCTCATCCCACTCATATTCCTCGTCGTCGTATTCATCTAGATCTTCTCCTTCCTCATCCCACTCATATTCCTCATCGTCGTATTCATCTAGATCTTCTCCTTCCTCATCCCACTCATATTCCTCGTCGTCGTATTCATCTAGATCTTCTCCTTCCTCATCCCACTCATATTCCTCATCGTCGTATTCATCTAGATCTTCTTCGTAGTCGATCCGTGTGCCGCCTTCGTCTCCATAAACCTCTCCACTACCATAATCATCACCATTGTTTTGATTGTATGAATAACTTTGATCTAAATTATTATAATCACTAAAACTTATTGACATCAGAATAAGTACATGTGACTTAATTTTAATTCTAGCTTCGCCCTGCCTCTGAGTTGTAATTAAATTTTACACCAGTTGGTTCGGCAAAGCGCGAGGGGGTTGAATGATGGAAGTCTTGGGTGCAACAGTTTTTATTCGTTGCTTGGTTGAGTATTATTTATAGTGCCTTTGGTGAGATAGTAGAGGCTTTCGATGCATTTGGCTTTCTTTTTAAGTTTTTTTAGATTTAAGTCTAGATTGATATCATTTTCACTGGCGTTGTCGGTTAACGATTTGATTTCAATGGAGATTAATGAATGAATGAATTTCATTCTTTTAAGGGGTGCTTTTGAGAATTCTTTGGAGAGTTCCATTTTTTTCTTTCCTGCGATGGTTCCCAGTAGAAGCAAAGATGCTGTTCCTGCTGACTGATTGACGCTCGAGTCAAGTGAGGACATCTAGGAATTTTTGTATATATTAATTTTTACAATAGCACAAAATTTTGTATGTGTAATTGTCTGAGCACTATCGCAATACATCTTTCGTTTGCTTGATTCTACTCGGAGCTGATGCGTTTTGTTCGTTTGCTTTGCTGCGATCAAATGGCGGTCAGTTTCCTCCCCGACAGTCGCAATATGTTTTGGCTTGACTTCATGCCGGCAACCAATGATTGACATTGCAAGATCACTGCCAACCCCTTCAGCCTGAACTTCAGCAGCTGCCCTGCATGTCCGTTTTGCATTCGCTTTCGGCTTTGCCTCCACCGCAGGCAATGATTGCTCACATTGAACGCTTCCTGTTCAAGCGTGCTGGTATGGCAGTTGGTGATGGACGGGATGCTGATTGCAGTACAACGAAGCCCACGACTGCCATACCAATGTCAGATCGAAGACGATCTAAACAACGGCTGCTGCAGCTTCCACCCCAGGCCACATGGATGCGAACTGAGCATCTGAAACGACTGCCGTCACATCGAACTCAATTCCATAGCCCTTGATCCATGGACCGAGGTGCGCCCAAACTTTGCCGATGTCACTTGCCTCGGCAATCGCCACGCCACTCCCGCTGACTGGCTCGCAAACACGATATTTCAGTTCAAATCCCTCGAATTTGTCTCCCGGTGCACCTGAATTGATGTACTGAGCAAATCCAGAACATGATTCCCAAGCTCCTTCAACGGTTGGAAAATTCCAGACAATGAGATAGTGCTGCAAAAGTCTTTTTCATCTGATTGCTCGTTAGCCATGGCCGCAATCAAAAAAAGTAGCAAAAGCTTCCAAATGTCGATGATGGCTTCTGAAGTGTCAGTACCTTCGCCAAGCTGGAGATTTGCGACCGACTTGCCTTGATGCGTTCGTCACTTGCCGCCATGACTGTCGCTGTGCTGCTGGGTGCTGCTGCCCCAGTTCAGGCTGAAATCATTTCGACCACATGCACGCTGACTCACTACAGAAAAAACACCAACCGCACTGTGAATTGCAGGTGGAGGCAGTCTCAGGGACATGTTCAGGTATGGATCGAAGGACGGAGAAAGCCCTTTCGGTTCAACGCCAAAGGTCAGGGAAAAAAGTACGTTCGAATCAACAACACGGATCGGATCACCCTGACGCGGACTGGGAGATTCACACTCACCATTTGGCAGGGGTAAGAACGCCGTATCCCGCGTCGAGATGACGTGTGTTGATGGTCTGTCGACATTGGAACGGTTGGACAGTCCATGGCTGGACGCTGATCTTTGCCAGGCTGTCGTCGACAACGGCCCCTTTTTGTCTACCGGGTTGTCCACAGACTGATGCAAGCGCCGGAAGCACTGCTGAATCGAATCGGTGGAACCACTGCAGCAGCGAGCGGTCTAAAACGCCTCGTGATCGTGATGGGGCAACTCGGCGACTTCGATTCGATGGAGTATGCCCAGGCCCTCGCGCCTCGGTTGCCGGAGCTTGAGGCGGCGGGTATCGCGCTGCAGGCAATTGCCATCGGTAATGAGGCCGGCTCTGAACGCTTCTGTCGTTTTACGGGCTTCCCCCGAGAGGCATTGCTGTTGGAGTCCGGCGCTGACCTGCATCGGGCCCTTGGGCTTTATGCCGGTTTCGATGCTCCTGGCGGACCCTGGCCGGGTTTTCTGTTGATGTGCGCAGGCATCGGCTCCCCGGGCACCTTGCAGGAGGTGCTTCGCGGTTACAGCGGTGATCGCCGCGCGGCCGCCATTTTTGACGACGAGGAAATGGTGAAGGCCTGGCCCTTGCCCGCCTTCTCTGCCTCAATGTTTGCGCGTGCCGGTGGACGGGGATTTCAGCGCCCCTTCGAACTGGCCACGTTGCGGTTGCGAAACATGGGCGAGGTGCTCAGTAACTGGCGCACTTATGTGCCGGTGGATGACCACATTGCTCAGCGGGGCGCCACCTATCTCTTTGATTCGCAAGGGGTGGTGTTGTATGAGCACAAGGAAACTCATCTCCTTGGTTTTGCGGCGGATATGGCTCATCCTCTGGCATTTTTAGACCCCTACCTCTCTGTTAAACCTGTTAGTTTATGAGAATTAGTTCATAAATCATGGCTTCCAGTCTCGACGACATCACCTTGCAAGCGTCCGACAAGGCGGTATTGAAATTGCCGAAAAAGTTTGGCGCTTCGGACGCCACAGGTGCTGTAGTTGAGCTCCGGACGAATAACCCTTTTGGAAATCAATCGTTTTTTCTGGAGCTTTTTAACAAAAAAGGTTCTGCAGAACGGAAGACCAAGGCAACGGCTAAAAATTTTCTAAAGTACGTTGATAATGGATTGTATAATCAATCAATTTTTCATAGATCTGCCCCGAATTTTGTCCTCCAAGGTGGGGGTTTTGCAGCGCCCGTTGTTTCCAGTTCAGAAGGTGGAATGCCAACGGAAATCCAGGATTATGGACCTGTCAAAAACCAGCCTGGAAATTCCAACCTGGAGGGCACTGTTGCCATGGCCAAGCTCGGTGGCCAACCCGACAGCGCTACGAACCAATGGTTCATCAATCTGAGTGATAATACTTTTCTGGATGAGCAGAACGGAGGATTTACTGTTTTCGGGAAGGTATTGGGCAGCGGGATGGATGTAGTTGGAGATCTAGCTTCCGCAGATGTGTTTAATTTTGGAGGTGTTGTTTCGCAGTTGCCGTTGTGGACTCCGCCGGGAGATGTTGTTGATGTTCGCCCTAATGATTATCTCACTGTCGACAGAGCTCGTGAGTTGTCCGCTAAAAAGCAGCCGTTCTTGCTCACCGTTGAGAGTTCGGATGAAGCTCTGCTGAAGGCGAGTGTTACCAAAAAGCAACGCATCAAGTTGAAAGCAGCGGCTGACGCTAGTGGGGAGGTTGAAGTGAATGTTCGATCTGTGTCATTGGTTGATGGCTCCATTAATGAAGAAAGCTTTGATGTGCTGATTGGCACTGGCCCTTCAATGCGTCAGGCAAACAGGAAAACTCGACGCAAAAAAATTAATATATTGGTGGACGGTGGTTCATTTGAAGACCCTTTCTATCGTTTCTTTGATTCTGATGGAGATGAGCTGGAGGGTTTCAAGATCAACGCCAAAAAAACCTATCAATTCAATCGTCTCGATAATGCTGATACGCATCCCTTCTATCTCGGTGATTCCGGATTCAACAAGGCCTCCAGTCAATTGATCAAAATCAAGGGGGATGGAGATGTCGGTGATGGGATCATTAATTCGGAACGCGTGACGTTCAAAGTCAAGAAAAAATACCGCTCAACCTTTATGCAAATTGGTCGTCTTGATTATTTCTGCACCTCCCACTCATCAATGATCGGCAGCTTCCCGATCAAAGGTGCGAATGCATCCGACTCCCTTAATCCTCAGATTCAGGCGGCGATTGTTCCTATGGATTGATCCATTTCAAGGGTTTCCAGCTTCTCTTTGCACGAATACCGCAGCAAGTATCCCTCCAGCGAATCCCCCTGCGTGTCCAACCCAGCTCACGCCCGCTGGAGAGACCCCCGGTATCAATGCGAACAACGCTGTTCCATACAGCCACAGGCTGAGCAGGCTCAGAAGAATGGGCAGAATCCGTCGTTCCAGCCAGCCGATCAGCAGCAGATAGCCGAGCAGGCCATACACAACCCCTGATAATCCATGACTCGCACTGGGCCAGATCAGCGCGATGGGTACGGCCGTGAGCAGGACACAAACCCACACCGCGATGTAATCCCGAGTCCCCCTGGTGAGAACCAACCAGCTCAGTGGGAGAAAGACCAGGCTGTTTGAGATGAGGTGTCCAAATCCGGCATGGCTGAACGGGGCGGTGAGCACTCCCCAGAGCGGCAGTCCCGGACCCATCGGTAAATTCCAGCGTCCCCGAAACAACAGTTGGTCGATCAGCTCCTGGCACCAGGCCATTCCCAGCAAGAGCAACGGAATCAGCCAGCGGCCGGCCATTCCTGCAGTGCAGCAACCACAATGATGGCTGGATCTGTCGTCGCCGGGTGAAGCACAAGGTTGACGTTGTGGTGATCGGCAGCGGTATCGGTGGGCTCTGCTGTGCTGCGCTCTGCGCCAGGGCTGGACGCGAGGTTCTTGTGTTGGAGGCCCATAGTCAGCCCGGTGGCGCCGCCCATGGCTTTCAGCGTCAGGGGTATCACTTCGAATCGGGCCCGTCGCTGTGGAGTGGTCTGGCCCGTTGGCCAAGCAACAATCCCCTGGCGCAAATTCTGCGGGCCCTGGATCAGCCCCTGGCGGTGATCCCCTACAGCGACTGGGATGTCTTGCTCCCCGAGGGTGACCTGAGGGTGCCTGTCGGCCGTTCCGGGTTTGAGGCCGTGGTGCGGGACCTGCGCGGATCGGCGGTGATGGAGGAATGGCAGCGGTTCTCTGATCTGCTGCAACCGATCGCGGCAGCCGCGAATGCTCTACCTCTGCTGGCCTTGCGTCCAGGACTGGATGCCATGGCTCAGCTTGTGGAGCGCGGCCCGCAGCTGTTTCGGCATCTTCCGGCGATGCGGCATCTTTCCGGTGCCTTTGGTCCGCTGGTGGATCGACATCTGCAGGATCCGTTCCTGCGTCACTGGGTGGATCTGCTCTGTTTCCTGATCAGCGGGATGCCGATGGGAGACACCAATGCAGCCGCAATGGCCACTCTGTTTGGCGATTGGTTTGATCCTGAGGCCAGCCTGGATTACCCCGTTGGGGGAAGTGCTGCGGTGGTTGATGCCCTTGTTCAGGGGCTCAAGCGACATGGAGGCGCTGTTCGCACCCAAGCCCGTGTTAAGCAGATCCTGTTGGAGGACGGTCGCGCTGTTGGCGTGCGGTTGCAGGACGGCGAATCCATCCACGCTGATCAGCTGGTGAGCAATGCCGACATCTGGAACACCCTCTCTCTGTTGCCGGAGGGTGTGGCTTCAGCCTGGAAGCATGATCGAGCAGGCACGCCTGCCTGCAATGGATTTCTGCATCTGCATCTGGGTTTTGATGCCGGCGGTCTGGATGACCTGCCGATCCACACCGTGTGGGTGGATGACTGGCAACGCGGCATCGCTGCGGAACGCAATGCTGTGGTTCTGTCGGTTCCATCGGTTCTGGATCCGGACATGGCTCCGCAGGGCCGCCATGTGCTGCACGGTTACACGCCAGCCAGTGAACCCTGGGATCTCTGGCGCGGCGTTGAGCGTGGATCCGAGGCCTACAACGCGTTGAAACAGGAACGCTGTGGTGTGTTCTGGTCTGTTCTGGAGCGGAAAATTCCCGACATTCGCGATCGCTGTGAGCTGGTGATGGAGGGAACGCCCCTGACCCATCGCCACTATCTCAATGTTCACCAGGGCAGCTACGGGCCTGCTCTTTCGGCAGCGGGTGGACTGTTCCCCGGCGTCACCACGCCGATCGATGACCTCTGGCTTTGTGGGGCCAGCACCTTCCCTGGCATCGGCATACCACCGGTGGCTGCCAGTGGTGCGCTCGCGGCCCATGGAATCGTCGGCCGTCAGGTGCAACGTTCGTTGTTGAAGGAGCTTGGCCTCTAGCAGGAGCAGCACTGAGCCGTCATAACCTCGGCTCGGTCACGTGAGCATCTTGAACACCAACGCCAGGATTGATTCCCTGCAATTGATGTTGACCGACCTGCGGATGCGCAATGAGCCGATTCGGCATAAAGCTGCCTTTCGCGGTTGCCAGCCAGAATTTCAGGCTCTGGTGAGCCGTTTGATTCAACAACTGGAGGATGAGCTGATGCAGGAGAAGCAGAGCTTTCGCGATCAATTCCGCTCCCTCTGATCGTTGAAGGCAGGGCGGTGGTCAGCCTTGTTGTGACAGCTCAGATCGATAGGCGGCTGGCACCAGCACGAGGAACAGCAACCACCAGCCGAAAACAGCAGCTGTCACCGGGATGGTGACCCAGAGCCGATGCAACACCAGCCACGACGCCACTGAGATCACAACACCGGTGCTCAGGATGGACCAGGGCTGGCACCACCAGGGCTTCAGCGACCAGAAGGGGGGCTGATCAGCGGAGTTGGGCGAGTTCACCGGATGCATGCAGGCCGCTGAGTTCGTCGTAGCCGCCGATGACATTCCCGTCGACGAAAACCTGCGGGAAGGTGCGCATCCCGCTGCGGGCGCGGCACTGCTCAAAGGTGGTGTCGTCGTTGACTGTGATCACGGTATGGGGCAGGTCCAGGGTGCGAAGCAGGCGCAGGGCCCTCTCACACCAGGGACACCCTGGCAAAACGGCCAGCTCGATTCGCGAGCGGGGGCTGGGTGCGGTCTGATCCAACACGCCGATCAGCAGATCGACGCCCTTCTGAACCAGCGTGCCTGGTTCAAGGTGTCCTCCCCATACTTGGCAGGCTCCATCGGAGAGGCTCAGGTGAAGGTGCACGCCTTCCGGTGTGATGGTGCCATTGAGGGTGATCACTTCCAGATCCCCCTCCAGCACAGTGGGTTCCGCTTTGCCCGGGCATTGGAAGGCGGCTCTGGTGAGGTTGCCCACCACCCCCAGCACGAAGCCGTTGATGCCCTGATCACGGCCGATCTCCTCGAGGTTGAGACGCAGATCGCTGCCGGGGTCAAGCTTCAACGGCAGTGAACGCATCAGGGCCTGGAAAATCCACGACACATTACGCTTGCCGACTACCGGCTGACAAGGCAGTGGTGGACTGCATGAATCGTAAGTGGTTCTGCAAGTCAATGGCAATACAACCGCCAAAGAACCTCATTCACCTGGTCAAAGTTGACGGCCACACAGGTGAGTTCAAAAATCCAAAGATGGAAGATTCTCAACAGCATCAACCTATTGAGAACACCTAACGCAGTCGACCAATACCACCTGGCAGCGGTAGTAAATACCTAGCCAACCCAAGGGTTTTGCAAGTCAATTACACGCGCTAGATGCTGAGACTAATGCATCTTCCCTGAGAACCCTTGCAAACACTAGGGTCAGTGCCTTGCATTTCTGGCTGTATCGACACCCACTAGGTGTCCGCAGGCCTGGAGAGGCTTGAACACCCCTATGGCAGCGCCAGGGACTACCACCCCCCACCCCTTCCGTTTCGAGTCAGCAGGGGGTGCAAGGGGGGTATGCCAGCCGTCCCGTATAACGATCCCTCCTCAGAGAAATTTGTCGTTTTTTATCGGACTGAATCAGTGATCCAGGTAAGACAGAGTCTCCATACTGTCTGCCAAAGACCACAAGGGTGATCGAGTATCGACAGAAGCTGGCTGGATGTTTGCATCACTGAGCATCTTGTTAATTGATGTCAGCAGAGCAGGGGTAACTTCATCAGACTCCATAGCCTTCAGAAGAGCTTGATTGGCAGCAGAGTAGAGAGTTGCTTGCAAGGCCTCAGCCTGTTCAATCCCTAACTTACTGTTTGTGTGTTGTTTAGAATTAGCCATAATTGAGTTATGAGTTAGCCCCCCACGAGGAAGCTCCGTAGGAGGTGACGAGTGGGGGTGCATTGTTGAGTTAAACGTGGTTATCTGTTTACTTGAAGATCGCAATCCCAAGCCACAGGCCAACGATCAACCCCAATATGAAGAATTCAATTATCACCGGACTTCAACTTAGGCAGGCCTTACATAAGGCTTAGCCGCTACATCTTCAGGTAGAGGGCGGCCATAGAAACGACCATTAGCAGTATCCTCAACCTCACCGGGATACAGGAGGCTGGGATTAGTTTTGACGTTCTTATCCCATTCTGCACGCTGAGCTGTGAGGCCTTCGCCTGCAACACGGCCAAAGCGCATTCGATACTCTTCCACCATATTCACACCATGCTTTTGGGCAAAGGTGGAAGGCTTCATGTAAACCACTTTAGGGTCTACGGAAGCATCGGCATGATCAACATTCCAGAGCACCCAGCGGTCAGCGTGGGGACTCCATTTTGCATATCTAATAGTAGACATAAGTTCTTTAAGCTCAAAGAATCACCCCTAGTTCGGTGTTACCAGGCCAGGGGTCAGCCGATCTATTTGTGCTTCAACATCCTCAAGGTGTCCCAGTTATTTAAAGAAGTTCAACCCAAGCCATAGACCTGTAATCAAACCAATCGCAAGAAATTCAAGAGCA
>QCTY01000043.1:0-13464 GCA_003208975.1 Synechococcus sp. AG-676-F02
TGAAGAAGATGAAGAGGGGAGGAAAGCGAGTTTCAGCTTTGAGGTGACGATTGAAGATCCTTGTGAGGAAGTGAAGGTTTATGGGTACGACTTCCGCAATGTGAAGGGTCTGAAGGGCTATGAATTACTGGGGATTGAAGTGGTGAATGCCGCTGATGTGACGGTGTTGACGCCAGGGGAGAAGAGTGGAGAATTTGAATTAGCAGCCGGTGTTGGAAGTTTTGCAGTAACGGTTGAAATTGAAGTGAGCGATGTATTGACCGGGAATGAGGAGTTGCTGCTGGAGGTGACCAATCCGGAAACGGGGAATAGTGATAACGAGGTGGCACGGATTGAGAATTTTGAGAACTGCGAGCCGGTTGAACCACCCCCAGTGGACCCGCCGGAGGAGCCTTGCGGTGATGAGATCGATGTGGATGCGATCGGTGTGTGTGATGAAGGAGATGAGGAGGGGAGGAAAGCGAGTTTCAGCTTTGAGGTAACGATCGAGGATCCGTGCGAGGAAGCGAAGGTTTATGAGTACGACTTCCGCAATGTGAAGGGTCTGAAGGGATATGACCTTTTGGGCATTGAGGTGGTGAATGCTGATGATGTAACGGTGCTAACGCCAGGGAAGAAGAGTGGAGAATTTGAATTAGCAGCCGGTGTTGGGAGTTTTGCTGTCACGGTTGCGATTGAAGCGGCCGATGTGTTGAGCGGTAATGAGGAGTTGATGCTGGAGGTGAGCAATCCAGAGACGGGAACAAGTGATAACGAGGTGGCGCGGATCGAGAATTTTGAGAACTGCGAGCCGGTTGAACCACCAGTGGATCCACCGCAACCACCGGTGAATCCTCCTGATGTGGAGATTGAGGCGGAGGGAGCTTGCGTTGATTCGGAAACCCTCAGCGATAAGGACGCTGTTTTCAAGTTCAGCGTGGAGCTGAACCCTTCCAGTGAGGAGATTCAGATCTACGACTACGCGCTGGAGGCATCGAATCTTTCTGGCGATGGATACGCGGTGAACAGCGTGACCCTGGACCCCAAAGAGGACGTGCTTCTGCTTGAAGGCGGCGACGCAGGGCAGATTCAGGTTGGCTCTGGTGTCTCGGAGTTCGCGTTCAGCGTGACGGTCACGGCCAACAGCGCCTTGACCGGTTCGGAATCCCTCAGCTTGGCCCTGTCTCAGGGAGGCGATGTGCTGTCGTCAGCCACCGCGAGCCTCGATGGCATGGAGGAGTGTCAGCCAGCACCACCTCCGGAGCCAGTGGAATGCATTGACGATGTGGTGCTGTATCTGGTGCTGGATAATTCCACTTCGATGCTTCAGCCGGATCCCTCCACCAGTGCGGCATCCCGCAGTGATCGTCTCGAGGCGCAGGATCGTGTGGCGCTTTACTCCTACCAGCAGGCGATCGAAAAGGCGGGATATGGCTTCAGTCGTATCGGGGAAGACGATCCCCTGAGCACAGAGGCATTCCGTGATGCGGTGATCAACAATTCGTCCGCTTCTTTGGCGCAGACTTTGTCGGACTTTGAGGTGGTGCTGCTGCCGGATGTTTCCGCTGACGAGGCTCAGAAGGTGACGGTGCATCTGATCACCTATGGCTATGCGGTGGATTACGCCAAGACCTCTTTTGGTCCGACCAAACCGCAGAAGGGGATGGATGTGGCCGAGACGATCCTTGATGTGAAGACACCGGATCAGATCTATGGCAACTCCATCGATGGCAACAGCCTGTGGCAGCGCCGCGATCTGCCGGATCCCACAGCAGATGATTTCTTCCAGGGTTCTGGTCGCCCCAGTTCGAATCTGTATTCCGGCACTGAAATGCTCGGAGCTTTGATGGGATTGGAGCATCTGCTGAGCAAGCAAGTGTCGTCTGGCGATGCCCAAGGCTTCACCTATGTGGCGATGACCACCGACGGCCGGCCTGAACGGCGTGCCTGGTGGGACACGCGCGAGGGGCCTGGATCGGATTCGATCACCGGTGAGGCTGTGCCCTTGCCGAAGAAGCTCGGCGGTGATCCGATCACCACATCTGGTCTGATCTACAACCAGTCGGGCGATGCGTTCTATCTGGAGGACAACAGCGGTGATCGCCCCTGGCCGGAGATGCAGCGGCGGCTGAATGCGGCGCTGGATGCCGTAGCAGCCCAGGCCACGTGTGAAGACACAGTCGAGGTGGATGTGGTGGCGATGGGTGACGACACCGATGCCGACTTCCCGGCGATCTATGGCGATCTGTTCTCCGACAAGACGTTCGATCCATCCCGCGGTGGTTGGAGCTACGCGGTGCAGACCAGCTATGGGCTTCCAGAATTCGGCGGCTGATTGAACCGATGTTCGTCAGGAGCAGAAACGGCTTAGTCCTTCTGCTTCTGCCCGATCTGGGGCTCCGTGCCGGCTATCAGCCGCTGGATGTTGCTCCGATGCCGCCAGAGCACCATCAGGCTGGCCACTAGCGACACCACCACGTAGGCGCTGCTATTGCCGGCAACCAGCATCAACACCGGTAGGCCAATCGCTGCGACCACGCTCGCGAGCGACACGATTCGGCTGAGGCTGATCGTCGCCATGAACAAGCCAAAGCTGGCCAGCCCCACTGGCCAGGCCAGCCCCAGAAACATTCCTAAACCGGTGGCGACGGCCTTGCCCCCTTTCCAGCCCAGCCACACCGGCCAGATGTGGCCTGCGAGGGCTGCCAGGCCAGCCAGCACCTGCACCCAGTCGTTCAGGTCAACGCTTTTCGCCAGCAGCACCGCCAGGGCGCCTTTGCCCACATCCAGCAGGAACACCAGCAGCGCCGGCCCCTTGCCCACGTTGCGCAGCACGTTGGTGGCGCCGGTGCTGCCGGAGCCGCAGTCGCGCAGATCAATGCCCTTCAGCCAGCGGCCGGCGAGGTAACCGCTTGGAATCGCTCCAAGGGCGTAGCCGATGGCGAGAAACAGAAGGGCGGTAAGGATCACAGCAGGTCGTCGTCGTCGAGGCGTTCACCCGGTCCGGCCGCGAAGGCCAGCCAGAGCGGGAACTGAAGCACGGGGATCTCCACGCTGCGTTCGGCGGCATCGATCAGGATCAGTGGCACCTCGCCCCGCTCCTCGAGCCGATCGGCGCGTTCCACCAGTGCTTCGGGTCGTTCGAACAGCACAATTCCGCTGCTGGGGCCGAAGTCTTCGCGGCCCAGGCCGAGGGCGTCCTGCAGGCCCCGGCGCCATTCGCCGAGGCGTTCCGGGCCGCCGGCCAGCACCAGGCACTGGAACTGATCGCCGTAGAGCTCGCCGATGATGGCGACCAGGGCCGCACTGGCGAGAATGTTGCGCGGTCGGCTGCCGCGGCTGGGCTGGGCACCGCGACCGCCCTGGTTGAAGAACCAGTCCTCCAGCAGGGCCGTGTCGCGCGCATCGATGCTGCGGCGGAGGTTCCAGGGGTCGGCATAGACATCCGGCTGTTTGAGGAACCGCTCCAGGGCTGCGCGAATCAGGTCTTCATCGGGGCGAAAGGTGTCGGCCACCGCCGCCGCAGGTGCGGCCGGTCCCTCGCTGCCGGGAGCGGCGCCGTTGGAGTCGGCCTGCTGATCCAGGGGGGAGGGCTGCACCACCATCGGCTGCACCACCAGCTCCAGGTTTTCCACGCTCTGCACCAGATCCCCAAGGGCTCCGCCCAGGTACTCCTGGAAGCCCTTGACGCGCCGGGCGATGGCATCGGACTGGCCGGCGAAGTTGGTCTTGAGCTCACGCTCCAGCTGTTGCTTGCGCTGGGCCAGCTCGCTGATCTCCTGTTCCAGCGCGTCACGGCGTTCCTTCAGGTCTTTAAGAGCCAGCTCCACCACCGCATTGAGCTCAGGAGTAGAGGCTTCAGCCTCTTGCTCCGCTGCTGCGTCTGCGGGTGACTGCTCGGTCTCGGGTTCCTGAGGGTTCAGGTCGGTGTCGTCAGGCATTGCGTCAGCGGCCGTGCTCTCCATCGCTCCATTCCAGCCGACCAGACGCCAAGACACCAGGCCGGAACTGGTGTTGATGTATTTAGTGCAATATTTATACGATATATAGCCGAAATCGTGAGAATATCGTGCTTATTGCTGAATGGTGGCCTCGGCGAGCTTCAGCACTTGCTCGGTAACGCTGCGTGCCTGGTCGCTGGCTTGCTGTCGCAGTAGGCCGATCCGTTGATCACGCTTGCGCCGCCGGATGGCAAACACCGTGGTGGTTGGTTCATGCCCTTGCAAGCCGGTTGCCTAGCCAAACACCCGCACACAGGATCCGTAGTCAGCCAAGGCTTGATCGCAGGTGAACAGAAGCAAGGGTTCAACCCTGCTTTGGCAGATTAAGAGCCGGTCGAAGGGATCGCGATGGCCTTCGATTTGCTCCAAACGGGCCACCTCCAGCAGATGGTCGTTGCTGATCATGAGCCACTGAAAGCCCTGCTTCGGGACAAGTTGCTCCAGTGCCCTCAGGTCAACGTTCAGCCGCCCAAGGTTCAGTTTGATCGCCAATTCCCATAGCGAGGCCTGACTGATCCAGACCGTGTGGCGATCGGTTTGAAGCTCGGTGACGAGGACGCTCGGCAAGCGCGGATCATCTTTGAGCCACCACAACAGCAGATGGGTGTCGAGCAGAACCCGACTCATCGATCGTGGCTGTTGTCAGGCTCAATGGCAGCGTCAAACAGCGAATCCAGTGGGGCATCGAAGTCCTCGCCGATGCTGATCTGATCTCGCATGGCACCCGGAGGCTTCAAGCCTTTGCGCTGTCCGTCGATGGGAACCAATTGGGCGGAGGGTTTGCCGGCGCGGGCAATCACAACGGTTTCTCCGGCTTCCGCTTGCAGAAGCAGACGCGACAACTGCGTTTTTGCCTCATGCACATTCACCGTGGCCATGGCACTCGTTGAGGCTTGACTAAGTTTAGCTAACTGGGCGAGTCTGCACCCTCCGGTTTCGGCACTTCCAGCGCCCCCACCCTCAGCTCCAGCTGTTCCCGCAGCTCTTTCTGGCTGAACAGGATCGGCAGGAAGTGGATGCTCTGGGTTTCACGGAAATAGAACAATCCCGGCAGCCAGGGTGCAAACAAGCGCCAGGTGAGCCACTGGTCGTAGGGGAAACGCCGCAGCTCGCGGCCGTTCTGCCACACGATTAGAGCCCGTTCTTCAAATTCCAGCCGCAGGCTCGCGGTCTGGATCAGTAAGCACACGCCGAACAGCACCACCACAACGGTGGGCCAGGGGCTCAGCGGCAGCGGCAGCAGGGCCACCCCAAGCACCACCACCAGCAACGGCAGTCGGGCGTCGGGGCTCAGGGTCACAGAAGCAGGGGTCGTCATCCGCCGAAGAGCATCTGGGTGAGAACGACATCCATGATCGCCACCAAAACCAGAATCATGACAACCGCTCCGGTGGTGCTGCTGCCCACCTCCTTCGGGCCCCCTTTGGTGGTCAGCCCCCAGCCGCAGGAAACGATCGCGATGATCATTCCAAACACCAGGGCCTTCAACAGCATCGACAGCAGATCAAAGGAGTCGACCCAGTTGCGCACGGAACCCCAAAACACCGCCGGTGGGATGTTGTAAAGCGCGGTGCTGGTGATCTGTCCGCTCCACACCGCCGCCAGGAAGAAGAAAAAGCACTGCACCGGTGCCATCACCACCATGGCGATCATTCGCGGCACCACCAGGTACTCCACGGGATCGGTGCGCAGCATCGTGATCGCATCGATCTGATCGGTCACCTTCATCGTTCCCAGCTGGGCGGCGTAGGCGGTGGCCACTTTGCCGGCCAGCAGGCAGGAGGTGAGCAGCGGGGCAATCTCACGCGCCAGGCCGATGGCCAGGATGCCGCCAACGGTTGAGCCCGCCCCCTGCCTGGTGAGTTCGGCCGCCACCTGGATATTGAACACAGACCCGGCGGCCATCGAGATGATCATCACAATCAGCAGGCTGCTTGGGCCGGCTTCCATCAGCTGGTCCTGAAGCTCGGATCTGTTGATCCGCCCCTTCACGGTGGCGGTCACGGCCTGCCCACCGATCACCAGGCTTGCAAGAAGGCGTTGAAGCCATCGGGGAGATCTCATCCGGCTGAAACGTTCAGATGGGCACCACGATCGGGCCAGCCTCGCATCACCATCAGGCCAAACAGCACCAACAGAGCCGGCAGTGCGCCCATGCACATTCGAATCGCCAGCAGGGCTGTTTCAGGTTGTTCGATGAAACTCAGCGCTCCGGAGCATTCACCCTGGTTGGAGATGTACCCCGTGACTGAAAGCAGGCTTCCGAACACCGACATCGTCAGCCCGATGACCAGTTTCTGGCCCAGCACCATCCAGGCGGTGTAAAGCCCTGCCGGCTTGCCCGGGTCGGCATCAATGGCGTCCGGCAGCAGCGACCAGGGGATCAGATAGGCCGTGGCAGCGCCGACACCCACCAGAGCGATCAGCCCTCCCAGAGGCAGGAGTTCCATCCAGCCGGGGTCCGCGCCCAGTGGCGGGAACAGCATCGACAGCAGGCAGCCGAGGATCCATAGCCCCGCTCCCCAGCGCAGGGTTGCCACCCGGCCGTTGCGGTTGCTCAGCACACTCCAGAGCTGCAGGCCTGCCAGTGAGGCGATCTGGAATGGCAGCAGGAACCAGGTGGAGAGGTTTGGTGGCAGATGTACCACCTGCACCAGCCAGATCAAGGCCACCACCTGCATCAGTTGCAGGCCGAACCACAGCAGCAGATACAGCCCCAGCACCTGGCGGAAGCGCGCATTGGCCAGCACGCGCTTCAACTGCTGCAGCGGGGGCTCATGGTTGGGTGCAGGACGCTGGGCCTGTTTGGCATAGGGGGCCAACCCCCAGCAGCTGATCAGGGTGGCAACTGCCGCAATGGTTCCGGTGATTCTTCCCATGGCCACATAGCCACCGCCTCCATCGGTGAGCACCAGGGAGGCCACGATCAAACCGCTCAGCCCCGCCAGGATCGAACCCGTGAAGCGGGCGGCATTCAGGCGCGTGCGGGTGGCGGTGTCCTGCGTCAGCTCGGTGGAGAGCGCTGCATAGGGCAGGTTCACGCTGGTGTAGGCCGTCATCAGCAGCACCGCCATCACCACGTAGTAAATGGTTTTTTGCCCCACATCGCCGGGGGGCACCCACCACATCGCCGCCAGGCTGATGCCGAGGGGCAGGGCGCCGCTGAACATCCAGGGCAGTCGTGGACCCCAGCGACTGTTGGTGCGGTCGCTGAACCAGCCGATCATTGGGTCGTTCAGGCCATCCCACACCTTGATCACCGTGAGCAGCGAGCCGGCGATGAAGGCGGGCAGACCTGCGTCGCAGATGAAGAAGGGAAACAGGTAAAAGCCGAGCTGGGCTGCGGCCAGCCCTGTACCACCATCGCCGAGGCTGTAGGCCAGCATTAGGCGGCGGCGGGATCCTCCCCGGAGTGCGTCAGACGATGTCACCCAGAAGCTTTTGTCATGCGGACCGCCATAATGCAGAAGCGTGGTTGCGATGACCACCCATTTCGGGATTTGGTTAAGCGCTACCCAGCGCGGGTGTTGTGTAGTGGTAAGACCTCAGCCTTCCAAGCTGATGACACGGGTTCGATTCCCGTCACCCGCTTTTCAGAACGAAAGGTCCGCTGTCATCTCTTCGGCGAGTAGCAGCACCAGGCTGCGGCTGGTGAGTTTCATGGCTGCTCCTTCGCTCAATGGCAGCTCCGCGGGCAGGTCCTCGCCGGGGGGATGAGCCGTGTCGATGACCCGTCTCCAGGGTGAAGTCGGCTCCGGCAGCTCGAACACCAGATCGTCGCTGTAGGCGTTGAAACCCATCCACAGGAGGGCCCCGTCGCTGCTGCGGTGCAGGCTCGTGGCTGCGGTGCGGCTCCAGGCGGCCCAGTCCGGCTGGCCCAGCTTCACACCATGCCACTGGCGCCAGATGCCGGAGGGGGTCTCCACCGTTTTGCGACGTACCTCTCTGGGCGGCACCACGGGATTGAACAGTTGCGGCAAAGCAGCACGCAGCTTCAGCAGCCGTTGCAGGAACTGCTTCAGCTCCAGATCGCAATGATCGTCACCCCACACCATCCAGCTGAGGGGGCTGTCCTGGCACCAGCTGTTGTTGTTGCCGCCCTGGCTGCGGCCCACCTCATCCCCCATCAGCAGCATCGGCACCCCGCGGGCCAGCAGCAGGCTGCTCAGCAGGTTGCGTTGCTGCCGCTGCCGGAGTGCCTTGATCGTCGGGTCGGAGGTCGGCCCCTCCACGCCGTGGTTCCAACTGTTGTTGTGGTTCTCCCCATCCCGGTTGTCCTCGCCGTTGGCCAGGTTGTGCTTGCGGTTGTAAGCCACAAGATCCGCCAGGCTGAAGCCGTCATGGGCGGTGATCAGGTTCACCGATCGCCCTAAAGCAGCGGGTTTGTTGCCGTAAAGATCGGGGCTGCCCTTGAACCGCTCAGCCAGGGTCCAGCTGCTGTGCTCGTCACCCTTCCAGAAGCGACGCACCCCATCGCGGAAATGGCCGTTCCAGGTCCCGATCCGGCGAGAGGGGAAGTCCTCCAGCCTGTAAAGCCCGCCGCAATCCCAGGGTTCGCTCACCAGCTTCAGGTCGCTCAGCTCTGGATCGGCGTCGATCGCAAGGAACAGCGGAGGGCGGTCGAGGGGTTTGAGCTGGTCGCCTCGGCTTAAGGCGATGCCGAGATCAAAGCGAAAACCATCCACCCCCAGTTCCAGGGCCCAGCAGCGCATCGATTCGAGAATCAGCCGTGTGGTGATCGGCTGGTTGGCGGCGATGGAATTGCCGCAACCGCTCACATCGAGATATTCGCCATTGCTGGTCTGGTGGTAGTAGCTGCGATCAGCGAAGCCGCGCCAGCTGAGGGTTGGGCCGCATCGATTGCTTTCACTGGTGTGGTTGTAAACCACATCCAGCAGCACCTCGATCTGGGCGTCATGGCAGGCGGCCACCAGCTCACGCATCTGATGGCGCAGCTGCAGCGGGTCGTCGCCGCAGGCGTAGCCGTGATGGGGGCTGAACCAGCTCAGTGGGCTGTACCCCCACACGTTGTCGCGGCCGGGGGGTGCATCGGCTGGATCAAAGGCGAACACAGGCAGCAGTTCGATCGCCGTGATGCCCAGATCCTTGAGATAGGGAAGTTTCTGGATCAGCCCGCGATAGCTGCCCCGCTGCTCCGGTGGCACCCCGGAATCCTCCCGGCGGGTGAAGCCCCCCAGATGGAGCTCATAGATCACCGAGCGCTGCCAGCTGTTGCGGGGGCGTGGGTGGGCCTGGAAGTCGAAACGATCCCGTTCGGTCACCACCCCCTTCAGGCAGGCGTGGGTGTTGGGGCCGGGGCCGGTGGCCAGGTCGCGGTCGTAGACGTCCCAACCGGCAATGGCGCGGGATGTGGGATCGAGCAGCACCTTGGCGGGTTGAAAGCCATGGCCGCCGGGCACCCGAGGGCCGAACACCCGATAGCCGTAGCAGCACCCCTCTCCCAGACCCTCGACCTCCACGTGCCAGTACTCACCGGAGCGGTTGTGGAGGCTGTCCAGTTCGATCACCTGCGATGGTGCCGTGGCAGAACCGTTGCTGAACAACAGCAGTTCGATCCGGTGAGCAGCGGGGGCCGCGACCGAGAAATTCACACCCCTGGCTGTGCAACTGCTGCCGAGGGGCCAGGGGCTTCCTGAATGAATGCCGCTCAAGACCGTGGGGCAATCGAACTTCAAACTAGTGGTTTCGGCGCGTTCTGAACGTCATGACGATGACCACAGCTCTGGAGGCCGGCCGACCTCCGCAGCAGCTGCGGCAGGACCTGTGGTTGTTCCCGCCCAACAAGGATTGCCAGGGCGGTAGTTCCTGGTGGTTGGAGGCGGAGCCGGAGCCGGTGTTGATCGACTGCCCGCCGCTCACGCAGGCCAGCCTCACGGCTCTGCAGGAGTTGGCCGTCTCACGAGCTCCTCGCATCCTGCTCACCAGTCGCGAGGGGCATGGTCGCTTGCGCCGTCTTCAGGAACGCCTCGGTTGGCCGGTTCTGGTGCAGGAGCAGGAGGCCTATCTGCTGCCTAATATCTCTCAGCTGGAAACCTTCGCCGGTGACCACGTCACCATCGGCGGCCTGCAGATGCTCTGGACTCCGGGACCAACGCCGGGCAGTTGTGTGATTTATGCACCGTCTGCAGAGCTGCTTTTCTGCGGTCGTTTGCTGACGCCACTGGCCCCAGGGCGGCTTGGACCCCTGCGCCATGGCCGGACCTTTCACTGGCCCCGGCAGCTGGCGAGTCTGGAGCGGCTGCGGGCTTGGCTTCCTCCAGAAGCAAGGCCAGCACTGGCTTCTGGGGCTGGTCTGGGGGCTCTGCGCGGTGAGCATTTGGTGCCCTTCACCGGGTGGTCTGGTCCGGAGGGATCGAGCTAAAGCATTGCGGCACAGGACCTTTCGCTTGCAGCCCTTGGTCAGGCTCCATACGATTGGCGCGCTTGGGGAAGGCAGCGGCGGTTTCAAACGCCGTTTCAGCGCCGTCTCCGCCTCCCGACTCTTCCGTTTCCATGAACAAAGCAGACCTGGTGAATCTGGTTGCAGCTCGCACCGAGCTCACCAAGACCGACGTCTCGATGGTGGTCGATGCCGCAATCGAAACCATTATCGACTCCGTTGTCGAAGGCAAGAAGGTATCGATCCTTGGCTTCGGTTCCTTTGAACCTCGCGAGCGTTCTGCCCGTCAGGGACTGAACCCCAAGACCGGCCAGAAGATCGCCATCCCCGCCAAGCGTGTTCCCGCTTTCACCGCCGGCAAGATGTTTAAGGATCGCGTTCAGGGCTGATCCGCTCCACCAACTGTGGAATCCAACCTGATGGCGGCCCTGAGTGGGCCGCTTTTTTGATGTCGATTCCAGGCCATCTTCAGCAACAGCTCGACCAGGGCCTGCAGCTGCGAAGAAGTAGTGGCTATCGAGGCCGCTATGCACCGTCACCAACGGGTGTGCTGCATCGGGGCAATCTTCAGACGGCCCTGCTCTCGTGGTTGCAGGCCCGGCAGCGCCGTGGCTGTTGGTTGCTGCGCATCGACGATCTCGACACCCCTCGCAATCGACCCGGCGCCATCGAGGCCATCGAGGCCGATCTGCGCTGGCTTGGCCTGGATTGGGATGGGCCGATCATCCTGCAAAGCCGCCGGAAAGAGGTTTATGACGCCTGGCTGTCCTGGCTGCGCCAGAGCGGGCGGTTGTTTGCCTGCCGCTGCTCTCGCCGCCAGTTGGCTGGCCTGGCCCGTTATCCCGGCACCTGTCGAACTGCCGGCCATCACTGGGGCTGGCAGAACCAACGTCTGCCCAGCTGGCGACTGCAGGTATCGGATTCGGATCCAGAGGGCAGCGGTGATGTGGTGCTGCGTCGATCCGATGGCTTCATCGCTTATCAACTGGCCACCGTGCTCGATGAACTGACCTTGGGGATCACCGATGTGGTGCGTGGAGGGGATCTTCTCCAGGCCTTACCGGCCCAGCGCAGCATCTACCGGGCTTTGGATCAGACGCCCCCTCGCTTTCACCATGGCCCGCTGGTTTGTGATGGGTCTGGCAACAAGCTCAGCAAGCGCGAGGCCAGTGCTGGACTGGCCGCATTGCGAGAGCAGGGGATGGATGCCGCCGATATGGTGGGGGTGCTGGCTTCCGGATTGAATCTGGTGGAGCCTGGTTCACGGTTGACGGCTCAGCAACTGCTCGAGTGCTTGACGCAGGACCCGATCCATGCTGTTGATTCTTAAGGAAGGCTTCGGGATCGAAATCTGGAATTCCGACCACACTGAACCCAGCATCCAGCCAGCGCATGAGTACCTGCACGGTCTGCGGAGGAACCGGAATTCAACGTGTTTCCAGTCAGCGTTTCCGCACCTGCCTGGATTGCCTGGGTACGGGGAAATTGATCGCTGTGTCCCAATCGGCACCGGCCAATCAAATTAAGACCGCAGCCATGGTGATGACCTGCACAAGTTCCCGGTCAGGACAAGCTGTCTGATTGCGGCTCAGCTGAGGGGTGCTTTTTGCTTGTTGCGGAAAACAAAAAAGGTTGCCGTGGCGACCACGACAAGCAGGGGTACCGCGGTGAACAGCAGCAGGGCAATCGCAGACCAGTCGGTGTACACGGCTGAAAGGGGTCGGGAAGTTGCGCCATCATCTCAGTAAGCACAGGTCCTGTTGCGTGATTGCACAACCCATCACAGTTGCTGGTCTTGTTCTTCTGCTGGCTGATGTTGCGGGAGCTCAGCCAATCAGCCTTTCCATGGTTCTAAGTGGCGCTCATCGCTGCTTGCAGAGGTTTGACGAGCGGGCCTGCGAGCAGACGCTCGACCAAGCGGAGCTTTTGCAGCAGCGGGCTGCGTCACGCGAGGCTTATCCATGCCAGACCCTGCTGCTGGGCTTGCAGGCCGATCTGATCCTTCAGCAGCTGGGCAGCGGACGCTCCGATCGAGCGGTTGACGATCTTGGCTCGATTCAGCGCGGTTGCGCGGGCTTGTGAACAACATTTCCCTTTCAGTTGTTCAGTCCATAGTGGCCTGAATGTCGATGCTGGATATATGTGTCACTACAAGACCCTTGGGTGCAAAGTTATTCATTATTTCGCTATGTGTCTGCATCCAAGTGCTGCGCAAGCCGCATTTTTGCTGAATGTGAATTTCATTAGTGGCATCAAGATTCATTGCTTCGGCAACCCGTTCTGAGATGCGATCCATCCTGGCGAGCATGGTGCCTCAGGCGATGCCATGATCACTAGGGGCTGACACGTTTCAAGCAAGCCCTTTGCCACTTACGCGTTGCTGGATATGCCGCGTCGCCTTCTTTCGTGGTTGCTGCTTGTTCTCCTTAGCCTGGCTTTGTCCGTAGGCCTGGGGTCATGGGTTTCAGCAGATCCCTCGGTGATCCAGTCTCCATCGGGACCCACATCCCAGAAGATCGACTGGGGAACCTTTGAACAAAGCCCTTCGCAGCCGACTTTGCCTGCATTGCGGGTGGGTGCCTACATCACGAACTTCAGCGACATCAATCTTCTCGATGACGAGTTCTCGATCGAATTGCTGCTCTGGACCCTCTGGCAGGGTGATCCAGACGCGAATCCAAGTGATCGACTTCGGATTCTAAATGGCATTTATGACGGTGATGTGCAGCGGTTTGAGCGGGTGCGACGGGATATCGTGGATGGAGCCAGCTGGAGTCTGTACAAGGTCCGCTCAGCGGTGGTGAAGCGATGGAGGTTGCAGCGTTACCCCTTTGATGATCAGCTTCTCCGTGTACAGGTCGGACTGGATGATCCTTTTCAGCCCGTCAATCTGGACGTGGTGCCCAAGGATCCCTTGACGGTGACCCCCAGCCTGTTGCTTCCGGGCTGGGATCTGAAGGAACCGCAGGCCTATGCATCCACGGTCACGCTGATGAATGACCTGGGGCGTCCCACTGCTCCGGGTAGCTCCGTTCGGCGTCAGCCAACGGTGTCGTTTGATGTGCCGATTCAACGCCGCAGCTT
>QCTY01000044.1:0-13168 GCA_003208975.1 Synechococcus sp. AG-676-F02
CTCTTTTAATGGATGCATAAAATCTTTTTTCTTTTGCTTTTGCAGTTTAAGGGTCAATTTCAATCCATTTTTTGTAATTGATTCCCAATCCACAAGCTTGTATGCATTATATGTTTAATTATTAGCGGTAAATTTTTAAATCTAAATTCTTTGATTGTATCTATTCGCTCATCTGCTCGATGGCTTCTTCGAGCGGTATTGTAGGATAAGCTCTATGTTAGATCGGCAGCGTTCAATGGTTCATTTTATGATTAATATTCTATACTCGCTTACCTTGTAAATGAAAGCTGTAATTCTTGCAGGTGGTCGTGGTACACGCATTAGTGAAGAGACATACTTAAAGCCAAAGCCAATGGTCGAGATTGGTACAAAGCCTATTTTATGGCATATTATGAAACACTATAGTTTCTATGGTATTAATGAATTTGTAATTTGTTGTGGCTACAAGGGTTATCTAATAAAGGAGTATTTTGCCAATTATTTTTTACATATGAGTGATGTGACCGTAAGACTACGTGATAATTCTATGGAAGTTCATAATATCAACGCTGAACCATGGGAAATAACCCTCGTTGATACAGGTGAAGAGACCTTGACGGGTGGACGTTTAAAGCGAGTTCGCAATTATCTACAGAATTCTAGTTTTTGCTTTACATATGGTGATGGTTTGTCAAACATATGCCTCCAAGACTTGATTGATTATCATACTAAAAGTAATAAGCTCGCTACACTTACTGCTGTGCAACCTCCAGGACGTTTTGGTTTGTTATCGTTGGGTTCTAATGGAGAAGTTAAAGGATTTAACGAAAAGCCTAAGGGAGATGATGGTTGGATTAATGGTGGTTTTTTTGTCTTAGAACCAACTATTTTTGATTTTATTGAAGGAGATCATACTATATGGGAAAGAGAGCCTCTACAACAATTAGCTTCTATGTCTCAACTTCAGGCATATCAACATTCAGGTTTTTGGCAATGCATGGATACCCTTCAAGACAAGTCACTACTGACTGATCTCTGGCTATCTGGCAAGGCCCCTTGGAAGGTATGGTAGACATTAGTGGAGATTTTTGGAAGGGCAAGCGTGTCCTTATTACCGGCCATACCGGGTTTAAAGGAAGCTGGCTATCACTATGGCTTCTTAAGTTAGGGGCTGAAGTCTATGGCTACTCTCTAAGTCCAACTACCTCGCCTAATTTATTTACTTTGCTTTACGATGATTACTTTCATGGATGTGCTAGTCAAAATCAATTCTTTGAATTACATGACGACATTAGAGATTATGATTCACTCTCAGCATTTGTGAGACATGTGCAGCCTGAGATTATTTTTCATCTTGCTGCTCAACCAATTGTTCGAGAAAGTTATATTGACCCGCTTGGGACTTGGTCAAGCAATGTTATGGGTTCACTCAATCTACTCGAATCGTTAAGATGCTTGAACGGTACTTGTGCAGTTGTAATGATTACCACAGATAAAGTATATGAAAATCGATCATGGCCATATGGTTATCGAGAATCTGATATTTTGGGCGGCCATGATCCTTACAGTGCAAGTAAAGCCGCCACAGAATTGGCCATATCCTCATGGCGTTCCAGTTATTGTGGCGAATCAGAGCTGTATAATTTACGGATTGCTTCCGCTAGAGCTGGAAATGTAATAGGTGGAGGTGATTGGTCTCCACATCGAATAGTTCCTGATGTTATCAATTCCATTATCGAGTCTACAACAGTAAAAATACGTAATCCGCTTTCTACTAGACCTTGGCAACATGTTTTAGAACCGCTTAGTGGCTATTTAATGCTTGCAAATCAACTTTTTGAGAATAAACCATCTTGTACGGAAGCATTTAATTTCGGTCCTACTGTTCACAGTAATTGTTCTGTTCAGAATTTGGTAGAAACTATATTTTCCTTTTGGAACGGATCATGGGAGGATTGTAGCAGTCCTAATTCTCTTCACGAAGCTCATACATTACACCTCCAGGCCGATAAGGCATTTCATGTACTGGGGTGGCAACCTCATTGGGATTATATTACTACAATTAAAAATACCGTGTTATGGTACCGTTCTTTATATAATAGTAAATCTGCCTACGAATGTTGCATGCAGGATCTTCAGTCGTTTACTGCTCAAAATTTCGATGCACCATGATTCTCTATTTGGCCAGTTAGAACTTTGCACTTAACCTAAACCTTTTCAACACCTTTTCTTGATAATTCCTCTTATTTATAGCTGCTTTCTAGTATAGTTGATAATATGACTTTTCCCATTGATACGAACAAAAATTTCTTATATCGACTTTCCATAGTACTCCCTACCATATTGAATAGGCCGGTGTGGCTCTATAAAAAACTTTTTAATAGTCTTCTGTATTACTCTAATCTTGGTGTAGAAGTTTGTATTTTTTTCAATACATCAATTGACGAAAAAAATGCTGAAGCTTTTCATATACTTTCCGCTCTTACTCCTAACTTTGTTATTTCTGAGGTGACGTTACCTATTGACCATAGCCTTTTGAATGCGTGCAAGTTGGCAACAAAGCCCTATATATGGCAAATAGGTGACGATGATATTCCCAATATAAGTCAATCAGATGTTATTTCTTTTCTTACGTCTGGAGATCCTCAAGTTGAATTTATTTATATGAAGAGATTGCCCACTTTTTTTTCTCACATGCGTTGCAAGAGTCTTGTTGCAAATAGAGTTTGCAATGATCGAGCTTTTGTCTTCCCTATTTCAATTTTTTCTTTTACCAGTTTACTTGGTCGTGAGCTTTGCTTTGGGAGTTTTATCTGTAAGAGAAGCTTGTTGGTATCTGAATATTGGCGTCCATATATGTCCTCTATGCATGCTTATGGTCTTTCCGTCATCCATGCTCTTTACCATAGTGCCAATTCTAAGTCATTTAAATTTGCATTTTTATTTTCACCAGGCTACATTAGCGAATCTGTGCCTAAGACATGGGTTAACAGAGCCTTCAGAATCCATTTTTATAATATTCCACTAGGCATGCTTATGCTTCTTTACAACTGTCCAAAGCTATTTACATCCATTCTTCGTATATTACTGATTAATCTTACAATTACCTTTAAACTTGGTTGTCGATTGGCCATAAATTATTTTTTATCGCCACTTAAATAGCTTATCGATTTTTGATTTATTATGATTACATTGCTGCCTAGTGTCAGCTATTCTGACGAACGAGGCTCTTTGACTAAGTTACTACCTAAAGGTTTTGACATTAGTCATTTTCCTATACAAGATGCCTATATTGCTAAATCTTTTGGCAATATATTTCGTGGTCTTCATCGCCAAATGCCACCTTTTGGTCAGACCAAGATTTTTTCAGTAATTGAAGGTTCCATTATTCTTTTTGCTCTTCGAATAGATCATGATCCTACTTTATATGTTCAGACAGTTGAATCACTATCTCAAGAACAAAAATCGTTTAATTATTTGATTACATCGGATTCTTTTTCCGGTTATTATGTTACGTCTGATTCTGCCAAGGTGACTGTTTTGTCTTCTGGACACTATTTACCCCAGCATGAGCAACTTATTAATCCAAAGAGTATTATTTCTTTAGTTCCCGAGCTTCGTGATCAGTTAATCATCCTTTCAGATAAGGATTCTAAATCCCCACTTCACCCAACCTCCAACATAAAAGTTGTAAATTCATGACACTACAATCCACTTCTTGCAAATGTAATTTATGTGGAACAGAAAATGTTTCTTTAGTATATAAGCATTCTGATAGTCCACTTGGTAGGTATGGCTTACTTTCCCATAAGCATCAGGCCTTCGATTCGTGTTCTTCTTATCCTTTAGAGATAGTTCAGTGCTCTAAGTGCTCCTTTGCCTGGAATAGTAAGTTCTATCCTGAAAATGTTGACTATTCCTCTCTTGAAATCCTAGAAGCAGCAAACTATTCAAGCAGTTATCGTTCTTTCCAAAAGTCGCAAGCACTTTGGATATCCAATCGATTACCCTCTGTCAGTTCTGTAATTGAAATAGGAGGAGGTGACGGTTATTTTTTATCTAATTTAAATATTCATACGAAGTTACTTTATGAACCAAGCAATGAAAACGCTGAGTCCTGTTCTTTTCAAACAGTAAACGCATACTTTGACCCTTCGCATCACCATGTGTCTTCTGAACTTGTTGTCTTGCGTCAAGTTCTTGAGCATATTCAAAATCCATCAGACTTTATCTTTTCTTTATTCACTAATGCCAAGCAAAATTCAAATCACTCACATTTATATGTCTACATCGAAGTCCCTTCTTATGATACAACCCTTAAATATCTAAGATTTCCTGACTTTTATTATGAACATTGCAATTATTTTACCCTGAATTCTTTAGCTGCTCTTTCTCGAAATATTGGCGGAAATCTCTTATTTCTTGATTCTACTTACAATGATGAAATTAATGTGTTATTGATATCCTTTGATCTATCTGCTGCGCAATTTCCAGATTTTTACCTTTCTAAGTCCAGGTTGTCTGAGCGTTTAGATAAAGCACACAAGCTTGGATATAAAATTGCCTTTTGGGGTGCTTCAGGTAATGGTATATCGTTGTTGTCATGCTTAGGCCCCCAGGCTGACTACATATCTTTTGTCATAGACAGTGATTCGCGGAAATGCAGTAAATATGTACCAGTAACCGGACATGAAGTGTTGCACTATTCCGACCCTCTTGTGCAGGAAGTTCAATGTATCGTAATTACTTCGCAGTTCCATTCTTTAGAAATCGCTAATCAGGCTCGGTCACTTATTAGTCCTAATATCGAAATCATTTCTCTCTTCGACTTCGCTGATAACATTTCATAATGAGAATTTTCCTAACTGGTGCTTCAGGATTTGTTGGCAGATATTTTTTGCTTGAATCTCTTTCTCGAGGACATGATATTATATGTTTATCCCGTTCAAAAATTGATTTTGTTCCACCCAGTCTAACTTCTAACCTCTCTGTTTTCCAATTTGATCTAGAGTCATTATGTGAATCAACTTTTCCCGAAGTAGACTTAATAGTACATTTAGCTGCATCAGGTGTTAGCTATTTAGAAGCTCCCTGGAGCGAATTGTTCACTGTAAATATCTTAGGTACCAAATTAATTGCAACAATTGCCGCTAGTAAGTCTATTCCAATTATTATTACAGGCTCTTCAAAAGAATATGGCTCTACAGTCTTAAATTATGACTTTATCCCGCCGAATGCACCTTTATTGCCTCTTACTCCTCACGCTGTATCTAAAACATGTGCATACTTGGTTGCACAATCTATCTCCAACTCATGTTCAAATACTTTGATATATCTTCGATTGTTTAATGTTTACGGAGATGGGCAAAATATTGTATCACTTTGGCCATCTCTTAAATCCCATGCTTCTGCGGGAAATAATTTTTCATTGAATGCTAGTTCTAATGTAAGAGATTTTATGGATATTAACTTAGCAGCTCTTGGTATTTCTAATTTTGTTGATCATATTCATGAATTCACAGGTACGCAAACAACGTTTAATCTCGCATCTGGTTCTGGCAAAACCATTGGTGAATTCTGCTCCGAATGGTGGTCATACTGGAATGCAACTGGAACTTTGATAAGCTCTGATCGTTCACCACGAAGTGATGATTATCCACGAGTAGTAGCAGATATCTCTTCATTACCAGCCTGGACTTTTCTCCCCATTCGTTAGCTTTTTTTTACTGTGTTTAATTCTACCCCTTTGGTTTCGATTATTGTACCGTCTTTCCAGCAAGGACCTTTTATTGAAACCACTATTAAATCTATATTGAGCCAGTCATATCATAATCTTGAAATAATTATTGTCGATGCCTGTAGTACAGATAATACTAACAGCGTCCTTTGTAAGTACAGTTCCTCGATTCATAAAATTATTCAAGAGCCTGATAACGGTCAAGCAGATGCTATTAATAAAGGTCTTCTCTGCTCTTCTGGGGATATCGTAGGTTGGCTAAATTCAGATGATTTGCTTTATCCTGACTCCTTGAAATTATTGGTTTCTCTATTTTCTACTTATAGCGATGTTGATTTTATATATGGTAATGTCGATTATGGAATCGATGAGAATCATATTAGCCATACTATTAAAGGGCAAGCATTCCGTTTTATAGACTCTTTCCGATCTCTCACTGTCCCTATTCCACAACAGGGTTGTTTTTGGCGTCGAAGTGTCATTGACAGCCTCGGACTTCTCGACATTAGATGGCATTACGTTCTCGATCGAGACTATTTTATTCGTATGAGTGATAAGTTCAAATCCCTATATATTGATTCATCCCTTGGTTTGTTCAGGTGTCAACCTGCGTCAAAGTCTTTGGGTTTTACATCTAGTTGGATCAAAGAAATGTTTTCTTTGTATGCCTATTATTATGAGCATAATATACTTTCTCATCCTATTGATCCTTATAAGTGTGAGGTTCTTTCCGCGTGTTCTCTTTCTTGTTCTCTGCTCGCTTTTCGCTCTAATCAAATTCTTTCTGCAATTAGATATGTTTTCCTTGCTTTTAAGTATGATATTTTTATACTCTTTAAGCCCTATTCGATCACTAAACTAAATATACTCATTAACCGATTTTTTTCAAAGTAGTCCCACACTTAATATGGTAATTCCACCCAGTTATTCATTTGTTGATAAGACAAATAGGCTTCATGACTGTTTGTTGTCTGGATCACTGATTTTAGAACTTGGCGTTGGTAACAAGAAGATTAACCCTGATGCTTTGGGTATTGATCTTATTGATAGTCCCTCTGTCGATTTAATTGGGGATGTTTTTGATATTCTTCGTTCACTGCCCAATAATTGTGTATCTCATATTGAAAGTAGTCATTTCATTGAGCATATAGATTCATTTCCTGTTTTCCTTCAAGAGATCATAAGAGTATCGAAACCGAAATGCACGTTAAAATTTACAGCTCCCCATTTTTCTAATCCGTTTTTCTATTCAGACCCTACCCATAAAAACTTCTACGGTCTCTATACCTTTAACTACTATGCTACTTGTTCTCTTTTTGCCCGAACAATACCCACATATTCTCAACTGTCTTCACTACATCTCTACGACATATCACTTTCTTTCCGATCACATAGACCTCATTATATAAGACACATTCTCCGTAGGTTTTTTTCTTTACTTATTAATTCAACACGTTGGTCTCAAGAGTTTTACGAAGAATGTCTTTGTTGGGTTTTGCCTTGCTTCGAAATTACCTATTATATCGTCGTTAACAAGGTTTAATCTGATGGCCATCATCAACATTATTGCCTTCAGTTTATATGGGTCTAAGGCTGCTACACATAGGGTTCGAATTTCTCAATATCATCCTCTGTTGGCCAAGAAGAATATAAGTCTGCATATCTCCTCATTGCTTGACAACTCCTATATTAATAGAACTTTTTCCGGTCGCCGTTTTTCTTTTGTAAATCTTCTTTGTAGCTATATTAAACGGTTTAAAGCTTTACTTAGTCTTTCTTCTTTTGATCTTGTTTTCATTAGTTGTGAGCTCTTGCCTTTTGTTCCTGCATGGTTTGAACTTTTACTTATCAATAAGCCTTTCATATTTGACTTTGATGATGCCATATTTGAAAAATATAGATCTGAACATTTTAAATACTTAAATTTTTTTCTCGGAAAAAAAATTGACCATATGATTAAGCATGCATCTGTTTGTACCGCTGGCAATCATTACCTTGCTGCGTATGCTCGTGCATTAAACCCTAATACGTTTTATTTGCCCTCAGTTGTTGATACTAATCTTTACCACCCCATAGACACAAATTATTCTTTATCTCCTCCGCCAGAATACATCACAATTGGTTGGGTTGGAAGTCCCTCCTCTTCTAGATTTCTAGATTTAATTGTTAATCCTTTGTCTCGTCTTGGCATGGAAATTCCTATTCGTTTCGTTGTTGTCGGCGGAACTCCTCCTTCTATACCTAATGTTGATATAATTACTGTCCCGTGGTCTATTGATACTGAAATTTCATTAATCCAGCAATTTGATATTGGTATTATGCCGTTACATGATACTCCTTGGGCGCGTGGAAAATGTGCATATAAACTCATCCAATATATGTCTTGTGGTGTACCAGTGATTGCTTCTAAAGTTGGTGCAAATATTGACGCTGTTCCTTCAGGAGCTGGGCTACTTGTCTCACATACATTAGAATGGTACTCTGCGTTCAAGCTTTTGGGATTAAACCCTAATTTACGAGTTGATATGGGTCATTTTGCACGAACCTGGGTCCTCAAGAATTATTCCCTTTTATATAGTTCTCCAATATTATTATCGGCCATTGTTTCGGCTAATTCCTCGTTCGAATAATTTCATCATTTCTTTGTTTTAGTTTCTTTTTCCATTCCATTTAATTGTTATTCCTATGGTTGCATCTGACTCTAAAACGAAAGCTATTATTCTCCTAGCATATGGAAAGAAAGGAAGATTTATATTAGACCTTTTCCATTCTCAATGGCTTTCGTATGCAGCGAATGTAGACGCAGATCTTCTTATTATTTCAAATAGTCTTGATCCTGCTGCTTTGCAATTTACAATGGCTCAAAAATTACTTATACCAGCAGCTTTTGCGCGCTATAAATATATTTGCTATGTTGATCTTGATATTGTAATATCGCCAAATTCTCCCGATGTTTTCCAAGATATTGATTCCACTCCTTTTCAAGCTTTTATTCCTAATATAAAATCTTCTGAGTACATTAATACGTGTCATAATTTCTTTGGAGTGTCTCCTGTTGAATCCTGTCAAGAATTTTTTCAGCTTTATGGTTTAAATCCATCTTTACAGGCAGTGCATTTCAACACTGGTGTTTTTATTTGCAACACCAAACTTTGTGCCAATTTGTTTTGCGACTATTACCATCAATATAAGTCTTTTCATCATCTTCACAACGCATGTGAATTATTGATGGGTATGGCTATTGATGCCCACTTAGAATGTTCTCCGCTTGATGCACGTTTCAATTATCAACCTCTTTTCACTTTGTATGGTAATAATATTTACTCCCCGATTCGTAATTCTGTTCATTTTAAGCTTTCTCGAAAAATAGAATTATCGTACCCCAACTACCGGATTCCTTATCCTTCAGCTTATGTGCAATTTGTACATAATATGTCTAGGGAAGCATGGTTTATACATTTTGCAGGAAAACTCCCTTACTTAAACTTTGCTAATAATCTCTTTTAATTCTGATTTTTACTGAATTTTTGCATTTGCTATGTTCCAAAGTATATACATCATTTTTCTTATCTTCTAAGCTATCACTACTTTCCTTCGTCCTTTTAAATCGTTACTGATGTCACGTCCTAGCGCCCAACTCCATACCGTCGATAATTCTTTTGGCTGGTTTCTCAAAACTCTCGACAGTGCTTTTCACATTGCCTCGAAAGAAAAACTCTCTTCAATTTATATTGTAATTCATAAGCAACGTAAACCTCATACACTTTTTTCTGTTCTCCGCACCATAACTAGAAAACTTATTGGATTCATTTCCAATGGTTCTATAATTCATAATCTTGCTTCTTACAAATCTAATGTTTCTCGTAATAACGTCAATAAATTGACTTCAGATCGATCAATCCATTCTCATTACCTTAAATTATTGGCTGGAGATATTAAAATGTTTTCTGTTTCTAACGGTATTGAGTCAGTTCATGTCTCTATTTCATACCTTTCTTTCCCCCGAGTTTTGTTGCATTATATATATGCATATTTTTTATCGTCATTCTTCTTTGTTCAGCTTCTTTTCAAGGGTAAGCCTGTTGAGATATTAAATCTGCACTATAAAGGTTTTAATATTGGTCTCTTCTCAGCAGCTCACTATGTTCGTAATCTATTTTCTTTACCCACTTTAAGGATAAATCTCCGAATTCACTACTCAATTTTTACCACAATTTTTAATCTTTTGTGTTTCGATCGCGGTTTTTGCATTTCTACAAAAAGTGATTTATATAACCACTCTTATGTTATATGTCCTGACTACATGTACCCTTCAGGTGTTTTACTGAAGCTTGCATTGCAATATAACTTTATTATATTGGCACATTGTCGAGATAATGTAGGTTATTCTCTTGAACTTAATGAAAATATCTTACAACATGAGTTAGACATTTCTAAATCTCATGATTCTTATTCTCGCAAGTTGCTTAATCCTTCTTTCGATCAAGATAGTGTTATTAAATACCTTGAAAAACGTACTTCTTCTCTTGAAACTCTTCCTTATATGTCTTTCCTCAGAACTAGTTCATCATCTGTAACTCATGATTTTGGCATATCTACTGAATTGACCAATTCCGACAATGTTATAGCTTTTGTCTTTCTTTCAGCCTTTACAGATGCACAATATAAGTCCTTTGATGGCTATCATTCAATGTTGCAGTGGACTTTATCAACAATCAAATGCTTGATTACCAACCCTTACGTCCAACAAATTGTTATCAAATTTCATCCAAATACCAACTTTGCTTTTGCTGATTCATGCGAGTCTGCTGTTGAAAAATTCTTTAGAAATTATCCTTTTCGCTCTCACAAGATTCTTTTTGTTGACGATAACTTCTTACCTTCTATGTTAACTTCTTATCCTCAATCTGTATGTATTACACATCACGGAAGTGTTGCTGAGGAGTCTTGTTTCTTGAAAATTCCTACTATTGTCTCGAAGCATTCTGCTTGGGCTGTTTCACCACCTTTTTGTTACCTATGGTCTCAACCTGAAGTTTATGAAGAGTTTCTTTCCACATTTACTTTTCCTATAGTTCAAGGTTTTCTTGATAATACAAATCTTTTACTTTCTGTTTATCATAGGCATTTAGTTTTCCCTTCTTATATGCATAGAGAATCACTTTTAGTGTGGGCTTTTTCTGAACACAACATTATTGTTGCAGATCTTTCTCCCAAGGATCTAAATACCACTCATGCCGATATGTTTGCTGAGGTTTCCAAAATGTCACTTACTGAATTCGATCTCTTTCTTCGTGTCACTACCTCTAGGCAAATCATTGATGCTTATTATTTAAGTATTACTCCTGCTCTTTGATCTTGTTAGATACTCTTAAAATTTTAATTTTGTTTACTTCATCAGCTCGCCGATTATGAATTTAATAATTATTATTTGGCATGTTTTTTCTATCCCATTTCTCCTCCTTTTCGGTTTTTATATTACAAGGTCGGTTGGAGGTTATTTTAGACTTACCCAAAAAAGGTCTCTTCTCATCTATCTTTGGCACACTTTATGGTGCTTAGCGTACTTATATTTTTCTATTCTCGTTGAGAACGATACACAATTTTATTACAATTTCGACCCCGCTGACTCTTTTTATCCGATTTTCTACGGTACTGGTAGTGTTGGTGTATTTACTTATTTTTTACGTAATTATTTTTTCTTGCCTTTTGAATCTGTTTTTTTGGTATTTAATATTTTCGGAACGATAGGTCTTCTTTGTTTTGATAAAATATTGTCTTCGCTTGTATTATATCGCTCAATTTTTGTCAAACGCCTTGTAAACGTAGTTATCTTTCTTCCTTCACTTAGTTTTTGGTCCTCTTCAATTGGCAAAGAGCCTATTGCTTTCTGTGGTGTTATTTTATGTATTTGGGCTGCGCTATCGCTTAAAAGTCGTCTTCTTATATTCAATGTTGGATTATTAATGTTATTGTTTTGTCGCCCTCATATTGCTGCACTGATTTTCTTTTGTTTATTTCTAGATTCATTCTTCTCGTCAAAAATAAATAGTTATTCGGGTATTAAGATAATTCTCTTTTTTGCTATCTCCTCTCTCTTTATTCTTCCTTTTGCAATTGATTATAGTGGGCTTTCTGTTTTATCTAAGTCATTCACTGTCGCTGATTTTATAGAGACTCGTCAATCTTATAATCAAATCGGCGATGGAACTATTTCATTGAATTCTATGCCTTTGCCTTATAAGATGTTTACTTATTATTTTAGACCATCAATCTTTGAGGTGCGTAATTTATATACTTTGCTCACAGCGATTGATAATCTTATCTTGCTGTTTGCTATTTGCTATCCCTTTTATTCTTTTTGTAAAGGTTCTATATCTTCTTCCCGCTTGCCTCATGTCTTCCTCTTATCATATTCATTGATTGGATGTATGTTACTTTCCTCGATAACCTCTAATCTAGGTATCTCTGTTAGGCAAAAGTGGATGTTCTTGCCCGCTCTCCTGATTTTTGTTTTTTCAATACGCTCTGCTGGTGACATCCATTACCGCCTCCGTAGTTGATTTCTATTGCAATTCTCCTTCTGTTTGATTCGACTCCGCCACCTATTTTTTTATTGCACCTGACTCTATAATTTCTAGGTTTGTTCTTCAACATTATATCTGTTGTTTAACTTATTTTTCCAACCGGCTTCGTTCGTTTTTGCTATTTTATTATTTATTCACCATTTTTAAGTCTTCTCTACTTGTGCTACCTCTAACTCGTTTTATTTGGCGCACTCTTTCTGTATTTTCAATTTTATGATTTTAATATCTCTTTTTCAAAAATTTCTTGTTTCCCATCCTTATGTTCGTAGAATTCTCCTTATTATTTTTGATCTGATTCTTCTCCCTCTTTCTGCTTGGATAGCATTGTCAGTTTCTTTTGACTATATATCAATTTATTCCGCAGGCTCACAATACTCTTGGTTGATTCCTGCAACTGTTTGTTTTGGTATTCCCCTTTATATCGTAACAGGGCAATATACGGCTCTAACTCGTTATGTCGGTAGTTTTGCTTTTTATCGATTAGCTAGTCGTAATGCGCTTATCGTCTTCTTGCTCTCACTCTTGGATCATATATTTTACGGATCAACTTTACCATCTATTTTTTGGCCCTTGCTTTGGCTTCTCATATCTTTTTCTACATGCTCAATTCGTTTGGCGATGCGTGATGTACTTACTTCTGTTTATGCTTCACGTCATCGAGCCACCAATCGTGTCGTCATTTATGGAGCAGGTAAGGCTGGTGCTCAGCTTGCTGCTGCTCTTCGCCTTGCCGGCACACATAGTATTTTATGCTTCATCGATGATGAGCCATCTTTATGGTATCGTAATATTAATGGCATTCCTATTTATGCACCTCAAAAGCTTTCATCGTTTTCTACATCTGTCGATCAGGTTTTCCTTTCAA
>QCTY01000045.1:0-12920 GCA_003208975.1 Synechococcus sp. AG-676-F02
ACCCATCCAACCCGAGCCGATCCGCCCTCTCTGGCTCAAAAGTGATGAGCTCGATCCGGCCGTTGCAGAAAACTATTTCAACCAAACCTTCAAGCTCTACGCCCAGGCGCAGAGCGATGCGGTGGTGTTTGAAGCCGCTGACGACGCGCTATTCATCGACGTTGATGGCGTCCGCTACCGCGAAATCACCGAACCCCATGGTGCGCTCTTTACCACCGAGGTGAATGAGCCTGCCGTCAATGTCTGGGTGCGCGGCTTCGGGGGCAGCAGCAGCAACGGCAGCACCGGCCATCGCCATGCCGACTTTGACAACGGCGGCGCACAACTCGGCTTCGACATCCCCCTCAGCGATCAAACACGCATCGGGCTGTTCGGCACCTACGCCGTCATGGATGGCGACGACGGCTCCCGCGGCAGTTGGGACGCCGATGGCTGGGGCGGCGGTGCCTACGCCGAGTACTGGTCGAGCACCTTCGTGCTGCGCGGCATGGTCAGCGCCGGCGGCTACGACGGTGAACACCGACGCTCGGTCAACGGTGAAACCGCCAAGGGCGACCGCAGCGGCAATTCCTGGACCGGCGTGCTCAGCGTCGCTGCTCCCATGGACAGCGGCGACTGGCTGATCGAGCCGCAGGCACTCCTCAGCTACACCAACACCAGCCTCGACAAATTCAGCGAAAGCGGTGCCGACCGCCAGGACCGACTCCGTTTCCATGAAATGGAAGTGGACCAGGTCGGTTCAGAACTCACCGTGAAATTCGCCCATCCCATCCGCGATGGTGAACGCTCACTCTTCCTTCCTTCCCTGCGCGTTGGCTGGGCTGCGGACTGGGGCCTCAGTGGTGACAGCCAGAAGGTGACCTTCCTCGACTCCGGCAAGTCCAAACGCTGGAGCGTCAACAGCAGCGATTCCCACGCTGCACTGGTCGAACTCGGCCTCGACTACACCACCTTCAACTTCAACGACAACTCCGTCGCCGTTTATGCCCGCGGTGGTGCACTCATCTGGGGTGGTGATCGCGGCACCTCCTGGCAGCTCCAAGGCGGTCTCAGCTTCCGCTTATGATCTCTACGCAGCAGGCGGCAAACGCTGCACTGGGATCCTCGGCTTTGGTGATCGGCCTGCCGATCACCAGTTGGCTCGCCCCAGCCGCCATCGCCTCAGCAGGCCCCATCACCCGGGCCTGATCGCCAACAGCCGAACCCTTCGGACGAATGCCGGGCGTAACCAGTGCAAACGGCTCCGGGTGCTGCGCCCGCAACGCTGCAGCCTCCAGCGGTGAACACACACAGCCACCGATACCGGCGGTAGCCGACAGCTGCGCTAACGCCGGCACCCGCTCGCCAATGGATTGCCCAATGGCGAGTTCCTGTTGCAATCGCTGCTCGTCCCAGCTGGTGAGCACCGTCACCGCCAACAAAGTGGGAACGTCGAGACCTCCCTGCTGGGCCCCATCCACCGCCGCGGCCTGGGCCGCCTTCAGCGCTTCACTGCCGGCGCAGGCATGCACGGTGATCAGCTCCGCCCCCAGTGCCGCCGCCCGCCGGCAGGCACCGGCCATCGTGGCGGGGATGTCGTGGAATTTGAGGTCCAGAAACACCCGTAAACCCTTTTCCCGCAGCTGACCAACAATTCCAGGCCCAGCCTGCACGAACAGCTCCAGGCCCACCTTCACCCAGCGCAAACCCTCCACCCGCGCCGCAAAGGCCATGGCCTGCTCTGGTGCCATGCCATCGAAGGCCACGATGATCCGATCGGCGGGGTCAGAGGAGAGCGACGGAGCCAAGGCAAGCGATTGATCCGGATCCATCCTGTCGCGCCAGTGGCACCGCAGGAATCAACGCAGTTGCAGCAGATTCAGACCGGGAAACGATTGAAAATCGTGATCGAAGCTCACCAATCGCCACTGGTTCGTGATCGCCAGTGCCGCCAGGTGAGCATCGGTACACAGGCGTGGCGATATCTCCGGTTGGCGCATCAGGCCATGGAACACATCCCAGCCCTCGCTGGATGGTTGTGCATGGCTGACCCCAGGTTGCTGCACAAACGTCTCCAGCAGAGCTGAGGCTTCGGCAGCTGTCAGCACGGCATCACCCATCAGCTTGGGCTGCATCACCAATCGCACCAGGCCCAGGGCAGTGACCGTGCAGAACAGCACCTGTTGGGATGCCTGCTCCTCCCAGTACTTCACCGCACTGGAGTGGTGCTGGTGCGTCGGGGACGCCAACGCCAGCCAAACATTGAGATCCGGCAAATCAGCAATGGCGCTCAAGACTCAAGCAGCTCAAACAAACCCGCATTGCTGAAGGAGAAGTTCTGCTGTTGCAACGGCGCTCGAAGCATCGGCAAATCACGGGCAGAACGACGGGCCTGAGAGGCAGATGGATCAGGTGCATCAAGCCCTTGCTCCACATAGTCGTGGAGCAGTTGCTTCAAACTCACCTGCTTCATCGCAGCCCTGGCTTTCAACCGCGCAAACAGCGGATCAGGCAACTCAAGCGTTGTGCGCATGACTGAACGCTTCTGTGATGCGCATATTAATGCGCATCAACAACAAAAGAATCCGATTGCGGGAACCGAGCTCTTTCTCAGGCCACCAAGCGCCGGAAGGTTTTCTTGCCCAGCTGCAGCACCTTGCCCTCCAGCTCGGCCGCCGTGGCGAATTCCTGGTTGGGATCGGTGATCTTCTCCCCCTCCAGCCGGGCGGCACCACCTTTGATCTGACGGCGCGCCTCGCTGCTGCTAGCGCAGATGCCCACGGCACTGAGCAGATAAAAGGCTTTCGCGGGGAAATTCACCCTCGCCAACGACGCCTCGGGCACATCGGCTGCGGCATCGCCAGCCCCTCCAACAAGCGTGGCGGCATCGGCCTGGGCCTTCTGCGCAGCCTCCAGGCCATGGCGGCTGGCCGTCACCGCCAGAGCCATCGCCTTTTGCTTCTCCCTCGGGTTCTCCGGCAACGTCGCCAGATCGAGGTCGGTCAGCAACGTGAGGTAGTCGTTGATCGCCGCATCGCCGACCTTTTCCAGCTTGGAGTACATCGAGAGCGGATCCTCATCCAGGCCCACCACGTTGCCGAGGCTCTTGCTCATTTTCTGAACGCCATCCAGCCCCACAAGGATCGGCAGCAGCAGGCCGAACTGGGTGCCCTTGTCGAAGTGACGCTGCAGGTCGCGGCCCATGGCCACATTGAACTTCTGATCGGTTCCCCCCAGCTCCACATCGGCGTTCACCGCCACCGAGTCGTAACCCTGCAACAGCGGGTAGAGGAATTCATGCAGGGCGATCGGGGTGCCACTGCCGTAGCGCTTGGAGAAGTCGTCCTTGGCCAGCATCTGGCCCACGGTGCCAGTGCCAAGCAACCCGATCACCGCCGGCAGGTCCCTGCCCTCCAGCCACTCGGAGTTGTAGCGAACCTCCAGCCGTCCAGGGGTCTCGAAATCCAGCAGCGCCGTGTCCTTGGGCTGGTCCTGCCCCAGCTGACGCAGATAGGTGGAGGCGGTGGCGGCCACCTGCTCCTTGCTGAGCTGCACCCGCGTGGCGCTCTTGCCGGTGGGGTCGCCGATCCGTGCGGTGAAATCGCCAATGATCAGCACCGCCGTGTGGCCCGCGTCCTGAAAGGCCCGCAGCTTGCGGAAGAGGATGCTGTGCCCCAGATGAATGTTGCTGCCGGTGGGGTCGATGCCCAGCTTCACCCGCAGTGGCCGCTCCTCCTGTTCAGCCTGAGCCAGCCGTGCCGCCAGCGCCTGATCGGCATCCGTCGGATCCCCTGCCGGGAACAGGTCGGCCATGCCGCGTGCCAGCCAGCTCGGCAGGGACGGGGTTGACTCCGGCATGGTGCGCTGTTGGTGTGCGCCCGCGATCGTACGGGTGCCTGGCGAGCCGATCGCCTCAGTTGGAGGCAGGCGGTTCGATCTGGGCCTTCATCCGCTCCAGGGTGCTGTTCATCTGCTCAAACATCTGTTCCGGGGTGATGCCGAACTGCCCCAGCTGCGTGCGTAGCTGTTCAACGGTGAGCTTGGCCTGGAAGTCTTCCGAGAGTTCGAAGCGCTTCATGAACACGCGGTAGCGGCCCATCAGCTCCTCCATCGTCTCGATGAACTTCTTCTTGCCCTCTCGGTCGAACTTGCCGTAGTCGCTACCCAGCTGCATCAGCTGCTGGTAGTCACCGAACAGACGCTTGGCTTCATCCTGAACAATGTCGGAATCGAAGAAGGCCATGGCTCGAATTTCGTTTCCCTAACGCAAATTCTGCAGAATTTATGTCGTCCGTGGCAGTGCGGATTCACGCCATGCCCATGGTTCAGCCAGATGACCGCTTGAGCCGGCGTGAACCTCACCAGCCAACTTCCTCTGATAAGGGCCATTCCAGGGCGCAGCCAACCGCTGCTGCACCAGCGCCGCACCGTGGTGGCCAGCAGCAACCGGCTGCTGATCAGCAGCCTCACCCAGCTATTCGACGGCATCGGGCCGCTGGTGGGTTCCGCCACCAGCCAGGACGCCGCCCTGGAGTGCCTGGGGGTCGGTGGCGTGGAGCTGCTGATCTGCACCGACCAACTCGACAGTGGCGATGGACCAGACCTGGTGGCCGCCGCCAAGCAACATCATCCCGGGCTGCGTTGTCTGATGCTGATTCAACGGCCTTTGCTCAGCACGATCCTTGCGGCCCTGGCTGCGGGCTGTGAAGGGCTGTGCAGTGGAGAACGGCTCGGGCGCGGGGGCCTGCTGGAGGTGCTGCGGGCCATGGAAATCGAGGGCATTCATTTTGACCCGCTGATCGGGGGTGTTTTGCAGCGGAGTCAGGCGGGCAGAATGGGGGATTGGGTCAGTCCACAAGAGCCACAGCTCAGTCTGCGGGAGGAAGACCTGCTGCGCAGCCTGTGCAACGGGCTCAACAATCAGGCCATCGCAGCTGAACTGCACCTGTCGATCAACACGGTGAAGCACGGAATCACAGGCCTGCTGCGCAAGTTCGACGCCAACGACCGCACGCAGCTGGTGCTGATGGCCTTCCAACGCGGACTAATGAATCCACCGCAACCAAGCCCGCGCTGGTGATCGTGAACAGCTGTAGCGAAAGAGCATGAGCCGAATGACCCACCCTCGTTAAGGTCGGCGCATCGTTGCATGCATGAATGGGCCGCAGCCACTGGTTGGATCCCCTGGCTCGGCGGGTGCTGCAGGCCACAGGCCAACTGCCGCCGCCAACACAACCCCAGGCTCCAGCCACAGCCCCAGCGCCGGCCCAACCCAGCTGGATGCTGGATGTGAACCGGGCCAACAGAGACCAATGGCTGCAATTGCCAGGCTGCAGCCGGGACACCGCCGATCTGTTGGTGCGGCTGCAGCAGGGCGGCGTCCAGTTCAGCAGCGCCGAGGATCTGTTCCGGCTGCTGGAGCTGCCCCTCGATCTGCAGACCCTCTGGGATCCCCATCTGCTGTTCCATTGGTATGGGGATGCACCCCCACAACCCCCGGTGGCGGCTCTAGATCTAAACAACGCCACTCCCGAGGCGCTGCAGCAGCTCAACTGGCCTGACAGCCGCCTGCAACGGTTGCTGCAGGAGCGCCGTCGGGCCGGGTTCTGCGACATGGCCGATCTTCAGGAGCGTCTCTGCCTGCCAGCGAGCACGGTGGAATCGCTGATCGGCCGGGTGAACTTCGGCAGTCGCCGGGCCGGCCCATCCCTGCCGCTGAACTGATGCAGGGGGATCTGTTCGCAGGCGCAGCCCCGGCGACATCACCAACGCCGGACCTCCCCCTCGACGCCGAGCAGCTGTGCCATTGGCAATCCCGCCTGCATCAACACCAGGCACCACTGTTCCGAGGCGAACAGCCGGGGAGCCACCAGGTTGATCTTTTCGCAGCCGATTCCATCACCCCTGCGGCAACCATCAACCCCATCGGCCTGACGCCGCTGCCCATGAACTTCTGGCGCTGGCCCGAGAGCCCCCACCGCGGCGCGGCGATCTACTTCGTATTGGACCGACCACCGGAGCTGGAACAACCGCTGTTGCTCTATGTGGGCGAGACCCTGGCGGCGGACAAGCGATGGAAGGGGGAGCACGACTGCAAGGCCTACCTGGCGGCCTACGGTGAGGCACTGCAGCGCTGCGGTCTGCCCCATCAATTGAGCATCCGCTTCTGCACCGATGTGCCCGCCGCCACCCGACCACGGCGTGCCATTGAACAGGCCCTGATCCAGCGTTGGCTACCGCCGTTCAACAAGGAAACCCGTCAGCGCTGGACCACACCATTCACCGCTGACATTTGAAGCCAAGAACAACTGCGATGACTGACTTTTATTTCTTCAAATTATTTTGACAGGACAATTTTCAAGACAAGGGAAAAGACAACCAAACGAACTCCACCTAGTACATCAGTATTTAATCTAAAGATGCATGGCTATCGCCTGACAAGTGACTGTCCTTCGTTCAAATTGCGTGGGCTGTGCTCGGCGAGGCGGCTTGGTTAGGGGAACGGCAGGTATCAAGCCAAGGATTCCTGCCTCCCTTTCCTAAATGCCACGACACAAGGGACCGAGCCAGTGGATCGCTTCCACCACGAGAAGCACGCTTGCACTCCTCGACTGCTTCCGGTGATGCGAGTTTAGACTCCTGAGCCCGCAACCATGCCTCTGATCGTTACGATCAAAATATTAACCAGCGACAGAAGATAGAAAACAAACTCACAAGAGAGCGGCGCTAAAGACTGCTCCTGCTTTTCAAGACATAACTTAAATAGGCAATTAATTTATGACTATGACCGACCCTCTATGGAATCAAATATGCACATACACAAAGCCTGAAAACGGCACACCGCGTGAAACCTGCCGCATCTTCATGAAACAAATTGGCTGGCGCAAAGACCACTCAGACAAGACAGGGCAAGACGTCTTCCTTAACTCTGTTGATGACCTGTCCATCAAGATACAAATGCTGAAGAAGACCCCTTTCGTCCACGCCACTGGTGATTGAGCTGTAGCCATCACCAATCGCTTGACCGATTAAGTGGTTTTTTACTCCTTGGCCTTACACGCTTTTCTCACAAATCCCCACACAAGCAACACCGCCATAACCAATAGAGAGACGATCACGATCAGATAGTCCCTTCCTTGGAGACAACGCTTTTTCAAAGGCAGGCGGGAGCTTCGTTAGGTGTGGGGTCAGTTCGCTCTTTCTGGACCGGTTTCAGGTATGTGCGTTTTTTTCGTCCCAGAAACGCACATGAAATCCAATAAAGCGAACCATTCATCAACGACAGCGCCATGTCTATCTTCTTCTATAACGACTCTTCCTGTCCCAGGCGCTCACCTTCTCAATGGCGGCAAGCTGGTCATCAACACCTGGTTGGACATCGCGATCGTGCATCGTTCCGCCAGTGGCAGGTACGTATCCAAGACAGCGGGCGTGACGCCTGCTCACCTCGCTTCGATACCTATGCCGAGACAAAGCAATAAAAAAACCCCACCTGGTTTGAGATGGGGAAATGAGTAGAAGGTTATCGGTTAGCCGTAATCCTCACTCCTCTTCTTCGCTTCCACCAACAGGGATGAGACGAATTGCTTTCTTACCAAGCTTGATATCAAACTCATCTCCTGGCGACAGATCCAGCATCGCTGTGTAGGCCTTGCCGACTAAGAGGTTGCCGTTGCCCTGAACCTTGGCGGTGTAGCTGAGCTTGCGTCCTCCCTTGCCTACAGCCCCATCTCCACCAAGGCTGACACCTTTGGCTTCCAGCAGTGCCTCATAGAAGGAGGTGAAATTCAAACGCTCTCCACCATCCTTTTTCGTCGAGACATAGCCGCACTCTCTTACGAGCTCTGACTTAGCTATGTCACCCAGCTCCTTCACTTTTGCGAGCAGGTCAGATCCAGTAAGCATCGATTGTTGATGTGACGATATGAATCAGTATGCGCATACATCTTTCACAGATGCAATCCCTTTGGCTGCCTATCGGCAGCTTTCTTTTTTGGCGTTCTCAAAAATGGGAACGTCCTTCGCCAGATAACAACGACTCTCTTGATAGATCCTCTTGATGCCACTGGTATCGACAACATCGCTGACGGTCTCTCGGGTTTCGTTGACGAGACGCAAGAGCTTCAGCAATGGATGATGACCACTTTGTTGATTGCAGGTGTTAGTGATGCCAGTAATGGCCGTTGGTCTTAGCTGTTGCTGGACGATGGCTCATGGATGTGGGGACCCAACTCACTGCGCTGCTGGTTGGTCGATGCGTCCATGAAGACGCAGGAATACCAGAGCTTTGACCCGGCTGAGAAGCCCCGCATCCATGTGACGGCAAGCGACGGCATGACCTATGTCTATCGCTACGGATTTGACAGCTGGACAGCAACTAGCTTCCTCACTCAGTTCAGCCCTATGACGATGCAACAGCTGGCGGGTCAAGTCAGCATCCCAGGTAGTGGAAAAATCAAAGATCAGATCGCGTCAGCAAGGAAAGGGAAAGGATTGAGTGATGCAGACGAATCAAGGCTTTACTGCGAGACGCTGATTGAACCCATAACAGGAATCAAGCGCATCACAAAGACAAAAAAGGGAGAGGGCTATTCGTTCGACAAAGCTGAACTCGGTGCAACTCTTGATGAGCTAGATCAAGCAGCTGCTTTCAGCAACGTGGAACTCGATGATGCATAGAAAGCTGTGGCTTCATTTCAGGGAGATGATGCAATCGCTCAGGGCCGATGCAATCAACACCTGCGCCTCTCTCCCAAAGTGAACGCCATCGGCAGGGGAGGGCGATGCTATTTTCTGAACATCAAGGTATTTTATGTTCAATTCTTCTGCAATAGCCTGATAATTTTCGGCAACTTTCTTGACTGATTGCGAGGCTCCATCGTCAAAACCGAAGTCTCGCGCCTGGGGAGTCAACGTCACTTCACTGGGTGTCATCAGAAGAATCATCGGTGGTTGTTCTGGATTCTCTACCGGCCCGCATCCTGTTGCTTTGAGAACATCGTGGATGAGGATTCTGGCACCAGCACCAATCTGATTCGCGCCGAGATTTAGATATCCTTTGATGTCATTGCACCCAAGTGCCAGCACGACCACATCAAGGGGTTTGTGACTGTGCAGAGCAGTGCTCAACATGCTGCGGCCGTTGCAGCTGTATTCCGCTCCAAATGCCACCGCTCCAATTGGATCATCCATCAACCATGTCCGTGCATTGAGCCCTTCTTCAACCGCTCTCCAGGGTTGTTCTTGGTTTCGTTGACTCAACTGTGCCGCAAGTTGATTCGGCCAGCGGATGTTGAAAGGGTGTCTTCCGCCACTTTCAGGATCAAATCCCCAGGTGTTCGAGTCGCCGAAGCACAGGATTGTTTTCGGTTCGCGATGAGCCATGTGTACTGCCCCCAGAAGGAGATCCGACTGCTGTCTGTCGATAGTTCAGCGGCGATTATGTCGATGGGCAAGTTCTGATTGGCACTGGATGACTTTTCAAGGGTCAGCCCTCACGACGCAGCATTTGGACTCGCATCCGTTGAACCCCATCCAGAACCGACGCGTTCATCCTGTTGTTAAGCTGCTCCACCAGCATGGAATCCCTAAAAGACGGCGGTGAGCACTGCCGACCTGATGAAAACGCAATACCCGAAAAAATTTTATGCCCATCGGCTCCAAAAGCAGAAGCGGTTGAATTTAGGGGGCGAACACGAGCATCTTGCAATCTCTCACTGCATTACATACTTGCTTCTAATGCAATGGCGAAATAAAGAAGACAGGACCTGACTAATCTATTGCATGCGATTTCACCAATCAAATTTTGGTCGGAAAACCTGATGTCCTGAGGTGTGTGTCGCCATCTATATTCCGACAAAACTTCACTTCACTCCATCAGTATTGATGGGGTTTTTAGTGACAGACGCAGGCTTCCGTCAACAACCGGACGGGGGATACAAACCCCATGAATCACCCAGAGCAATCAATCGAATGGGGGATGTGCTCACAACGTCCTGCAGCGATGTTGTTATCAGACGAGTTGAGCAGATGAAAAGTTTCAATCGCACTTTTAATCGCACTTTTAATCGCACTGTTGTTGGTGCTTTCGCTGGTGGTTTGGCAGGTGCCCTTATGGCGGCATCGACGATGTTCGTGATGGATGTGTTGACCCCCAAGCCTGCCAATGCCAACGAACTCAGCTACTCCCGCATCGACGACAACACCCTCCAAGACAGAGACGGGAACCTCAACGACTGCAACTCAATCGGCTCCTGCCATTCCCGCTGGTGATCGAGCCCAACCAACAAATATCTGAAAGGAACCATGAACACTCCACAAATCCATCTCTTCGTTCAAGAAGGCTGTCGCCCCTGCCAATACGTGAAGGGCCAGCTCTCCAAGGTTGATGGCTGGGAAGGCTTCATCACCATCACTGACTCCAAGTGCTGTGGTGAGTGGACGGACTTCGCAAAAGACAGCGGCGTAGTCGCAACTCCCACACTCGTGGCCTTTGAGGGCGGCGAGGTGGTTGCTCGCCAGGCAGGCAGCCAGTCATTCACGTCTGACTTCTTCAGGGGGCTGATCGAGAAATTCACCTCAACCATCACTAACGAATGAACAAAACACCTCAAACCGTTTGTGAGGCGGCACCGCTGGAAAATCAACCGTGCTGTTCAGACAGTCCTTGCCATTACCCATGAACAGGGCTGGTCAGTCCAAGCTGATGGTTGACCGAAATAGCTCAGTTGAGTGATAAGAGCCGGATCGATCCAGGAGGGCTTAGCGGGAAACGTTTCGTTTCGCGTGTTCGGTCCCTTATCGGTTTTCACCGTCACGGGCAGATCAACTGGCTGGCGATGGTTGTTAGATCTTCATCGCAATCTCAAATGTCTACCGAAGTTCGTAATTGGGACATCGTCGCCAAAGCGATGGAAGCAGCAGGTGCCACATCAAGTCAGATGTATGTCCGCGCCAAAGCATTGGCACTCGGCAAGCTCGACCCCATGCCCACAAGCTCCCCTGAAGCTCCATACAGCATTTCAGCTGTAGCTGGCTGATTACTGCAGATCCAAGCCTCACATCTGTGAGGCTCACCCACTCAATCAAAAACATGACGACTTCAACTCAATCCAGATTCGGCTTCAGCAACGTCGCTGAAACCTGGAATGGCCGTTTAGCAATGCTGGGCTTTGTCATTGGCCTTGGCACCGAGCTACTCACTGGCCAGGGAATCCTTAGTCAGATTGGTTTCTGACCCATTCGATCCGGGTGGGCCACACCATTCACCACTGATCCATGAACCGACATCTGCTGGTGCTGTTGGCCGTACTGCTTCCTGCCCCGGCGATCGCTTCAGACATCACCTCCCTGCAGCAGACCTTGCTCCGCCACGGCTTCCAGATCGAAGTCCGCCAACCCCCCGGGGGGGCTTACGGCCGCTTCATTTCCAGCCTGAAGTTGCTCGAGATCTCACCACTGGTTAGGGATCTCGGCATCACTCGACCGGTGCTGCTGCATGAGGCGGTTCATGCGGCCCAGAGCTGCCCCGACGGCCAGCTCACATTGCTCAAGCTCGATCGCCAGAGCAGTCCGGTGGTGGAAAGCCGGATTCGCTACCTGTTGAACCACCACTACAGCCAGGAGCACCAAGCCCTGGAACAGGAGGCCTTTCGCCTGCAGAGCCAGCCGGACGCAGAGGCACTGATCATCGCGGCACTCGAGCGGCGTTGTCCAGCGCGATAAACCTGGTCGTTGGAGATGGCTACGCTCGCCTTTTAAGCTGAGCCGTCCATGCTTCTCTCCCTCGCCAACGACGGACTCTCGACCTGGAGTGGTGAGGTATTGGCGGTGGGGGTGTTTAAAGATCAGCCCACCACGGAACTGGATAGCCGCTGGCCGGGCCTGGCCAACACACTGAGTCGTGAACAGTTCAGCGGCAAACCTGGACAGCAGCTGGTGGTGAATCTGCTGGAGGCCTCCGGCCCCCAACGGTTGGTGGTGATGGGTCTGGGAGAGGCCGCAGCCTTCAACCTCGATGGGGTGAGACGTGCAGCAGCAGCTGCCGCCAGGGCTGCGGGGGCCTCCACCGGCCGTCTCGGCCTGCAGCTGAACTGGGAGGGTCTTGAGCCGACCGCTGCAGCGCGTGCCGCTGCGGAAGCGGTGCGTCTTTCCCTCTACACCGACCAGCGTTTTCGCAAATCGTCCGACGCGAAACCTCAACCCGCCGGCCTGGAGCTAATTGGCCTGCCCCCCCCAGGCCGCCGCGGGCTTCGAGCGGGTGAATGCCGATTGCGCCGGCGTGGAATTAGCGCGCCAGTTGGTCGCTGCTCCACCGAACGTCGTCACCCCTGCAGCTTTGGCCCAGACCGCCGCTGAAATCGCTGAGAGCTATGGGCTGGAGCTGACGGTGCTCGAACGCGCCGATTGCGAGGCGCGAGGCATGGGTGCCTTCCTGGCGGTGAGCCAGGGGTCGGACCTCGATCCCAAGTTGATCCACCTGGTGTATCGACCGGAGGGTGAGGTGAGGCGTCGCCTGGCGCTGGTTGGCAAGGGGCTCACCTTCGATTCCGGCGGTTACAACCTCAAGGTGGGAGGGGCTCAGATTGACATGATGAAGTTCGATATGGGCGGCAGCGCCTCGGTGTTCTTGAAATCAGCCAGCTTGGATTTGAGCCCATCCTTGTAAGAGCGCCGCAGGGGCATCCGCCACAAACCCTCGCCACCAGCCTCGGCCGCCCGGTCGAGTGACTCGGCGAGGTCATCGTTGTTGCTCCAAAGACCTGCCATCTCGCTCCCCAGTGCAACCACGATTGCTCCGGTGAGAGTGGCGACGTCGACCACCGCATCGGGTTTCTGCTCACAGGCATAGAGCAGGGCGTCGGCCAGGGTGAGCCGCCCTTCGGCGTCGGTGTTGTTGATCTCGATCGTGGTGCCATCGGCGGCGCTGACGATGTCACCGG
>QCTY01000046.1:0-12620 GCA_003208975.1 Synechococcus sp. AG-676-F02
GAGGTGCTCAAGAAGTTCGAACAGAGCAAAGAGGAGCGGGACACTGCACTGGACGCCGTCAAGGCAGAGATCTCAGAAAAGATCGCAGGCCTCAAGGAGGACGATGCTGTGCGTCAGGCCGTGACAGCCAGCTCGAAGCTGCTGGGCAACAGCTTCAAGGCGCTGACCAAAACCCTGATGCGCCAACAGATCCTGAAGGATGGCAAGCGCGTGGATGGCCGCGGACTCGACGAGGTGCGAACCATCAGCGCACTGGCCGGCGTGTTGCCCCGCCGCGTGCACGGCTCAGGTCTGTTCCAGCGGGGACTAACCCAGGTGCTGTCCACCGCAACTCTGGGAACACCCAGTGATGCCCAGGAGATGGACGACCTCCACCCCAACACCGAAAAGCTCTACCTGCACCACTACAACTTCCCTCCCTACTCCGTTGGCGAGACCCGTCCGATGCGCTCTCCCGGTCGGAGAGAGATCGGCCATGGAGCCCTGGCCGAGCGGGCGATCCTTCCTGTATTGCCTGAGAAGGACACCTTCCCATATGTGGTGAGGGTGGTGAGTGAAGTGCTGAGCTCCAACGGTTCCACCTCCATGGGATCGGTCTGCGGCAGCACGCTGTCGCTGATGGATGCAGGTGTTCCTCTCAAGGCACCGGTGAGTGGTGCCGCCATGGGTCTGATCAAAGAAGGTGATGAGGTTCGAATCCTCACCGACATCCAGGGCATCGAGGATTTCCTCGGTGACATGGACTTCAAGGTGGCGGGCAGCGAAAAGGGAATCACCGCCCTGCAGATGGACATGAAGATCACCGGACTGTCGGTGAAAACAATCGCCGAGGCCGTCAACAAGGCCCGCCCGGCTCGTCTGCACATCCTCGAGAAGATGCTCGAGGCCATTGATACCCCACGTGAGGGGCTCTCTCCCCACGCTCCGCGCCTGCTCAGCTTCCGCATCGACCCTGAGCTGATCGGCACGGTGATCGGTCCTGGTGGCCGCACGATCAAGGGCATCACCGAGCGCACCAACACCAAGATCGACATTGAAGACGGCGGAATCGTCACCATCGCCTCCCATGACGGCGCTGCCGCCGAGGAAGCCCAGAAGATCATTGAAGGCCTCACCCGCAAGGTGAATGAGGGCGAGGTGTTCTCCGGTTCGATCACTCGGATTATTCCGATCGGTGCCTTTGTGGAGATCCTTCCTGGCAAGGAGGGCATGATCCACATCTCCCAGCTGTCGGAGGCTCGGGTTGAGAAGGTCGAAGACGTCGTGAAGGTGGGCGACGAAGTCACCGTTCGCGTTCGCGAAATCGACAACCGCGGCCGGATCAACCTCACCCTGCGCGGTGTGCCCCAGAGCGGTGACAGCACCGCAGTGGAGCCTCAGCCCACCCCGGTGGCACCGCTCAACTGATCAGGCTTCAGACCTGAAAGCCGGGATCAATCTCGGCCATGGCCCGCGTCGCACGCTCACCGAGCTCGGCGTGGGCTTTTCCATGGCTTGCAATCAGGCAACCCGCCTGGCGTACATCGCCGGTGTTGTAGGTAAGTTCAGCCTGATCAGCATGGGTGAAACGCCCCCCTGCCGCCAGCAGAACCGCCTCCGGCGCAGCCATGTCCCAGTCTTTCGGAGCACTGCGGCCGGAAAGGGAGATGTAGAGATCCGTCTCGCCACGGAGAATCGTTGCGACCTTGCACCCAACGCTTCCCACCGCCTTCGAGCCGCCCAGCTCAAGGGCGGCGATCAGTTGTTCCAGGCGATCATCCCGATGGCTGCGGCTGGCGACCAGGATCAGACGTGACACCTGGCTGCGGGGGCTGAAGCGCACGGGAGAACGCTGCCCCTGACGGTCTTCACACCAGGCACCCTCCCCGATGATGCCGATCCATAACTCATCAGCCTCAGGCAGGAGCACAACCCCGATCACTGGACGATTTCCTTTCACGAGTGCCAGATGCACCGCGTATTCACCCGTGCCCTGCAAAAAATCCTTGGTGCCATCAAGGGGGTCAAGAATCCATAGCCATTCGGCTGGCAGGGGCTGGCCCTCCGTGAGCTGTTCCTTGGCGGTCTCCTCACTCAGCAGGGTCCAATCCGCGTTGGGGAACGCAGCCGACAGGCCATCCAGAAGCCATTGATTCACCGCCAGATCGGCGGCTGAAACGGGGCCTTCACCACCGTTATCGACACTCAGTGCCTGGGGGAAACCATGGGGCGGTTGCTCACTCCGCGCATAGGCCCTCAGGATGTCGGCGGCGCCCCAGCTGAGGCGACGCAATTCGGCAAGCAGTGCGTCCTGGCTGACACCGGAGGGCAGAACGGCGGGGCTGGGCATCAGAATCGATTCAAGCGCTGGCCATTGTGATGCAGCGGGACGAGCCTGCGGCAAGCCATCTGTACCTGGTGGGAACACCGATCGGCAATCTGGGGGATTTTTCTGCGCGGGCCAAAGCTCTGCTGACGGCCGTGGATGTGATCGCCTGTGAGGACACCCGTCACAGCGGGCTGCTGCTGAGCAACCTGCAGGCGCGGGGCCGGAAGATCTCCTTTCATCAGCACAACACCCGCACCCGGCTTCCCCAACTGCTCGAACTGCTGGCGGAAGGCAACAGCCTGGCGGTGATCAGTGATGCCGGGCTGCCGGGCATCAGCGACCCGGGGGAAGAACTGTCCGCTGCCGCAAGGAGCGCTGGTTTTCCGGTGATCTGCATTCCCGGGCCCTGTGCCGCCACCACAGCCCTGGTGTGCAGTGGCCTGCCCAGCGCCCGCTTCTGCTTCGAGGGGTTTCTGCCTGTGAAAGGCCGGGAGCGAAAAACACGGCTGAGGCAGATTGCTGTCGAACAGCGCACCAGCGTTCTGTATGAAGCCCCACACCGATTGATCACCCTGCTGGAAGAGCTGCAACAACTGTGTGGTTCAGAGCGGCCGCTGCAGGTGGCTCGGGAACTGACCAAAAGGCATGAACAACAGGTGGGGCCAACGATTGCAGCAGCGCTGGAACACTTCGGAACGCATCGACCGCAAGGCGAATTCACCCTTGTGCTGGGGGGCTGCCCAGCCGAAGCTGAGATCGAGCTGGACGATGCCATCCTGCTGGATCGCATGAATGCGGCCATGCAGACCGGCACCAGTGCAAGCTCGGCCGCGCGCCAACTGGCGAATGAGACCGGCATCTCCCGGAGGCGGCTGTACGGACTGATTCACCACAACGCGGCAGACTGAGACCAGTCGAGACCAGCCTGTTGTTACTGCGCCTGCGTCTGCTGCTGTTCAGCCTTGGAGCAGGGACGCTGCTGCTGTTGCTGCTGTGCCTTGGGGCTCAGAACCTCTCAGAGCGCCACAGTCTCCGGGTTGGATCGTTCCGTTCAGCATCGCTGCCCAGCGGCTTTCTCGTTGGCGTTTCGCTGGTGATCGGTGTGATCAGTGGCGGCAGCGCCATCGCCGTGCTGATGCCGCAACCAAGACGTAACTGAACCGCTTCCCCTCACTGCTGACGGGAATCAGTCTTTTGCTGTCTGATCCAGAGCCATCACACTTCCGTCCATCACCAGGCGAGTGATCCCACGAGCCAGCAGATAGTTGCTGGTGAGCCCGAAAACACCGGTGTCGGGCACCTTGATCACACGCTGGCTGCGGCCGCACTGGCGCTTGGCCGCACGCGGGCTCGCGAAGAGGCAGATGCCCTTCAGATCCAGCTCTGCCGTATCCAGAAGAGCTCCGATGTCTGGGAAATCCCGCAGCGGGCGGGCATCCAGTTCCACCACCTTGTCCACCAGCATGTAAGCGCTGGCTGGGAGCAGATCCGGCGCGAAGGGCTTCACGGCAACGGCGGAATGGCCACCCATGTCGGCCACTCCTGCCAAAGGAACCAGTTCCGTGAAGACATCCGCAGCAGAGGAGTCCTCCTCGTCATCGGTGACGTCGTCTTCCTCAGCGAAGTCCTCCGCATCATCTAGGGCCAAGGTTGCGGCTTCCTCTGAATCTGAGTCTGGATCGGGATCGCTGACCTCCTCAACGCTGGGGGCTTCAGTAACCAAAGGACTCTCCGAGACAGCCGGCGGCTTCGGAACGATGCTGACTTCAACCGACGGTTCCTCGACCGGCGCTGCAGCGGTGGTGCCGTGTTTCTGACGGCTGGCCTTCAAAGCGGCATAGGCCTCTGGAGGCAGCAGGGCTTTGACGGTGCGACTCACCGTGTTGGCACTGCATCCGAAGGCTGCCGCCAGGGCCGCTGTGGATTCGCCGGCCTTGTAGCGACCCACCAAATCCTGCTTCTCGCTGTCGCTTAGACGACGCGGAGCCATCGTTGCCATGCATAGCCCATCACCTTAGAAGCACAGCTCGGAAATCACCTCGATCGGGCGGGCAACTGGCAAAGTATGCCCGTGCTCCCTTAGCTCAGCTGGATAGAGCAACTGCCTTCTAAGCAGTCGGTCGATGGTTCGAATCCATCAGGGGGCGTTACCAGACACACTGCAGCATCTGGGCTTTAACTCAGTTGCAGCAGTGCTTCTGCTGTTTTGTCTAATCTGTTGAGATCAGTCAGAACCATTGCAAACCCGTCAGGGTCATGCAAGATTTCACCCAGATTTCACCCTCAAGGCGTTTTGGCAACCACCAGAGCAGTTTGGCTTGATGACCTAAGCAAGGGTTTTAAGCGTCATCGCCAAGGCAGAACTGGCTGGAATATCGAGCACAAGCGCGATCGACTACGGGTTGTTTCATCAGAACTACCTCCGCGACCAGACGAACCTCAAGGCGCAGGAGCAAAGCGCAGAGCGATAACGCTGCAATCACCACCAGGTGCTGCAACCGCACTGCAAGCAGCAACCGAAGCGGCAAAGATTTTTGATGACGTGATGGCTGGCACTTTCAAGTGGCCGGATCCAAATGGGCTTGATGCCAACAGCTCAACGCATCTGACAACGAAAGCGCTGCAAACACTAATAACGGCCCTAAAAGACGAATTACTGGGCGAAACGGTGATCCAACGCACCTGGGACAAGACGTATCAGCCTTATTTCGACAAGTTGGTTGCCATTACTGGCCAACAGCATTGGGCCTCAGATGCCGCATTGCTGGATGCAGTGCTTCGGAGCTGGGATACCAACACCAGAAGCAGACAAATTGCCCACGACAAGCTGAGGCGATTGTGGAAGCAAGCGAAATTGGAATGGCCTGATCAAATTCGCAGCATGAAGGGCAATGGTGCCGCTGCCAAACCTATATATGGCGTCAAAGGCTTCAAAGATGCCGAGGTTGATGAATTACGTCTGCGCATCCAAGGCAGCTACAGGCTCACTGAAGCTGATCTAGTGGCGTGGGATGTAATGCAGTGCTTTGGCGTTAGGCCTAAGGAGCTGCAATTTTTCAGCCTGTTGAATCAGGACGATCAACTGGTTTGCAGAGTGCTGCGCGAAACAGAATCGATCAAAGGCAAGGAAGGTTTCCGCATTGTTGGCGCTGCACCACCGCAGTCATGGCCAGAAGACTGTTACGGCCTCTACAGGCGGTGGAAACAGCACGGGATACCAGATGCCTTGATGAACAAGGTCAGCCCGTCTGAAGTTCTGACACTGCAGCTGGACAGACTCAAAAAATCAAGCCGGAAGATCAACTGCGAAATCGATGCGGACTTAACTCCGCTGGGATGTCGTCACGGTTATGCCGTCAGGATCCATACGGATCTAAACCTCACCAGCAAAGAAGGCGCAGACGTTATGGGCCATAGCGAGGCAGTTCACTTGTCAGCGTATGGACAGGTTCTGGACACCCCGAAGACACTTGCGAAGTTCAAGGTGAAACGCAAAGCAGCCTAAAAAAGCCAACTAAAAACTAAAAAAGTCAATTGACTAATTTTGTTTTATAATACATTCTAATCGGTTCTAATTCTTGCTAATTAGTTCCAATAATCAAAAAGCAAAGAAACTTTCAAAGCTGGTGCACAGGCGAAGCGAGGGGTGCTCAAACTCCCGCAAGTTTTTGAATTTAGAAGCGCCTTTAATATCAATTAGTCTTGGCAATCTGCCCTAGTCGTTGCAACTTTTGCCAGGTATATGAATTGCCCATCTACTCAATCGATCCCGCAATTCAAGCCAGTGGCTATCAGGTTCTTCAAACCGCGATTACCTTGCAAAGACAGGGCTACAACCGGTGACCCAGCTGTGGCGTGACATTTGTGGTTTTCAGTAGTGGTTGAGTCGTCATTGCCGCAATCAGGGCATTTACGACTGAAGTGCACCTGTGGACGTCGAGCAGTTGCCGTAGGTGCGGCGGAGTCCCTGAGGTTGGTGGCTCCGCTTGTCTGGAAATAGTTCGGGGAAGGCAATCTGACTCCTCACCCTTTTGCAGGTGCCGGACAATAAACGACGGCATCAAGCAAGTTGCGTAGGGACATCTCCCTAAAAAAATTGCCGTAAAACGTTTGGCATGACAAGCGTTTCCTCAGACAGAAATCTTTGCGATTTTTGTATCGCGACGAACGACAAAGTATTTGCAGAAGCTTCTAGAAAGATCTTGTAGCAACAGCTACGAACAACGTTCACCTCTCTTCTCGGGAGGCGCAGACAAGCCAGGCCATGGAACGGGGACCTGGATTTCTGAGAATCAAAATGACCCTTACCTATCGCGGCAGCAGCTACGACATCGGATCCAAGCTGCCTTTGGTTCAACCTGTTGTTGAACTTCAGTACCGAGGAAAGGCTTACAAAGCCCGCACTTCAGCAGCTCCCGCACAAGTGCACGCAACACTGACCTTCCGTGGCATTTCTTACACCAAGTGAGTCAGCTCGATGACTTCTCTCTATTACAACGGAACTGCTTTCGTACGTTGCCGTGAAGCCGCGAAAACCGAGGCTGTAGTTCAACGGCTGGAAGCATCTCTGGCAGCATCTGCAGTTACGAGACCACTATTCGTCTACAGAGGCGCTTCATACGCACGATGACTACTGGCCCTGCTGAAGCAGGGCTTTTTATTTACCCAGAGTATTTAGTTGTATTGCGGATCTCTCCGGCAAAAGTAAGTTATTAAGCCTATTTCATGAACTTGAGTAACAATGGCGTGAGATGATGGCCAGATCGTAAGGCTTCTAAATGTTAGGACTACAGATTCCCTTTAGATTTCTTTTGGCTTTGATTCTGGGGTCAGCCCTTTTCCCAATGGCACAGACAACAAAAGACGCCTTCCTGCTAGGAGGCACATTTTTGGTAGGTCTTGGAGCAATCGAAGTTGTCTTGAGATTCGGGGGTATCTAAGCAATCGCTGAGTTTGAGGGGAGTCATGCCCTGACTTGTGCAGGTCAGGGTTTTTTATTGTTCGCACCGGTCAAAAAAACCACCCCCAAAAGATCGGTTTCGTTACGCGGACAAATCACCATCATCCGGCCAAAATACATTGTAGTGACTTGTTAAATAGGGAGCACATCCAAGATCACATATATGGTGCTTGATCCTCATTTGCATTTCCAAATGATCAAGAGATGGTTGCTATTATTTGGCGTATCAAGCGGAACCCTATCCCTAGCGTGAAAACGGCTATAAATTGAGTCCCCCCGTCACCCGGCCTGCTGCTAAAGACAAGCTTTTTTTATGGCTTGACACTATCGGTGTGGGGCTTGGCGACCAAAAGAAATACCTTGCCGCAGCAACACAAAAGATATCAAATTCAAATTAGGAATCATGAGCTCAGGCGTAAGTAGGCATTATTACAAAATCAAATAAGCCCTAACTCCCAAAGAAGTGAAGGCTTGCACTCTCGTGGTGACGAGCCTAACGAGTAAGGCTCACTGACTATGGTCGCTTCCGCAACAGGGATAAGGCGGATGGCTTTGTGTGTTCCAGACAGTTGCAAGACATCTGATTGAGGGAGCCGGAGGCAAGGTGAGCGGGGGCGTCAGCAAAAAGACCGACAAACTGGTGGCGGGCAAACTGCATTCTTAACAGCAGGCAATAATGAAATGGAATACGATAATGCAGCCAAAGCATTGCTCTACATTCCTTTTTTATATATACACTTTGATATCTAGCGTTTACGAGTAGGCATCACTTAACCACACTGACCAAGTGAGTCGATGAATCAAACTCCCAATCACATCTATCAAAAGAAAACTGATCTTTTCTTTATATAGATCATTAAAAATCTACTTTCCCTATAACCTTTACGACGCCATCCAAGAAGTGCCATAAAAGAACAGCAACTTTATAGAAAAAATAATAAGCAAGTTATTTATCGGAAGCGCTACGCTCCCAAGAAGCATAAATATCACTATTATCATCCCTGCACAATCGAGATTTTCAAGCCAATCGCTTCGCTCATAAACAAGTGCCTTTATAATCTTCAAACTCTTGAATAACGGATTCGGCTTCAAATCCAAGATTATGCGAAATGAGGATATCTGATCTCATTTTAAGCCATCTAATCATTTGAAGCTGTTGTGCCGGTGAAACCTCGTATACAGTAAAAAGATTAAGGCTCTTTCGCTGTTCTTCCCAGTAAGACATTTGAAAACTATAAATCTTTTTAAGTTTACCTAAAATCGCCCTGCTCTAATGTTGTCAAGAAAGCAATTAGAGAACGAAAAATCGCTTAGGAGAAATAAGCAAGAATTTATGAGCCGTCAAAGATTTTAATGTAGGTTTCTAGCAAAATATGTCAGTACTTTGTTATAGCGTCCCAGCGATCCGTGCATTTTCTCTGATTAACTGACAATGGAGGCCATAATCAAGTGCTAAAAAAGCGCTATTTTAATATCTGAAAACAATCCAAAGAGGTTAAGGATGCTTAAAAAACTAAGCTAAAGAATTCCACCCATAAATTTAGAATTGACACACTCAGGAGCATGACGAAGAGCTAATCTCAAACTGTTCATGGAAATCCATTTGTGCAATGGGTAAAAATCTGCAAAGCAAAAACAAGGTGGCATTAAGATTGTGGAGGAGCACAAGAGACAATTGATTGAAGCCCTGCAGAACATGCAGAAGCAGTAGGATGTGTGTGATCAAAAAAAATCCCGAGCAGCACTGAAAATCATGAGCATACTAAAGAGGGTTAAATATTTGGTATTGATATCATCTTTTACACTTGTTTTAGGAGTAAAAGTTTCAGCTGAAACATGGAATAAACCAATTCCTGAGCCCAATTCAGAATCCACACCACAATCAATCAAAGTTGCGGATCAACTGAGCACAGGTGGAGCAAAGTTTTTTGGTGCTCACTGGTGCCCAGCATGCAAAGAACAATTGAGACTTTTCGGCAAAGAAGCAGGTAGAAAACTCAATTATGTGGAATGTGGCATGCCAGACAAATATCCTTTACAGGTCAAGCAATGCAAAGAGGCAGATATTAAAACTATTCCAACCTGGACAAGGCCAGGTTCAAATAGTCTAGAAGGTGTTCAGACAATCAAAAGACTTGAAAGCTGGAGCAAGCTATAGGGAACATGATCGAGAGTATTGCTGCAATACATAGAAGAATTTTCATACCTCAGGCTCAGGCCTTTCAAATTACTCGTATTGATCTTGATATTCGGTAGTTGTTAAGTCGTCAATGCCGCGATCAGGGCAGTTACGACTGAAGTGCACCTGTGGACGTCGAGCTGCTGTCGTGGGTGCGGCGGAGCCTCTGTGCTTGGTGGCTCCGCTTGGCCGAGCTTTAAACATCATTGAAATCAAAAATCAAAACCCTCACAACACCGAACAAATCAGACATTTGGCAACGCTTATGATTCACTAACGCAACAAACAAAGGCATATATAAGTTGTGCACCTTACAAAATTGCGGCCTTCTTAGAGGTCTACCATTAAACAGTTACCTGTTTCGATGAGGAAGTGATGACCACTACTCCTTAGAACCTTTTCCAGTCAACTGAGAACCACTTAGTAGAGGCAAACATACCAGTCGAAAAATTGATTACGCCAGACAAAGTTTCCCAAAAAGCATGATAAAGCAAAGAAAATACTTAAAATCCACTTGCTCTTGGCCTTGAACTTGACAATGAAACATTTTGTCCCCTTTGCCTTATAGAAGGGTGGTTTGGAATAGCAACAGCATTAAAGGCAAGAGACCAACGCTCATTATCGCCCCGAAAAGGCATTACAGAATGAGTCTGCCAAGCCGGAAAGATATAGAAATCACCAGGAACAGGCAAAAGATATTCCACCATTCCAGTTCGAAAACTCTGAATTTGCCATTCTTCTGGCCCATGAAGGCATAACTGTCCATCAAAACTATTGCCGTCTATCTGCGGGGGGACCTTTATGAAAATCACCCCTGAAAAACTTCCGCCGTGATTATGAATTGGATTGTAGTCGCCTGGCCTCTGGCAATTTAACCACAGATCTATTACTTGTAGTTTATATCGATCTGGGTGCCAAGGACCTTTGCCTTGTAGAGGTTGCCGATCAATTACATGTCGAATCCATTGTTCACATCCCGGCAATAAGTACTCATTTAATAGCGACTGAACACTTGGGTGATCCATCCGTAGTTCTCTTTGTTGGCTTAACTGTCCTGCCAACTTGCTTGATGCGTCAGGACTAGCATCAGGGTTTGCGAGAACACTTCGACTCAGCTTGAGTAAGTCATCAAGCAATTCTAATGAAAGCTTTCCCTTTATTATTGAACGGGGGAAAAGGTCGACTGCTTCCATCTTCAATTACCAATACCAATTCACCTTCTCATTTAATAAAAGATCGTGTTGTTCATACTGATCATTATGTAGACAGACAACGTACATCCAGGAGTGGAACCTATGAGGGATGAATTAGCTAAGGTCCACAAAGATCCTTTGCATACGGATCCAGCTAATTTGGTGCCAAGGAAAGCACTGTGCTTCGAAAACCCCGAAGAAGCACAAACACCATAATATTTATGCCATGAAATTTGGAATTTGGATGAACAATTTTCAACTCAGTAGTTGATTTAGATAATGCGTAAAACTATCGCCTAGTGAACACACTGTTGCAGGCGTTACCAACAAACACCTGCCTAGATCGATTGATTTATTCAAGTTTTCAGGGTTTTGTATCCTTCAACTGATGGTGGTGAAACCTCGGATCTGATGACCTGGAAGGCCTGCAGCAGCGAATCACTAAAGACCTGGGATCTGTTTACCTGCAACGGGAAGCAACTCCTATCTGGTTCAAGCAAGCCAACGTGTAACAATTGTGCCGTCGTAGATATGGCCAGAAGCTTCAACGACGGGCTTAGTTTCTGGATTCATAAAGATGTCATAGAGGACATTTTCTGGTCCTTGAAACATCACCGTCGCTCTGCCAGGATCGTCCTTGGAGACTCCGATGTAAAAAGTCTTCACTCCCATCTCGGCAAACATTGCCTGCTGCTCAGGCGCATTCATGTAGGTGCAATATTCCTCAAACGTATTGCTGAGCCTGAAGTCAAGAATAGTTGTCTCAGTCATCTCGAAAAGAGCGTCTAAGAAATTCCAACACAACTGCTTCAGTCGTGGTGTGTTGCCGCAAACAGCTGTGGGTCATCGCTGTCACCTAGAAGCGGAGCACCCTGACGCAGATCCTGGAGTCAGCTTGATGGAAATGGCGAAGACGCTGATTCCACTAAGGCAGACGGACCCAGCCTTGATGCTGACGTGGGTCCGCGTCCCATCCAAAGCAGAAGACTGAGACTCATTTCAAATAGGTCATTGACTCCAATCGATTCAGCGTAAATCGATACCGACTATGGATCGTGATCTCCACAAGCTTCGATCCGGGTCAGCGCACCGGTGCTGGGATCTCCATGTGTCCTTTGCCGACGATCTGTCTCATTGCTTACAGCACTGATGAAGGCTTCTGAGCCATTACAGAATTAATGCGATCTATCCCTGTGACATTTCTCATCATTGCTCTCGTCTTCTGTTCGCTTGCTTCAGTAATCGCGACCGTCTTTCGCGAAAGCTACTAATCAGCGTATTGGTGGACTGCATTTAACCCAACCTGTAGTCAGCATGATTTGCCATACATCAACCGCGTTATGGCGAAGCATCCTTCGATGTGTTTGCGGTACTGGTGGCTTTGGCGGTGTCCAGCGAAATGTCCTTATAGCCACCCACTGACCGTGTGCTGATGGCTATTCAGGCTTGAACTGGCAAACCATTGCTGCTGATCGTTTACTAGCCAGCCTTCAACATCGGCCCTTTCAGGGTTGTCCTGTGGATTGGGGCGGTAAAGAGGTATGCGAATGATCTAATCATTAATCACTGCCAACCGGTGCTTAACAGGAGACACAACCAACAAGATGGCTAGAGGCTTACTCCCGAGTGCCACCCAACAAGTCTGTCAGCCTCATCCTGTATCAACAGTGGGGTTCCCACACAATCATTAGTTCTTCCACTGCTGGCTTACCAAGCTTTAGAATGCTGCGACCAGTAAATCACCGCCTGAACGTTTCAGGATCATTATTTCTAAGATCAAAAAAAAGTACCTACAGAAACAGCAGTTTCTTATAGAAGTCATTGGTCAAGGTTCATGGTTAAGACATAACTTCCTGAAATGTTTCCCATATTGCACAAGAAATAAAAACTCCAGTCATGCGAAGAGGTGCTCCCAATAGCATACCTTATGTACTTCAAGCACATATTGAGGTACTTGTCATTTTACTGTTAAGCCTCCAA
>QCTY01000047.1:0-12400 GCA_003208975.1 Synechococcus sp. AG-676-F02
TCGGTTCAAGGATTGAGTGAGCGAAATCAATCGCTTCACGACCATGCTTGCGGTTGATGAATTTCGGGATCAGTCCGGCATCAAGGGGGCCCGGCCGATAGAGGGCAAGGATGGAAGAAATATCTTCCAGAGATGATGGCTTCAGATCACGCACGATCTGACGCATTCCGCTGGACTCCAGCTGGAAGATTCCCTCCAGATCACCACGGGCCAGAAGGGCAAACGTCTCTTCATCTTCTGGTGGAAGCCTGTCGGGATTGACACGAGTGCCACTACTGACTTCAACCAATTCAAGAGTTTTCTCAATCATCGTGAGGTTCTTCAACCCCAGGAAATCCATCTTCAGCAATCCCATGGATTCCACATCTTCCATGAAGTACTGCGTGATGACCTGACCATCGTTGTTGCGCTGCAACGGCACAAGTTCATCCAAAGGGTCAGCTGCAATCACAACCCCTGCTGCGTGCACACCGAAGGTCTTGTTGGTTCCTTCGATCCGCATCGCCATATCCACCCAACGCTTCACATCCGGATCAGCCTTGTACTTCTCGCGGAATTCGGGATTCGGAGACTCATCGCCGATCATCGCCTTGAGCTTGGCAGGCTTCCCCCGAACAACGGGAATCAACTTGGCGAGCCGATCCGCATCGCCGTAGGGAATATCAAGCACACGGGCGACATCCTTCAATACAGCCTTGGAAGTCATGCGGTTGAAGGTGATGATCTGCGCCACCTTGTCCTCGCCATAACGCTGGGTGACGTAGTCGATCACCTCACCGCGACGTTCGATGCAGAAGTCGGTGTCGATATCTGGCATCGATTTGCGTTCCGGATTGAGAAAGCGTTCGAACAACAAGCCATTGCTCACCGGGTCGATATTTGTAATTCCAAGGCAATAGGCCACGAGTGAGCCAGCGGCAGAACCACGCCCGGGACCGACAGGGATATTCTTTTCGCGTGCAAAGCGGATGTAATCCCAAACCACCAGGAAGTAAGTGGGAAAACCCATCTGCTCCATGATTTTGAGCTCATGGGCCATGCGCTCGGAGTAATCAACAGGGAGAGCGTCATCAGGCTGAAGCTCAAGCCGGTCACGCAGACCGCTCTCGGTGACCTCGCGGAGATAGGTGACCGGCGTGTGGCCATCCGGAATCGGGAACCGAGGCATCTGATAGCGGCCCAGGATGTCGTAGGGCTCAACTTTTTCGGCCACTTTCACCGTGTTGGTGATTGCCTTCTGAACGACATCCGGTTCAAGGTGGTCGGCGAAGAGACGGCCCATCTCCTCTTCCGTCTTGATGTATTCCGTACCCGTGTATCTCAGCCTCTTCTCGTCAGAGATCAGCTTGCCGGTCAGAACACATAGCAGAGCATCATGAGCTTCAACATCCTGTTTGCTCAGGTAATGGGCGTCATTGGTCGCGACTAGCTCGATGCCGAGCTCTGCGGCGATCTTGACGATCTCCACGTTGACGATCCGGTCCTCCGGCGAACCGTGGTCCTGAATCTCAAGATAGAAATCATCACCGAAAACGTTCTGGTACCAGCCAGCCACATCGCGTGCGACCTCAGGACGTCCCCGGAGAATGGCCTGAGGGATCTCTCCACCCAAACAGGCCGTGGCGACGATCAATCCCTCGCTGTATTGCTTCAGAAGATGCTTGTCGATGCAGGCCCGGGAAAAGATGCCACGGCCACGCATCCCGCGCAGGTGACTGATGCTGGTGAGCTTGACCAGATTTCGATAACCGATCTCATTTTTCGCCAGAACGACGAGGTGATAACGCTTCTCTTTCTTCGGTTGGGGGTCGTCGATCGAACCGTTGATCACATACATCTCATTGCCGATAATCGGCTTGAGATTGGTTCCTTTGCACAACTTGAGCAGCTCAACGGCGCCATACATGACCCCGTGATCGGTGAGAGCGATGGCAGGCATCCCAAGCTCCTGGGCTCGCTCAACCATCGCCGGCAACTGCGACGCCCCATCCAGGAGGCTGTAGTCACTGTGGTTGTGGAGAGGGACGAATGCCATACCCCCAGCCTAGGTCCCAACGCAAGATCAAGCGTTCACCGTAAGCAAGAAACACCAGATGTGGTGCTCAAGGAACCAAGGCAGCCTCGGGACGCGCCGCAAACACATCGACTGCCTGTTCGTACTGGTGGGCCACCTGCAGCAATCTTGCTTCCTCCAGCACATTGCCAATCAACTGCACGCCAATGGGCAGTCCCGACTGACTGAAGCCGCAGGGAACACTGATCGCAGGCAGTCCGGCAAGGTTCACTGGAATGGTGAGCAGATCAGCCAGATACATCGACAGAGGATCATCCGCATGAGCGCCGGTTTTGAATGCCGTGGAAGGAGCCGTGGGGGTCAGTAAGAGATCAACCTGCTGAAACGCCTCATCGAAATCGCGACGAATCAGAGTGCGCACCTGCTGAGCTTTCTTGTAATAGGCATCGACATAGCCGGCCGATAGGGCGTAGGTGCCGATCAGAATCCTGCGCTGAACCTCAGCCCCGAATCCTTCGGCGCGGCTGCAGGACGTCATCGCCGCAAGACTCTCGGCGTTGTCGGCACGAAAACCGTATTTCACGCCGTCGTAGCGGGCCAGATTGGCAGAGGCTTCCGACGGAGCAATCACGTAGTAGGTGGCGATTCCGTCGTTGAAACGGGGACAACTCACCTCCACCAGTTCCGCACCGAGTGCCTCCAGCTGGGCTGCGGACGCCTGGACCGAAGCCTTCACCTCAGCATCGAGACCTTCCGCTTCAAAGCATTCGCGAATCATGCCGACCTTCAACCCCTTGATCGGTTGATCAAGAGCAGCGGTGTAATCGGGAACATCCGCTTTTAAGCAGGTGGAATCCCGCGGATCCGGTCCTGCGATCACCTGAAGCAATTCGGCGGCATCGGCCACGCATGTGGCGAAGGGTCCCACCTGATCCAGGGAACTGGCGAAAGCCACCAGCCCCCATCGGCTTACACGTCCATAGGTCGGTTTAAGACCGACCACTCCACAAAAAGACGCCGGTTGTCGAATGGAACCGCCGGTGTCCGAACCAAGGGAGGCAAGGCAGCTGCCGGAAGCCACAGCCGCCGCACTTCCGCCGGAGCTCCCACCCGGCACATGGGATGTATTCCAGGGGTTGAGGGTTGGACCGAACGCCGAGGTTTCGGTGGAACCTCCCATCGCGAACTCATCCAGGTTGGTCTTGCCCATGAGAACGCCACCGGATGTCCAGAGGCGTTCGGTGACGGTGGATTCATAGGGCGGGACGAACCGTTCGAGCATGCGGCTGGCGCAAGTCGTGCGGACGCCCTGGGTGCAGAGGTTGTCCTTGATGGCCAGTGGGATTCCGGCCAGTGAACCGAGCGAATCTCCGGCAGCACGGGCCTCGTCAATGCGGCTCGCTTCCGCGCGAGCTCGATCTGCAGTGACCTCCACATAAACATTGAGGCTCGACTCCGACACCTCAATTCTTTTCAGGTGCTGATCGACCAGCTCCCGGGAAGAGACCTCACCGCTCTGAAGCCGCTGACGCCACGCGCTGATCGTCATGAACCTGCGATCTGTTGCAGGAGCGACGCTATCAGCTGAGAGCTCAGCCCTCGGCTGCAATCGTCAGCGGCTCGGAGCGCCGCGTGCGCAACACGGTATGGCTCATCGACTGCGGATCCTCTGAACTCACATCCTCAAGGAAAACGGGGAGCTCCTTTTCAAGCCCACGGCGGGTCACGAACGGCCCAAACCAATAGGTCACATCAGGACCAGAGGTTTCAACGCGGGCCCACCAGGCCACACCGAGACCGTTGGCCAGGCTTCGCAGCGGCCGGATCAGTGGGCTCATCATTGAAAAGACAGGATGGTTTTCATTTTGCTGCGATCCAGAGAAAAAAACGTGATCCCTGAAGCGAACTTAGTTGGACAGCTGAATGCTCTCATCAAAGAGGATCTCCGCAGCCTCAGCCGATGCCGAAGCCGAGAGATTGATCTCAATCGGATCGGACTCCTGCAAAGCGGTTTCCTGGGTTGTCTCCGACTCGACCTCAGACGCCGAGTCAAGAGGTGTTGATTCAGGTTCCTCGTCAGGAGCCGTGCGAGGGCGGACAATCGGCGGTGAGGGGGCCTGGCCGTGGATGTCCTTCATCCAGTTGCGGCGCGCCACTTCATAAACGCACAGCGCAGTGGCAACCGACGCATTAAGGCTGGGTGTAATCCCACGGAGCGGGATACGCACCAGTTGATCGCAGTGACGTCGGGTGAGCAGGGAGAGACCCTGATCCTCCGATCCAGTCACCAGAACAAGGGGGCCGTCCAGATCAACGTCGGGGAGGGTGACATCCCCCTCGGCAGCAAGTCCGATCACCCGATAGCCGGAATCCTTCAACTTCTCAAGGGAACGGTTGAGGTTGACGACACGGGCAACGGGCATGTGCTCCAGCGCGCCTGCAGCCACCTTGGCGGCTGAGCCGGTGAGTCCTGCACTACGCCGTTGCGGCAGAACAACGCCATGGGCGCCCATCGCCTCAGCGGAACGCACAATGGCCCCGAGATTATGGGGATCCGTGACCCCGTCGAGCGCAAGAAGCAATGCAGGTTCCCCGAGATCGGAACATCCATCGATCAGGGTGGCGAGGTCGAGAGTTTCAGCAGCCGCTGTCTGCAACGCGATCCCCTGATGCACTGAACCACCGGTGATCTGGCCAAGCCGGGCCCAAGTCACCTCTTCCACCAGAACGCCCGATGCCTTGGCATCGCGCAGACGCTGCAGAAACTTTGCAGCACTACGCATCTCGGGAGTGCACCAGATCCGATGAATCGGCCGCCCCGACTCCAGTGCTGCCAGGGAGGCGTGACGTCCCCAGATCAGATCATCTGCTGGCGGCGTCGCAGCCGCGGCCTCGGGTTGCAGCGCTGGAGCAGAACGATCGAAGCGCTCCTGACGTCCTGACGAAGCTCCGTAACGGGCCCGAGCCGGTGAACGCTCTTCACCGGATTGACGCCGGTCGGGAAAACGTTCCTGCCCGCGCTCCCGGTCCTTGAAGCGATCCGTGCGTTCGCGGAAACGACCCTGGCTGGGTCGGCTGTCACCATCCCGGCGGCCGGCCGCGAAGCGATTTGATTCAGGTCGACGATTGCCTCCATCGGAGCGTCGCTCTCCATTCCAGCTGCGATTCGTGCGTCCAGCCCCGCTCCGACCGAGTCCAGAACGAGCAGCTCCGGAACGCTCAGCACCTGAACGGCTTCCACCGCCACGGGAGGAAGCTCCCCACCCCCCGGGCGAGCGTTCATCGGATCCGCGACCGTCCGAAAAACGCCCCGAAGGTTGTGCGGAAGGACGATCGGAAGGACGGCCCGGAGGGCGGCCGCGATATCGGTTATCGCCGTCGCGCCGGTCACTGCCTCGATTATCTCCATCACGCCTTTCAACCCCCCGCCTTTCAATCCCGCGCCTTTCACCCCCACGCTTTTCACTCCCACGCCTTTCACCGTCGCGATCCCGGTCGCGATCCCTGTCGCGACCGGGGCCATTCCAACCCCCATTCCCACGACCAGCGTTGCCGCCATCGCGGTAAGGGCCGCCTGGACGGCGTTCAAAGCGAGGGCTCATGGCGTGGGAGTCATTCAGGATTGGTTCCGGCACGCTCCAGATGATCCAGGAGCTCTGCAAGCCGGTCTGGGTTGTTCAGAAACAGCCAGCCAACCATTGTCTCAAACCCCGTGGCCCTGCCATAAATCGCAGCATCGGCACGACGGGGGCCACGACCTGCGTTGTTGCGACCACGGCGCACCCAATCCATCTCGACATCGTTAAGGAGCTGCTGCTTTTCCAGCCAGGCCAGCGCAGCGGATTGGGCATCTGCACACACATCAGCGACGACGGCTTTGTGGAGGGCGTCTGATCGGCCCGGTTTCAGGCCATGCCTAAGCCTTTGATGCAATTCCCACACCGCATCGCCAATCCAGGCGAGTTGCAGTGGACCCAGAGCTTCTGCATCAGGCATCGAAGCCTGACACCGGATCCAGTTGCTCAAGCCGCCAACTGATCGATGGCAGTCGACAGATCAGGAACGAGGTGCAGAAAGTCCTCCAGACGAACGAGCTTGATCGTCTGCGCAACCCGCGAATTGCCCACGAGATTGAAGGAACGTTTTTGATCGGTGCACTGCTTGGCTAGTTGCACCAGCGCACCAAGCCCTGATGAATCAAGAAAATCAATCTTGCTCAGATCCAGCACCGCAGGGGATGTGCTCGTTTTCAACACGTCAGCGACATACTCCATAAATTGCTTCTCGGAGTAGGCGTCGAGCTGACCGGTGAAATAAAACACCAGGCAATTTCCTGTCTGCTTGAAGCCTCCACGGAGAGAAACCGTCAGTCTTTGCAGTTCACTGATGGGACCAGTCCCCCACACGTCATCGCGCCGAAGTGTAGTGATCCCGACCAGGGTCAACCACCTCAGCGTCGACGATCCGCCATCAACGCAACGAAACGGGCGAAATGATGGTCCGCATCATGGGGGCCCGGACTGGCTTCGGGATGGTATTGAACGCCGAAAACCGGCTGTTGGCGATGCTGGAAGGCCGCCACAGTGCGGTCGTTGAGGTTGAGATGGGTGACTTCAACCGATTCCGCCGCCAGTGAATCAGCATCCAGCGCAAAGCCATGGTTCTGGCTTGTGATCTCCACCTGGCCGCTGGTTCCACAGGGGTGATTGAGGCCCCGATGGCCATAGGCAAGCTTGAAGGTTCGTCCCCCAAGGGCCAAACCGAGGATCTGATGGCCCAGACAGATCCCGAACAGCGGAAGCTCGGCCTGCTGCAGAAGTTGTTGAGCCAGGGCAATGCCGCTGCTCACTGCCGCTGGGTCTCCAGGCCCATTGGAGAGAAACACCCCATCAGGCTGATGGGACATCACCTGATCGAGATCGGCATCGGCGGGAACCACGGTGACGTCGCAACCATGGGCAACAAGCCGATCGAGAATGGCCCGCTTGATGCCGAAGTCAACAGCCACAACGCGGAACGACTTGGCGGGGCTGGATTGGATGCGCTGATCGAAACCAACTGAACAGGCCGAGGTCCAGCGGTAAGGCTTTGGAGTGGTGACCTGATCCGCGAGATTCAGCCCCTCCATGCTGGGGGCGCTTCGCACCTCGGCGAGCAGGTCCATCGGGGAGCGACCATCGCTGCTGATCACCCCATTCATGGCCCCTCCTTCGCGAAGGTGACGCACGAGAGCTCGGGTATCGACACCACAGATACCCACAATCCCCTGCCGCTGCATCCAGACGTCCAGAGGCTCACTGCAGCGCCAACTGCTGGGGCGAGGGGAAAGCTGTCGGGCAATCACGCCACGGGCGTGGGGAACATCCGCTTCCTGATCATCGGGATTAGCGCCGGTGTTGCCCAGTTCGGGATACGTGAAACTCACCAGTTGCCCGGCGTAGGAAGGATCGGTCAGCACCTCCTGATACCCGGTCATGCCGGTGTTGAACACCACTTCACCAAGCACGGTTCCCCTGCTGCCAAAGGAATGGCCCGTCAAAACCGTTCCATCCTCGAGGACGAGATGTGCCGGATCGGCTTTGGACGGAGGCATCAGTGAAGTGATCCGATTTTGTTCAGATCTTCATTGTCCATCTCCACCGGACAGGGCCTCACGCAAGGCAACAAGGTTCTGCCATGGCAGACCGGCATCCAAGGCAGCAACCGCCTGAGCGACTGCTTGGCGAAGGTCGGTTTCAAGTCCGGAGGACCAGAGAACCAATGCGGTGTTGAGGGCGACAGCGTCGCGCTGGGCCACGCTCCCCCGGCCTCGCAGCACCGTCTCCAGAATGGTCTGATTCACCGTCAGATCCCCTCCGCGCAGACTTTCCAGTGATGCACTGCTGAGTCCGACATCCTCCGGCTTCAAAGAACGCCCCACGATCTGCCCCCCTTCAATCAGGCGCAGGTCGTTCTCACCGGCCAAGGACGCTTCATCCAGGCCTCCAGCACCGTGGACCACGATCGATCGATCAACTCCAAGTTGCTGCAGGGCCCCTGCCATCGGGTCCAGAAGATCGGGCCTGGCCACTCCAAGCACCTGAGCCTGGGGACGCAGGGGGTTGACCAATGGCCCCAGGAGGTTGAACACGGTGCGCACGCCGAGGCTGCGCCGCAGAGGAGCCAGGTTCACCAGGGCTGGATGCCAAGCCGGAGCAAATAAGAAGGTGACACCGGTGGAAGTGATCGCATCAACCACCGTCTTGAGAGGAGCCTTGAGATTCAGACCAAGACCTTCCAGCACATCCGCCGAGCCCACCTTGCCGCTGGCGCTGCGGTTGCCGTGTTTGGCCACCTTCACGCCACAGGCCGCTGCGGTGAAGGCAACGGCAGTGGAGATATTGAACGTGTCAGCACCATCACCACCGGTGCCGCACGTATCCACCATCAGAAGATCGGGTCGGGCACAGGGCAGAGGGCAGGCCTCCCGCAACACTCCGGCCATGGCCGCCAGCTCATTGGCCACCATGCCCTTGGCACGAAGACCCGCCAGGAAACCGCCCGTCTGCACAGGGGTCAGCTCCTCAGCCAGCCAGGCCTGCATCAATTGTGTCGACTGAGCCGCTGACAGCGCCTCTCCCTGCAGCAGCTGCTCGAGCAGAGCAGGCCAAGACGGAACGTCAGCGGACATCAGATCAATGCAACGGGCTTCACTATCCCGCGATCCATCGGTACCTGGCCAGACGGTCACCAACTCCAACCTCCACACTCCTAGGTTGAACAACCCAGACCAAAACCGGCATGGCGGCGATGCGCCTGGACCTGATCGGCCGCTACCTGCGCCCGCATCGCAGAACCGTTCTCATGGGGGCGATTGCCCTCGTGGTGGTCAACATCCTCAGCGTCACGATCCCGATGGAGGTCCGTCGGGTCATCGACGAACTTCAGGACGGCTTCTCCTACGCAAGCGTGTTGCGCCAGGCCGGCTGGATTGTGGTGCTGGCGAGCACCATGGCAGGAGTACGCCTTTTGTCCCGCCAGTTGGTGTTCGGTGTAGGGCGGCAGGTGGAGGTGGAGCTGCGCCAGCGTCTGTTCGATCACATGCTCCGCCAGGAGCCTTCCTGGGTGCAGACCCGAGGAAGCGGTGACGTGATCAGCCGGGCAACCAGCGATGTGGAGAACATCCGCCGCTTGCTCGGGTTTGCGGTATTGAGCCTGACCAATACTCTGCTCGCCTATTGCCTGACCCTGCCGGCCATGCTGGCGATTGATCCCTGGCTGACCCTGGCAGCCATCGGGCTCTACCCGGTGATGCTCAGCGTGGTGCGCCTGTTCGGTGGTCGCATGATGCAACAGCAGCGGCTGCAGCAGGAGGAGTTATCCGGCCTCAGTGATCTGATCCAGGAAGATCTGTCTGGCATCGGTGCCATCAAGATCTATGGCCAGGAGGCATCGGAGCAAGACGCCTTCGCGGAACGCAACCGCAACTACCGCAACAGCGCCATCCGCCTTGCACGAACGCGCAGCACCCTGTTTCCACTGCTCGAAGGCATTTCCTCCATCTCCCTTCTGCTGCTTTTGGCCCTGGGCAGCGGCAAGCTCGGTGAAGGCAGCCTGACGATCGGTGGACTCGTCGCTCTCATCCTTTATGTGGAACGTCTGGTGTTTCCCACTGCATTGCTGGGATTCACCCTCAACACCTTTCAGACTGGTCAGGTGAGCCTGGAACGGGTCGAGGAGCTTCTTTGCCGTCAACCGCTGATTCGAGACTCAAAGACTGCAACCGATGAACGACAACGCGCCGAGGGACGACTCGAAGCCCGAGATCTCTGCATTCGGTACGAGGGGGCCGACCGCGACACATTGAAGGGCGTCAGTTTCAGCATCGAACCAGGCGAATTGGTCGCCGTGGTTGGCGCTGTGGGTTGCGGCAAGACCACCCTCGCCCGTGCCTTCGGCCGCATGGTGCCGGTACCGGATGGCCAACTCTTCCTCGATGGAGTCGATGTGAACGAGTTGCCGCTGACCAGCCTTCGAGGAGATGTGGCGATGGTCCCCCAGGAAGGATTCCTGTTCACCAACACCCTGGCCGACAATCTCCGTTACGGGGAGCCCGAGGCCGAAGCCAACTCCGTTGAACAAGCCGCTGAACGGGCCCGGCTGCTCGACGACGTGAGGGGATTTCCCGAAGGGTTTGCAACGATCGTTGGCGAACGGGGAATCACCCTCAGCGGCGGGCAACGGCAACGCACGGCTCTGGGGCGAGCTCTGCTGGTCTCCGCTCCGGTGCTTGTACTTGATGACGCCCTCGCCAGCGTTGACAACAACACGGCTGCTGCGATTCTCGACTCCATCCGCACGACCGATGGCCGGACGATTGTGATGATCAGCCACCAGTTATCAGCTGCCGCCGCCTGCGATCGGATTCTGGTGATGGAGCAGGGACGCATCGTCCAACAAGGCCACCATCTCGATCTGATCAACACACCAGGGGTGTATCGGCGTCTCTGGGAGAGACAACAGGCTGCTGAGCAGCTCGATGCGATCGCGGGCTGAAGCTGAAGAAGTTGCAGGCAGTCGCAGACAGACCACCGAATCGTGGCTTAGCTGTTGAAAGGCTTGGATTCCCAATGACCAGTGGTTCTCCCCTGGCGATGCGCTGCACGCTCACGTTCGGCGATATCTACGGCCAGGTTCTTGCCTGGATGGTTGTGATCTTTGTCAGCCTGGCTGCAGGACTGGCTTTGATGGGCTCGAGCCGTCCACTCTTCGCCTTGGTGGGCGTGGGTTTGATTCTGGTGCTCAGCCTCCCGTTTCTGCTGTTCGCCTTTGTGACGACACTGCTAAACCACGTCCAGCTTGAACCGGTGCCGACAGGCGATCAGGCTTCCTAAGGTTCAACCCTGCTTCCAAGCGTTCATGCTTCCGTCCTGGTTGACCCAACGCGGCGCCGAGTCCTCAGTGGATGAGTCTCACGCTGTGCTCGGCACTCCACTGCGAGCGCCGCTGATGAGTGATCAGGAAGAAGCTCTTTTCGCATGCGGTTGTTTCTGGGGTGCCGAAAAAGGCTTCTGGAAACTGCCTGGCGTCGTTTCGACCGCGGTTGGCTACGCAGGTGGACAAGCCCAGGATCCCAGCTATCGCGATGTCTGTTCTGGCCGCACAGGCCATACGGAAGTTGTGCGGGTTGTCTGGAGTTCACCGGCAGTGGACTTCAGCGATCTGCTGAAACTGTTCTGGGAATGCCATGACCCAACTCAGGGAAACCGTCAGGGCAACGACACCGGCAGCCAGTATCGATCAGCCATCTACACCACCAATGAACGACAGATGGCTCTGGCCATCAGCAGCAGGGATGCTTACCAGACCGCTCTGAATCAGAACGGTTATGGGCCGATCACAACCGAGATTCAAGCCGATCAGACCTTCTATTTCGCGGAGGGCTATCACCAGCAGTATCTGGCCAAGCCGGGGAGTCGGCCCTACTGCTCAGCCATGCCCACTCAGACAGTGCTTGAGGGCTTCGACGGTGCTGATTTCCGGTTGCCACAGAAAATCTGGAACGGCTTCGACTGGAGCATCAGTCACTGCGTGCTGCGCAGCGACAATGCCCCGTTCCGGCTGGTATCCGATGGGTGATCGCCAGGTTCTGATCGCCATCGCAATCACCATTGTTCTCGTGTTGGGCCTGGTGTTCTCAACGCGAACACCGGAAGCGAGCCGTGGACCAGAGCTGCTTTGGCGCGACACGCCGGCTGAAGCAAGTGGATCGCTGCAAATCTGACCACCACGATGCAGCGGTCATGTGTGGAGATGGCAAGGTGAGTGCTCAGGAGGTCCGTTGTCTTGCCCGTCAGCGATCAGCAGGACAGACGCGATTCAGACAAGCGCTATCCGGAGGAGCGCTCACTCCATCCCCTGCCGCGGGGACTAGTTGAGCTCTATGGATTGGTCGCCGTTTTAGTGGTGCTCATCCCTGAATGGCTGGCGGACGGAACGATCTCCATCAGCCAGGCTGCTGGAGCGGAATTTCTTCCGATGCGCTCCCGCGCCTGGCGAACCTTGCCGGAATTACGTCTCGCTGCAATGAGCCTGCGCGAGTTGCGGCAGCTGGCGCGCCAGCTGCGTGTCGTTCAGTACGCAAGTTGCCATCGGGAGCAGCTCACCAGCCGGATGCTGCGTCGTCTCAAGGGCCGGAATACCCTGTGATACCTTAAATCTGACGGGGCGTGGCGCAGCTTGGTAGCGCACTACTTTGGGGTAGTAGGGGTCGTGGGTTCAAATCCCGCCGCTCCGATTTTCTGATCCGTTCAACCCCTCCCAATGGTCCTTCGACCGTTAGGGATATTCACCGGCATCAATGCCGGTTTTTTTGTGGCTTGAAAGCACCAAAATTAGGCTCGAATC
>QCTY01000048.1:0-12326 GCA_003208975.1 Synechococcus sp. AG-676-F02
CGTCTGCTGAAGGTGGTTCTGGTGCCACCGGAAGCTGAAGATGACAACACGGACGAAGACGCTGATTTGGACGAGCAGGACGGCTGACGTTGGCGGATGTTGTTGATGTGCTGGTGCTAGGGGGCGGGCCAGCTGCCCTATGCATCGCCTCAGAGTTGAACCACTCCGGCGTTGATGTCGCTGGGATTGCACCACAACCGGTGGATGCTCCCTGGCCGAACACTTATGGCGTCTGGGCCGAAGAGCTGAGAGCCCTTGGCCTTGAGCATTTGTTGGAGCATCGCTGGAATGACACCGTGAGCTATTTCGGTTCCGGTGGAGACGCGGCTCAGGATCAGACCTTGGCCCACGGCATCGATTACGGCTTGTTTGATCGGGACGCACTGCAACAGCACTGGCTGGCCCGTGCCCAAGGAGTGTGCTGGCATCAAGACACCGCCGAGCGCGTCGATGTGGGCTCGCTGCACACCAGCGTGACCTGCGGATCGGGAATGACGTTGCAGGCTCGGTTGGTGATCGATGCAACCGGCTCCCGCTCTCCCCACATCACAAGGCCGGATCAGGGACCTGTGGCCGGTCAGGCCGCCTATGGAGTGGTGGGGCGTTATTCACGCAACCCGATCGAGGCAGGTCGATTCGTCTTGATGGACTACCGCTGTGATCACCTCAGTGCAGAGCAGCGCAGCGAACCCCCAACGTTCCTCTATGCCATGGATCTTGGCGATGGGGTGTTCTTTGTGGAGGAGACCTCACTCGCACTGGCCCCCGGAGTTCCCTACGACGTGCTCAAGCAGCGGTTGATGCAACGTCTCGAAAAGCGCGGCGTGGAGATCACTGAGTTGATCCACGAAGAGTTCTGTCTCTTCCCGATGAATCTGCCTTTGCCGGATCGAAGCCAGCCGGTGCTCGCCTTCGGTGGTTCAGCAAGCATGGTTCATCCGGCCTCCGGATACATGGTTGGGTCGTTGCTGCGGCGTGGCCCAGGTCTTGCCAGAGCCATTGCGGACTGTCTGAAGAACCGTGAGCTTGGATCCGCCGCATTGGCCCGCTGCGGATGGCAGGCCCTCTGGCCTCTGGAACTGGTGCTGCGCCATCAGCTGTATCAGTTCGGCCTTGGGCGGTTGATGGGGTTCAACGAATCTCTGTTGCGCACTCATTTCGCCACGTTTTTTTTATTGCCTCAGGAGGATTGGTTCGGGTTTTTGACCAACACCCTTCCACTGTCTCGACTGATGGCCGTGATGCTGCGCTTGTTTGCTCTGTCGCCCTGGGAGTTGCGGCGCGGGCTTGTGCTGGGTGCTCCTCGGGGTCAGCTGCCGACCTGGGCCCAGTCCAAAGGCTGAATCAGGGGGAAGAGACGGTCGTCCTGCTGCACGTCTTTCATCCAATTGTCTGGCAGTTCATCACCCGTTTCGATGGCCTGGATCAAGAGCCAGAACCGTCCGAGGTGTCGTTTGACCCGCTCCCGCGCGAGCTCTGTGGTGGTTCCGGCGCGAAGAATGAAGCTCCAATCGGATGACTGGGCCAGCAGCAATTCACGGGCGGCTTGTTGCAACAGCTCAAGATCCCTTTCCCTGCCGACTCCTCGGCTGCAGCGATCCACCATGGCGGCGCTGGCCCTTTCCCACTCCGGAACGATCCAGGCGTTCGTGTCATTGAGCCAGTAGTTGTGGAAGCCACCCTGTCCCCAGCTCGAGGGGCAGGGGTCACACAACTGAAGCTGGCCTGCTTGGTTCAGCACATCCCGCAGTCGGGTAAAGGCGACTCCCTGGTCGGGTGCTTGGCGAAACAGTTCAGTCAGAAAGGCCGGTCCTTCGAACCACCAGTGACCGAACAGTTCAGCATCGAACGGAGCCACCAGCAGAGGGTCGGCCACCATGGTCTTTTTTAGTTGCTCCAGCTGGATTCGACGTCCCTGTAGATAGTGACCGGCATGGAGACGCACCTGTTCAGCGGCGACCTCAGGGCTGTAGGGCTGCTTTGCTTCGAGGGGAGCACTGTGATTGGTGACGGCGTGCAGTTTGAGGCCAAGGGGTCTTGGCTGATCCAACCCCAGCGGCTGCAGGTCCTCCACAGGCAGATCCCAGCCCAGATCCCTGTGAAATTCCCGGTAGGAAGGATGTCCTGGATAACCGTCCCGCGCTGACCACACCGGCAGGGTGGCCTCGCTGTCCCGACCGAAGAAGGCAACGCCATTGCGGCTGCAGATCGGGGCGTAGACCCCGTAGCGCGGCCGAGGACGGGCATGCAGCAAGCCATGGCCATCAAGCACCGCGTAGCGCAGACCTGCATCACGCATCCACTTGTCCAGGCCCTCGTAGTAGGCGCATTCCGGCAGCCAGATGCCGAGTGGTCGCTCGCCGATGAGTCGCTGATGTTCACGCACAGCGGTGCGGAGTTGCCCCCTCACCGCTTCCGGATGCTGCCGCAACAACGGGAGGTAGCCGTGCGTTGCTCCGCAGGTGAGCAGATCGACGACTTCAAGGCGTTGCAGGGCTGCAAACCGTCCGATCAGATCTGCGTCGCAGGTTTTCCAAGCCTGCAGATGACGCTGCATGGTGATCGCCAGGTGGTCCACGGCGTCGCGCAACCGGGGATCAGCTTTCGGCAGCAGGTCCAGTCGCGATTGGATCCAGGCAGGAAAGCGCTGCTTCAGATCAGCATCCGAAAGAAGCGACAGCAGGGTTGGCGAGAGCCCGATCGTGATCTTCGGCGATCTGTTCGGGTCTGCAGCAGCGTCTTCAAGACACTCAAGCAGGGGGAGGTAGCACTCGATCAAGGCCTGGAAGAACCAGTCCTCCTCCAGCGAGCCCGGTTGTGCCGATCGCACGTAGGGCAGGTGAGCGTGCAGAACAAGGGCGACCGCTCCTTGGCTCACAGGCCGATCACCCAAAGGAGAGCTGAATGTAATCCGATTTGCAGCTCTTACGCCTGAACTAGACTAAGTCAACTCATAGTCATTCCGACTAAGCCCGCCGACACAGCGTCGTTATGGCCAAGGATCCAGGTCGCGTCCTGATTTTCGACACCACCCTCAGGGATGGTGAGCAGTCTCCAGGGGCAAGCCTCAACCTGGAGGAGAAGCTGGCCATTGCCCAGCAGCTGGCTCGGCTCGGTGTGGACGTGATCGAGGCGGGGTTCCCATTTGCCAGCCAGGGCGACTTCGCCGCGGTGCAGCGCATCGCCCAGCAGGTGGGAGGAGAGAACGGACCCATCATCTGCGGTCTGGCTCGTGCGTCTGAGAAGGACATCAAGGCTTGTGCGGATGCGGTCGCTCCAGCGCCTCGTCATCGTGTTCATACCTTCATCGCCACCAGCGATATCCATCTCGAACACAAGCTGCGCAAGAGCCGTTCCGAGGTGTTGGCAATCGTTCCAGAGATGGTCGGCTACGCCCGGTCGTTGGTGGAGGACGTTGAATTTTCCTGCGAAGACGCGGGTCGTAGTGACCCTGAGTTCCTTTACGAGGTGATTGAGGCCGCCATCCGAGCGGGGGCCACCACCATCAACATTCCAGACACTGTCGGCTACACGACGCCGGTTGAATTCGGCAATCTGATTGCTGGCATCAATGAACATGTGCCCAACATCGCCGAGGCGGTGATTTCGGTGCATGGCCATAACGATCTCGGCTTGGCCGTTGCCAACTTCCTGGAATCTGTGAAGAACGGGGCCCGTCAGCTTGAGTGCACCATCAATGGCATCGGAGAGCGGGCCGGCAATGCGTCCTTGGAGGAACTGGTGATGGCGCTGCATGTGCGCCGTCGCTACTTCAACAGTTTCCTGGGGCGCCCTGAGGACAGCCCAACGCCGCTGACTGCAGTTCGCACTGAGGAGATCACCAAAACCTCACGACTGGTCTCCAATCTCACTGGCATGGTGGTGCAGCCCAACAAGGCGATTGTTGGCGCGAATGCCTTTGCCCATGAGTCGGGTATCCATCAGGACGGTGTTCTCAAGAACCGCCTGACCTACGAAATCATCGACGCGAAGACCGTTGGTCTGAGCGATAACCGCATCTCCCTGGGCAAACTCAGCGGTCGCAGTGCCGTCAGGGCTCGGCTCGAGGAACTCGGCTATGACCTCACCCGGGAGGATCTCGATGAGGCTTTTGCGCGCTTCAAGGATCTGGCAGATCGCAAACGCGAAATCACCGACCGTGATCTGGAAGCGATTGTGAGTGAGCAGGTGCAGCAACCCGAGTCCCGTTTCCAGCTGAAGCTGGTGCAGGTGAGCTGCGGCAGCAGTCTCAAACCCACTGCCACGGTGACGCTCACGGAGGACGATGGGGCCGAACGCACGGTTTCAGCTGTCGGGACAGGCCCTGTCGATGCTGTCTGTCGGGCTCTCAATCAACTGGCTGGTGTTCCCAATGAGTTGATTGAATTTTCCGTGAAGTCCGTCACGGAGGGCATCGATGCCATGGGCGAGGTGACCATCCGGTTGCGACGTCATGACTCGCTCTACTCAGGCCACGCGGCAGATACTGATGTGGTGGTGGCCGCCGCCATGGCGTTCATCAATGCGCTGAACCGCCTCGTCGCCGCTGAGCAGCATCAGTCATTGCATCCGCAGATGGATCCTGTTGTGCTGTAGGTCCAACTGATCCCTCCAAACGAACGGCATGCGCCAACTCGCCCCCCGAGTTCTTCAGCTGGTGCTGTTGATCCTGCTGGCGTTTCTGGTGCTTGTACCGCTTTTATGGCTGGTGAGCACCTCCTTGAAGGGGCCGGCGGAGAACATCTTCAGCAGTCCGCCAGCGCTGCTGCCGGCATCTCCGAGCTTGGATGCCTATGCGCGTCTGTTCCGGGACAGTCCCCTGACCACCTATTTGCTCAACAGCACGGTGGTCAGCGCCCTCGCGGTGGCGGCCAACCTGTTGTTCTGCTCCCTGGCTGCCTACCCCCTGGCGCGGATGCGCTTTGCCGGACGGGGTTTGGTGCTCGGTCTGGTGGTGGCCACGATCCTGATTCCCTTTCAGGTGGTGATGATTCCGCTTTACCTGCTCATGGTGCAGCTGGGATTACGTAACACGCTGATGGCCTTGGTGATTCCCCAGGCGGCGACAGCCTTTGGCCTGTATCTGTTGCGTCAGAGCTTCCTGGGTGTTCCCAAGGATCTTGAGGAAGCGGCGCGCATCGATGGCTGCAGCCGCCTGGGGGAGTGGTGGAACGTGATGATTCCAGCCGCGCGGGCGGATCTGATCACCCTGGCGATGTTTGTGTTCATCGGCACCTGGAGTGATTTCCTCTGGCCGCTGGTCATCCTGGATGATCCTGCGCTTTACACCCTGCCATTGGGGCTTCAGCAGCTTTCCAGCAGTTTTTCGCTCGACTGGCGGGTGGTGGCGGCAGGATCAGTGGTCTCGATTCTTCCGGTGCTGCTGCTGTTTGTTCTGCTGCAAAAGTTCATCCTGCCCAGTTCCACCAGTGATGCCGTGAAGGGATGAAGTCGTTCAGCGATCCAGATTCACCACATCCGGTGTTTCACCATGCACCTCACCGATCCAGAGCGCGTGGGTAACTGCACCGTCATGGGTGTGGAAAATCCAGGCGTTGTCCGGCGTGTCGGAGACGCGGATCTTGGCGTCATGGCTATTCACACCCAGGTACTTTCCGGCGGATGGTGTGCGCAGCACGTAGCGCTCGGCGTACTTGGTGAACATCGACTGCACAGATCTCTGATTCAGACCTAGCGGTCCCCGTCCGGCGGGAGGAAAGCTGTTTGGAAAGCCTTCGGTTTTTATCCCGGCAGAGTTAATAAACTGGATTTACGCCAGATCAGATCTGCAGGGGCTGTCAGGCGGATCTGGTGCCCTCCATCACGAAACCAGGGCTGCTCAAGCGACTGCTGGTTGAGCCGTTCGGGATCCAGTCCCCAGGTCACAGAGAGATAGGTATTGACCTGCTCAGCCGTCGGGGCATCGGCCCGTTGCCAGTGAACGATCGCCAGGGCTCCCGGCCGTGAGGTGAGTGTGACCAGTCGGTGTGAGGCATTCCCATCTTCTACAGGCTGAATTGTTTCCTCCAACTGTTCGTCAACCACGTAAAGCCGCAGGTCTGGTTCACTCTCGCCTTGGTGCAATGGGTATTTGTTGAAGTAAAGCCCGCGTGCTCGATGGAAAGCAGCTCCGGGTGCGCGGCTCATCAGTGCTTCGTAGGCCTCCCTCAACCGTTGGCTCGTCTCCTGTGTCATATCGGTGCTTTCCACTTCCACGATGATGGCCTGCGTTGCGTTCAGGCGGAAGAAATGGAGCGGTTTTTGAGCGTTGATCTCTGTGTGGTTCCACTCGGTGTTGGGGTTCACTTATCCCCCTACATCGCCACCTGTAAGCGGGTGATTGAGTCAGCCGGCCTGGATCACGAGCTTGGTCCGAACGGCACGGCGATCGAAGGGCCCTGGGATGAGGTGATGGCTTGCGTGCGCTCCTGCCACGACGCTTTGCACGACATGGGTGTCCCGAGGGTCTACACAACGTTGAAGCTCAATACGCGCATCGATCGGCATCAGACGTTTCAGGACAAGGTCGCCGGTGTTGAACGTGAATTAGGACACTGAAATATGGAGAAGTTCTGTTCATTCGGCAGCTTCAGCCAGAGTTGTTGAAACCAATGCAGATAGTGATCGGTCCAGCGAAGTGGCTCGCTTGTCACAGGGCTTTGTGGTTCTGCTGATGGCTCTGGGGTTGGCAGCTCCGGTTCAGGCCAAGACATGGAACCGCATCGCTGAGTTCCTCCAGTTGATTGAGACCACAGGTGTTGAAGCCTTTGTGGCCAATGATTGCCCCTCAGGATTGCTCGGGGCATTTCATGACGGTCGCCAGGTGATCCTCCTCTGCGGGAACAATCTTCCCGATGATCCAGCGCCGGTCTGGATGGTGCTCGCCCATGAGGCTGCTCACGTGATGCAGTCCTGTAAAGGGGGAACGTTGCTCCCCCCTGCTCTGCTCAGTTCCGGCATGGATGAGGCACGACGTCTTCAGCCGGATGCCTTCCAGGACCTGAATCTGTATCACAGCGGTCAGCACCATGTGGAGGCGGAGGCCCGCCTGGTGCAGGCCTTGCCTCCCGATCAGGTTGTGACTTTGTTCCACACGCACTGCGCATCCCGACTTGAGAGGTGATCCGGCACCGGTTCTGTATCGGGATCCATGGCTCATGGTGGTGCTCAAACCCCGCGGGTTGCTGAGTCAGCCCGGGCGAGGCCCCAAGTTGCAGGACTCCCTGATCACTCGGATGCGAAGCCATGAACCAGGCCTGCAACTGGTGCATCGGCTGGATCGTGATACCTCCGGTTTGATCCTGCTGGCGCGCAGTCAGGACAGTCTGCGGCGTTGCAGCGAGCTGTTCGCCAGGCGCCGTGTGAGCAAGCTCTACGAAGCGGAAGTGGTGGGTCGTCTGGAGGGAAGCGGGCGGATCGAGAACCGGCTGGCCCGATTGCAGCGGGATCCTCCTTGCTATGGGTCCCATCCGGAGGGACGTCAGGCCGTCACCCTGTGGCGAACCCATGTCTTGCTCAAGCGGTCCACCAAGGTATGGATGCGTCCAATCACCGGAAGATCCCACCAGCTCCGAGCCCATCTGGCGGAGCTGGGGCATCCGATCCTGGGTGATCCGATCTATGGATTGAATTCCGTTGGCCCGCTGCGGCTCCATGCCCGAGCCCTGGCTTTGACGCACCCATTCACAGGCCGTCGTCTGCGTGTTTGTTCGCCTGGGGCTGATCGGATCAACGAACCCTGCATTTGAATGATGCGCGGGGAATCAATACCGGAGAGGCTCATAACAAGCCACGTCTTGAAGTGATGTCTGGAGTGCATACCCACGACTCCATCGAAAACATCGCCCACCCGGACAATCCTGTTCTTCAAGGTGAGCACTATGCAGCTCTTGATCTTGTCCCTGAGGTTCAGGCCACTCACGTTGCCGTTGCAGAAGGTGGCTGGTCGTCGAGGGCCACATGGCGCGATGGGCAGATTCCTGAATCGGGGAGTCGGGTCCTGATTCCCGATGGAATCGCTGTCGAGGTGGATGACCAGTTCACCGCTGCGTTGGATTGGATCCGGATCAACGGCGAGTTGCGCTTCTCGACCACCGTCGACACTGAACTGCGAGTGGACACGTTGGTCTCGGCTCCCGGCAGCCGTCTGCAGATCGGTACACAAGATCAACCGGTGAACGCTGGGGTGAACGCCCGGGTTGTCTTCGCTGATCGCGGTCCCCTGAGTGTTGCGGAGGATCCGATGCTGCTGGGCCGGGGAGCAATCTTGCACGGTGCAACGGTTGTTCATGGCCACTCCAAAACCTCAGCACTCACCTCTGTAGAGCAGCTGATCCGAGGTGATCAATAAATCGTGCTGGAGGCAATTCCGCAGGGATGGAAGGTTGGTGATCGTTTGGTGATCGCCGGCACCAGCCCCGATGGGAGGGGCGATGAAACGGTACAGATTGAAGCGATTGATGGCCAACGCATTGCGTTGGATCGACCGCTTCAGCACGACCACATGACACCACGTGAGCATCTGAAGGTGCACGTGGCCAATCTCACGCGCAATGTGATTTTTGGCTCAGAAAATAAAGCTTTGGACCGGCGTGGTCATGTGATGTTCATGCATACCCGTGATGTTGATGTGGCCAATGTGGCCTTCAATGATCTTGGGCGTACGGATAAATCGCGTTCATTGGATAACCCTTACTTTGATGAGGAAGGTTTCTTTGTTGAAGACACTGGAACCAATCCAGGTGGCCGTTATTCCGTTCATTTTCACCGGAACGGGGTTGATCGTGAGGGAACGCCGTCGCTTGTTCAAGGGAGTGTCGTTTCTGGTAATCCTGGTTGGGGTTTTGTTAATCATTCCAGTTACGTTAATTTCATCGACAATGTTGCATATGATGTTTATGGATCTGCCTTCAGTACGGAAGCTGGTGATGAGATTGGCAGCTTCCAAAATAATATTGCCATCCGTATGCATGGAACAGGTGAGGAGCCGATTCTGAGGCAGGAAGAGGGTGATTTCGGCCATGCCGGTGATGGCTTCTGGCTTCAGGGGCCTGGTGTGAGGGTGGAGGGAAATGTGGCCAGCGGTGCAACGGGTAGTGGCCTGATTCTTTACGCGGAACCTCTATTTGAGGATGGTTTAGGGATCACATTGTTCCCCGCCGCCAACCTTTCAGAGCCTGGATTGACGAATGGGGATCCAACGGTTCCTGTTTCGCTCGCGCCTTTGGCTCGTTTGGCAGGGAATGAGAGTTATGGGTCGGTTCTTGGGGCACAGATCTATTACCACCGCACGTTGATCACCATTGAAGAGGATCAGGAGGAACAGGCTTCTCTCCGCTTCCCTTCAAGCCTGATGGAAGACATGGATCTCTGGAGCAACGCCAATGGCATGCGAATTAATTACACCGTGGATACTAATTTCAAGGATATACGTATTATGGGCCCAGTTGATGGGTCTGGCGATACCGGGTTTGATGCGGCTGATAATTTTTACAATCGTGGTACGCATCAATACGATAATCTCTTGATTGAAGATTATGAGATTGGCTTTTCTGCTCCTCGGAGTGGGATGATTGAGGTTAAAGATTAAAGATGGATATTTTAATAACACCATAGACTTTTATTTAAACGAGCCGCGTCAGCTTGGTCGTCGAATTCGTTTTACAGGCGATCTCTCATTTGGTGATCGCGCCTTTGGCATGGTCGAAGGAGAGCGAATCCCGCGCACTCACTTTGAAATGGATCCTGAATTGGCGCCGGCTGCTGATTCGGCGAATGAGCACTTTCTTCTGGATGATCAAGTGCTTCTTGATTTTGGTCCTTATCGCAATCAACAGCTCTACTTCTTTGAGCAATCGGCCGATCATGTTCTTTTCAATGAATCACCTGAGCAACTCACGCCGGATGATCCCGGGCCAACGGTTGGTGAAGAGTTCATCGGTGTGACCAATGCTGAGATTCGCAATCGATTGGGCAAATCCTTCGGAGGTGCTCTTGCTCCAGATGATGCGCGTGAGCTGGATCGAATCTCTGGTTTGGTTGGGTCTCCCGCTCCGAACAGACCTGTGCTGGATCCCAATCCTCTGCCTCAGGATGATCACGAAGACGTCGATGATCCCCAAGAGTTGGTAGATCCCAGCGAGCTTGAGCTGGGACTTCCCGAGGATGGTGGGCGCAGTAAATGGCTGTTCAGCGGTCGGGCTTTGTCCGACCTTTCAGGTGACAACGAGCCGTCCGTTTTGGAGGGGATCGACCATGTCGCGATGTTTGGATCTGATCAAAACGATTCCATCCTGCTGAAATTCGACACTGACGAGTTTTCTGAGCTTGATCAACTTGATCTGTTGACCGGTGCTGGTCGTGATCGGGTCAAGCTGGTGGGGTCGCCGCAGCAACCATTCGCCCAGTTGGAGGTTGTGATCGAGGGAGAGAGTGGTCCCGATCGACTCGATGCCAGGCGTTATGGAGGATCTGTTGTGCTGGAAGGAGGCTCTGGACGGGATCTCCTGATTGGTGGACGTAACGACACTGAGCTCTGGGGTGGTGCAGGTCGGGATACCTTCTGGCTGAGATCCGGTGGTGGCGTTCAGCGGCTGCAGGATTTCGATGTGGCAGAGGATCGACTTGTCTTAAAAAAAATCATCGCCAGAAATCTTTCGCTTGAGGAACGCAATGACGATCTCTGGTTGCTGAATAGTGATCAACCCCTAGCTGTTTTTGTTGATCTGGTTGAACAGCAAAGCGACATGGCCACGTTGCTTGGCTTGGATTCCACGTTGACTTGAACGAGGCCTCAGCTGGATGGTCTGGAGCGAGCCGGAATCGGATAGGGAATGCGTCGATGGCGCATGCGGCGCCAGACCCGAACAAAGGCCTGGAGCACGAGTTCAACTTCGGCACGCCCGAGCCCGCTTTTGCGTAGCTGTCCATCCAGCAGTCGGGATTCGACAATTCTTCGTACCGTGTCAATAGCTTGGCTGTCGGATGTATCTGGAGGCAGCGATCGGAGAGCTGCTTCACAACCATCGGCCATCATCAAAATGGCGGTTTCTCGCGACCGCGGCGTTGGGCCGTGGTAGCGAAAGCGGTTTTCATCCACATCGGCATTGCGTTCTCGGGCCCGATGCAGGAAATAACCCATCTTCAATGTGCCCTGATGTTCAGGGATGAAATCAGCGATCGGTCTCGGTAGACGATGTCGCTTTGCCAGTTTCAGCCCCTCATCCACGTGGGCCTGAAGCACCGCTGCACTGGCTTCTGGGTCATTGAGCGCATCATGGGGGTTGGGCCCATCCTTCTGGTTTTCGATGAACCAGTCCGGAGCATGCAGCTTGCCCACATCGTGATAGAGGGAGCCTGTACGGATCAGATCCACGTTTGCTCCCACCGCTCGGGCACCTTCCTCGGCTAGCCCGCAGATCATCAGTGTGTGCTCGAAGGTCCCAGGCGCTTCACAGGACAATCGTCTTAAGAGAGGTCTCTCCTGATCCGCCAGCTCCAGCAAACGGGCGCGTGTCACAAGACCGAATGATCCCTCCAGTAAGGGAATCATCAGTAGGGAAATCATCAGCAGAACACCCAGCAGGAGTGCATCTGCTCCCAGTTCGTCCAGTCCGGGGTTGAGGCTGCCCCATGGGCGCCAACCGCTCAGAGGCTGGAGCTGAAGAAGAATCCATTGCCCCAGCAGTGCTGCCATGGGAAGCAACAGAGCGAGTTGAAGCAACTGACCACGGCTGCGCTGACGCCCTGCAATCACGCCACCTGCGGTTGCCATGACCACAGCAATCATCAATCGTCCGTCCCCCAGGCCGTTGACGGGAACCGGCCAGATCAGAGCTGCCACCGCCATCCAGGCCAGGCCGCAGCTGGTGCCCAGGCCCTCCGTCAGGATCAGCGTTGGTGGAACAAGCACGGCGAGGGGACTCACCGTGCTCTGGAACCATAATTTCGCGATTTGCACAAGCAGCAGCAGGCTCAAGGCCAGTAGGGCCTGGCGGACCTCAAGTCCGGGGCGCTCGCGACGCATCACCAGAAGCATCACACCACAGGCCGCCAGGGCCTCGGTGAACCTCCCCAGCCAGATCAGTGGTCGGGCTTGACGCCGCACCAAACCGAAGTGATCGAGAACGTCGAAGGCCTGAGGGCTGATTGGCTCCCCTTTGCGGGTGATCAGATCCCCTTTGCGAACTTCGATGGTGGGGATGCCCTGCTTGGTTAGCTGCTCTTCGATCAGCTGCTTGCTGAGATTGGGGTCGGTGCGGAGGTTGCTGCTGCCCTGCAGGCTGCTCACCAGCAGCTTCACCGCGAGGGTTCGGGCTGATTCTGAT
>QCTY01000049.1:0-12272 GCA_003208975.1 Synechococcus sp. AG-676-F02
GAATTCATCCGAAACACTCACTCGATGGCTGACAGCTACTCGCTGGCCATCAAGACTCCGGTTGGAACAATTCTTTTCACAGGCGATTTCAAGTTCGATCACACTCCCGTTGATGGAGAACACTTTGATTTAGAGCGTCTGGCCTACTACGGCGATCAGGGAGTCTTGTGTCTTTTCAGCGATTCCACCAATGCCGAGGTGCCGGGCTTCTGTCCGCCTGAGCGTTCGGTGTTCGACAATCTCGATCGTCACATCGCCAATGCTGAAGGGCGGGTCATCGTCACCACTTTTGCCAGCTCCATTCATCGGGTTTCGATGATTCTTGAGCTCGCGCTCAAGAACGGCCGCAAAGTTGGCCTGATGGGTCGTTCGATGCTCAATGTGATCGGCAAGGCCCGGGAGCTGGGTTATATGCGAGCACCGGATGAACTGTTTGTTCCTATCAAGCAGATCAACGATGTCTCCGATCGGGAGACGCTACTGCTGATGACAGGCAGTCAGGGTGAGCCACTGGCTGCCCTCAGCCGCATTTCCCGTGGAGAACATCCGCAGGTGAAGGTGAAGACCACCGACACAATCATCTTTTCTGCCAGTCCGATTCCAGGAAACACGATTTCCGTTGTGAACACCATCGACAAACTGATGATCCTCGGAGCAAAGGTCGTTTACGGCAAAGGTGAACGCATCCACGTGTCCGGTCATGGCTTCCAGGAAGACCAGAAATTGATGCTTGCTCTGACCCGGCCGAAGTTTTTTGTTCCCGTTCACGGCGAGCACCGGATGCTTGTGCAACACGCCCGCACTGGCCATTCGATGGGTGTGCCTGAAAACAACACGCTGATCCTTGGCAACGGAGATGTGGTGGAGCTGACCTCTGAATCGATCCGAAGGGGTGATCCGGTCAAATGCGGTGTTGAACTCCTGGATCAGTCCAGGAGCGGCATTGTCGATGCACGAGTGCTCAAGGAGCGTCAGCAGATGGCTTTGGAAGGCGTCATTACGATCCTGACGGCGATCAGCACTGATGGTGCGATGGCGGCACCGCCTCGGGTGAATTTGCGGGGAGTCGTCACCAAGGCTGATGCACGCAAAATGTCGCTCTGGACTGAGAGAGAGATCACCTGGGTTCTGGAGAACAAGTGGAAGCAGCTCAGTCGCAACACCGGTGGTAAAGCTCCGGAGGTGGACTGGATGGGGGTGCAGCGCGAGGTGGAAGTTGGCCTCGGCCGCCGCATGCGCCGTGAACTGCAGGTAGAGCCTCTGATCCTCTGCCTTGTTCAGCCAGCCCCAGCGGGTACCGCTGTTTACAAGGGGCGTGCCGACGCGGAGCCCGACAATCGTCCCGCCCCGCGTGGACGCCGCGGGGGCGGTGGTGGTCACCCTGTCCGACGCAACGGTCAGAACAACGGCGTTGGCACGCCGGCACCGATCCGTCAGGCCGGTCGTTCCGACGTTGCTCCTGCTCGACCCGCAGCTCCTGTCGCAGCCTCGGCTGCGGAGGTGGAAAAAGTGCAGTCCAAACCAGCTCCCGAACCTGAAATGCCGGCCGGTCGCACCCGCCGCCGTCGTTCGGCTGCTGCCTGATCATCGACGGCGTAGAAGTCGCTGAAGCCAGGAGGCGCCGTGGGATTCTGCATCGGATTCCCCGGCGGTGGTTGTTTGGGCTGGACGTGGCACCTTGACCCGCAGCAGGTTGCCTGCAAGCAGATCCATTGGATCGGGTTTTGGTGAAGGGGTTGGTTGAGCGGTTGCTTGCGGCTCACCCGGGGTGGAGGGTTCCGGTTGAGGAGCTTGCGTTGCTGTGGGGGTCGGCGTGAGAGTTGGAGTGGGCTGAGGTTCGGCTGGGATTGTTGGCTCGGATGAGGGGATTTGAGCTGTTTGGGCGTTGGGCAGCTGTTCAACCCATGGCATTGCAGTGGATTGCTGGTGGGTTGCTGGGCTGAAGCTGCTGCTGCTGAGTGGTTGATTGTTCAGGAAGGGATCGCGCAGCAGGTTGGTTCCTGATTCCGTTGGAACAGGTGTTGTTCGTTGGCTGGGTGTTGGTTCGTCAGGGACGGCTCTTGCCCGTTCCAGCCCCTGCTCGGCCAATTCCGCCAGGGTTTTATGGGGTTGATTGTCGAGCACCAGTTGGTAAAAACCCGCTGCTGTTTCGGCATGGTTCAGGCCATAAAGCTCCACATTCGCCAGCAGCAGCCCCACAAAGGCGCGCCAGCTCTGGGCGGCGGTCTGCGCATCCGGATCCTCCGCGGTTGTTTCGAGCTGGTCCAGCAGGGCGCCAGCAATCCTGCTGGCCTCCTCGTAGTCACCTGCGCCGTAGGCCCGTTCGGCCGCCTTGTATCGCTGTTCGAAGTCGTCGTACACGCTCAGGCTGTGCTTGACCCATTTGTATCGCTTGTCAGTCGTTGTCGAGAGGGGAGGCTGTGCCATGGGCCTGATGGTGCTCCTGTCCCCCCAGCCCAAAGCCCGCATGCACAGCCTGTAACGCTGCGACGCCGTTCTGCTCGGGAACCACACAGCTGGTGCGAATTTCACTCGTGGCGATCAGCCCGATATTGATGCCGGCATCCGCCAGTGCTCGGAACATCCGGCCGGCGGTTCCTGGTGTTGCGGGCATACCAGCGCCAACGGCGCTGATGCGGGCGATGGCATCGCCTTCCTCCAGTGCTGCGCCGGGCCACTGAGCCAGCAGTGGCGCCAGCGCCACATCGGCGCGGCTGCGGTCCTCCTTGCGCAGGATGAAGCTGATGTCGCGGGAGCCGTCGCCGTGTTGCCGCTCGGACTGAACGATGGCATCAAGACTGATGCCCCGTTCCGCCAGGGAGCTGCACAGCGATGCCGCGGTGCCGGGGCGGTTGGGAACGTGACGCACCGTTAACTGGGCCTGATCGCGGTCGAGGGCGACACCACGCACCTCGGGTTCGTCCGTGCAGCTCAGCTCAGGGTTCATCCGCACCTGGGAGTCCGCCACATCGAAGGCCTGCTGCACGGCCTGAAGAGCCTTGCGACCGGAGGCGGAATCGATCACACAACTCACCTTCACTTCGCTGGTGGCAATCAACCGCAGGTTGATTTTCTGCTGCGAAAGACAGTTGAACAGGCCGGCGGCGATGCCGGGGCGGCCCATGATGCCGGCACCACTGATGCTGAGTTTCGTCAGGCCTCCTTCGGCGGCCAGTTCTCCACCGAGGCTGTCAAGCACCGACTGGCTCACGCTGCGGGCATGCTCCAGGTCTGATTCCGCCACCGTGAAGGTGATGTCGTTGCTGCTGCCTTCGTGGGTGGCCTGGATGATCAGATCCACGTTGATGCCAGCAGTGGAGAGGGTTTCAAACAGTCGTGCAGCAATGCCGGGCTGATCAGGGATATGGGAGAGAGCCAGCACGGCCTGTCCCTCCATCTGTTCCACGCCATCCACCGGGCTGCCTAGCTCCAGCCCGCTCTGTCCGATCAGTCGATTGCAGCGGCTGGTGAGCAGGGTGCCGGGTTCATCACTCCAGCTGGAGCGCACGCGCAAGGGAACGCAGTAGTTCCTGGCGATCTCCACCGCGCGTGGATGCAGCACCGAAGCTCCCAGGCTGGCCAGTTCCAGCATTTCGTCGCAACTCACCTCAGCCATCAGCTGAGCGTCAGGCACCTTGCGCGGGTCAGTGCTCAGCACGCCCGGGACGTCGGTGTAGATCTCACAGACATCGGCCTTGAGGGCGGCGGCCAGGGCCACGGCCGAGGTGTCGGATCCACCGCGCCCAAGGGTTGTGATTTCTGCGATGCCGCCGGGGCCACTGCTTGTGCCCTGGAAGCCGGCCACCACGACGACCCGTCCTTCGTTCAGCTGGTTGCGGATGCGATCGGTGCGGATCTCCAGAATGCGGGCGCGGCCGTGAATGGATTCGGTCACGATTCCCACCTGAGGTCCGGTCATCGACACGGCCGTCACCCCCTGCTGGTGGAGGGCCATCGCCAGCAGGGCGATGGAGACCTGCTCTCCGCTGGCAAGCAACATGTCCATCTCCCGCTGCGGTGGACTGGCGTTGATGGCGGCCGCCAGCCCGGTCAGCTCGTCAGTGGTGTGTCCCATGGCCGACACAACCGCCACCACTAAATGGCCATCGTCGCGGCATCGCCCGATCCGCTCGGCTACGGCCTGGATGCGTTCCACGCTGCCGACGGAGGTGCCGCCGAACTTCTGCACCAGGAGGGCCATGGCCGATCTCAGCAACGCTGGATTTTCTCACTCAGCCTGGGCAGGCCTCGCTCAGCCCAGCAGGCCGTCACGGAATGCGTCCCCGGGTTGGGCTCCTCGCTTGAGGCGTGATTCCACCTCGAGCAGTCGGCTCAGCAAGGCAAGGAATCGTTTCGGCTGACGGCCCTGAAGTTGTTTCCGCATCACATAAATGCGTTTGGGGTTGCCGATGCCGGCGGCCTTGGCGATCACGGCCACATCCCGCTCCCCTTGCTTGTCCATCAGGCTCACCCAGAGACAGCCGCGGATCTGCCCGGTGAGGGTGGCCACGATGCGCAGGGCCGGCTCACCGGCATCGATTAGGGCATCCCAGAGTGCAATGGCTTCTCCGGGGTTGCCTTCCAGCAGGGCGTCTCCCACCGCCAGGGCATTGGTGGAACGCCCCCCCACCAGTTCGTTCACCAGCGCGGCGGAAACATGGTTGCTGCGCAGGGAGAGCTTGCGCAGTTCCGATTCGAGCCGTGCGCTGTCGGTCCCGATGGCATCCACTAGGGCATCGATGGCGTCGGCATCGAGAGTCAGGTTCAGAGCTTCGGCGGTGCGCTGCACCAGCTGGCGCTGCCCCACACCATCCCAGACGGCCGGCAGGGGAAATTTCTGCTCAAGGTCGAGCCCCTGTTTGATTCGCTTCTGCAGCGCTTTGGTGGTGCGCAGGCGCCCGTCCGGTTTCGCTGGGTTAACCAGCACCAGGTGGCTGCTGTCGGGAATCAGGGTGAGGGCGCTTTCGAAACGATCGGCCAACTCGGCAGGGCAAGCATTGCAGAACGGGCTGCGCTGCAGCAGCACCAGGCGTTCTCCTGCCGCGAAGGGTGGTGTTCGGGCCTCATCAAGGGCCTGGGCGGCCTGACCGGTTTCCGCACCGTCGAGGCGGCTGAGGTTGAGGCTGCTCCAGCTGGGATCCACCACCTTCTCGATCAGGCCCTGAATGGCCCGATCCCGCGCTGCGGCGTCATCCCCCCAGATCAGATGGATCGGCATGGGTCGATGATGGCGGGGATGGCTCAGGACCACCCGATTTTCACCGAAAGCATCCGGCGGATTCGTGAGGCTTTGGGGCCATCGGCTCTGGATCCGCTGGAACAGCAGGTGCTGGAACGGTTGGTGCACAGCAGCGGCGATTTGACTCTGGGCGGATTGCTGCAGTTCACACCTGGGGCCTGTGATCGAGGCCTGGAAGCCCTGCGATCCGGTGCTGTGATTCTTACCGATACGGCGATGGCGGCGGCGGCGGTGGCCCCGATGGCGAAGCGCACGTTGGGAACTCAGGTGCGCACCGTTCTGGAATGGGCGCCGGATTGTGCTCCGCAGGGATCAACGCGCACGGCGGTTGGTATGGAGAGAGCCTGGAACGATCTCAGTGGCGATGGGTCGTCTCCGTTGCTGTTGATCGGCAGTGCGCCCACGGCGTTGCAGCGGTTGTTGGACCTGGTGGCTGCCGGGGCGGAGGCCCCCAGTTTGGTGATCGGGATGCCGGTGGGTTTCGTTGGTGTGGAGGAAAGCAAGCGGCGGCTGGCCGCCAGTGGTTTGCCCCAGATCCGACTGGAGGGCAGTCGCGGCGGTGCTGGTCTAGTGGGGGCAGCTGTTAATGCGTTGCTGCGGGCGGCGTCAGCTTGAGGGCATCATCTCGCCAGTGCAGTTGCCAGCCCCCTGGCAGGTCGCTGTTGCCACCGGGGGCACCTCTGGCGAGTTTGGTGCTGAGCTGATCCAGCTGGGCGGCATCGACGGCAGGAACGCCCTCGCTCTTCAGCCACTGGGCCAGAAGCTGCCTTCGGGTGGCTGAGCTGAGGGTTCCGATTTGGCGGCGGTTGAGGCCATCGCTGTGCTGCAGTTGCTCCAGCACCAGGTCACTCAGTTCGGTCTGGGTGTCCCGCAGTTGGGACAGTCGCTCCGCCTGTTCGGCCATCCGCCGGCTGCAGCCGGGGTGGAGTGCTTCCAGGACCGGCAGCACCTCGTGCCGGATGCGGTTGCGGGCGAAGGTGGCGGACTGGTTGCTGGGGTCCTCCCAGACCGGCAGGGCCAGATCACGGCAAATCGCTGCGGTGTCCGCGCGGCTGAATCCCAGCAGGGGCCGGCGGAGCTGGGGACCACCAGCGCTCAAGGGCCGTAGGGGTCGCAGGGTGGTCAGGCCCGCGAGGTCGCTGCCGCGGGCGACCTGCAGCAGCATGGTTTCGGCCCGGTCACTGGCGGTGTGGCCCGTCACCACATCAGCACCGCTGAGGCGGGCCTGCCGCTCCAGAGCGTCGTATCGCCAGCGTCGTGCGGCAGCCTCCGTGTGGGCCAGTTCGCCTGGAGCTTGCTGGATTTCAAGGGTCAGATCCTGCCCGCTGCACCACTCCCGCAGTTCGGCAGCGACGGTGGCCGAGCTGGCATGCCAGCCGTGGTCGCCGTGCCATAGCTGCAGAGTCCAGTGGTGCTGGGGCTGCAGCTTCTGCAGCAACCCCAGTAGGGCCATCGAGTCCTGGCCACCGGAGATGGCCAGCAGCAGCCGGGCACCCTCGGGTAGGAGCTGGGGCTGCTGCCGCAGGCGGTTGTGCAGTTGGTGATGCCAGGACGTCCAGGCCAAGGCGGATGGTCGCTGTTCCCCCACGGTGTGAGAATTAGGTGGTCGCTGTCCAGTCCCCATGACCCGTCTTCAGCAGCTGCCCGCCGCTTTGCAGCGCAGCCTCGAGCAGCGGAACACCCTCAAGGTGATCGCTGGTCTGATGAATTTCGACGCCGCCAGTGTGGAACGGGTGGCCCGGGCTGCTGGCCAAGGCGGGGCGGATCTGATCGATGTGGCTTGCGATGCCGAACTGGTGAAGCTGGCGATCGGGGCTTCCGCTGGTGTGCCGGTGTGTGTGTCGTCGGTCGAGCCGGAGCAGTTCCCTGCGGCGGTGGCTGCCGGTGCGGTGATGGTGGAAATCGGCAATTACGACGCCTTTTATCCCCAGGGCCGCATTTTTGATGCCGATGAGGTGTTGGCTTTAACCCGCCAGACCCGCTCTCTGCTGCCCGATGTGGTGCTGAGCGTGACCGTTCCCCACGTGTTGCCGATGGATGAGCAGGAGCAGTTGGCCATCGATCTCGTGGCCTCGGGCGCCGATTTGATCCAGACCGAGGGCGGCACCAGTGCCAAGCCCTTCAGTGCCGGCAGCCTTGGTCTGATCGAGAAGGCCGCTCCCACCCTGGCGGCAGCCCACAGCATCAGCCGTGCGGTGACTGCCCCTGTGCTGTGCGCCTCCGGCCTCTCGGCGGTGACCCTGCCGATGGCGATTGCCGCTGGTGCTACCGGTGTGGGTGTCGGCTCGGCGGTCAATCGTCTGGACAATGAGCTGGCGATGATCGCTGTGGTACGTGGTCTGCGGGACGCTCTGAACAGCGCTGAGACAGCACGGGTCTGAACCCCGGCTCGGCGAAAGTGCACATAGGCTGAGCCACCGGCCGGTCGGTTCAGTCCTTTCATGCCCGCCTACGACCTCACGGCGCCCTACAGCCCCAAGGGTGATCAGCCCACCGCGATTGAGCAGCTCGTCAAGGGCGTCAACGTTGGAGAGCGCTACCAGACGCTGCTGGGGGCGACGGGTACGGGCAAAACGTTCACGATGGCGAACGTGATCGCCCAGACCGGCCGGCCAGCGCTTGTGCTGGCTCATAACAAAACTCTGGCGGCGCAGCTCTGCAACGAGTTGCGGGAGTTCTTCCCTGAGAACGCCGTCGAGTACTTCATTTCTTACTACGACTACTACCAGCCGGAGGCCTACGTTCCGGTCAGCGACACCTACATCGCCAAGACGGCGTCGATCAACGAGGAGATCGACATGCTGCGCCATTCAGCGACACGGTCGTTGTTTGAGCGGCGAGACGTGATTGTGGTTGCCTCGATCAGCTGTATTTATGGCCTGGGGATCCCCAGCGAATACCTCAAAGCTGCGGTGAAGTTCGAGGTGGGCGAGACCCTCAACATTCGCGGTCAGCTGCGGGAGCTGGTGAACAACCAGTACAGCCGCAACGACACCGAAATCGCCCGCGGTCGCTTTCGCATGAAGGGCGATGTTCTTGAGATCGGCCCCGCCTATGAAGACCGGTTGGTGCGGGTGGAGCTGTTCGGCGATGAGGTTGAGGCGATCCGTTATGTCGACCCCACCACCGGCGAGATCCTCCAGAGCATGGAGGCGGTGAACATCTATCCGGCCAAGCACTTCGTCACCCCGAAGGACAGGCTGGATTCCGCCATCGGCGCCATTCGTCAGGAACTGCGCGATCAACTCGACTTCTTCAATACAGAAGGCAAATTGTTGGAGGCCCAGCGGCTGGAGCAGCGCACCAAGTACGACCTGGAGATGCTGGGTCAGGTGGGGTATTGCAATGGTGTTGAGAACTATGCCCGCCATCTGGCCGGCCGAGAGGAGGGCACACCGCCGGAATGTCTGATCGATTATTTCCCGGACGACTGGCTGCTGATCGTGGATGAAAGCCACGTCACCTGTTCACAGCTTCAGGCGATGTACAACGGCGATCAGGCCCGCAAGAAAGTGCTGATTGATCACGGTTTCCGTCTGCCCAGTGCAGCCGACAACCGACCGCTGAAAGGGGCAGAGTTCTGGGAAAAAGCTCGCCAGACGGTGTTCGTATCAGCAACGCCGGGTAACTGGGAGATGGAGGTGAGCGGCGGCGAGGTGGCGGAGCAGGTGATCCGCCCCACCGGTGTGCTGGATCCGATTGTGGAGGTGCGACCCACCACCGGCCAGGTGGACGATCTGCTGGGGGAGATCAGAGACCGTGCGGCCAAAAATCAACGGGTGCTGATCACCACCCTCACCAAGCGGATGGCGGAGGACCTCACCGATTACCTCGCTGAGAACAAGGTGCGGGTGCGCTACTTGCATTCGGAGATCCACTCAATCGAGCGAATCGAGATCATTCAGGATCTGCGGCTTGGCGAATACGACGTGCTGGTGGGGGTGAACCTGCTGCGGGAGGGTCTTGACCTGCCAGAGGTGAGCCTGGTGGCGATCCTTGATGCCGACAAGGAGGGCTTCCTACGAGCTGAGCGTTCGCTGATTCAGACGATTGGTCGGGCAGCTCGCCACGTGGAAGGGAAGGCACTGCTGTACGCCGAAAACATGACCGATTCGATGGCCAAGGCGATCGAGGAGACTGAGCGTCGCCGCACGATCCAGCAGAGTTACAACGAGAAGCACGGCATCGTGCCTACGGCAGCGGGCAAGAAAGCCAGCAATTCGATTCTCAGTTTCTTGGAGCTGTCGCGGAAACTCAAGCAGGACGGACCAGATGCTGATCTGGTGCAGGTGGCTGGCAAGGCGGCCCGTGCTCTTGAGGAGGATCCCGACGCCGGCATGGCGCTTGAGGCGCTGCCGGAGTTGATCGACCAGCTTGAATCCAAGATGAAGGAGGCGGCCAAGAAGCTTGATTTCGAGGACGCTGCCAACCTGCGCGATCGGATCAAGCAGCTGCGCCAAAAAATGGCGGGCTGATGACACCTATCGGCGTTCAGGCGGTGTAGCCCAGCTGTTGCAGCAGCTCTCGGTCTTCCAGGATGAAGCGCTCACTCACGTCTGGTGCCAACTCATCACGCCAACTGCCGGCTTGGCCGCGGCGCAAATTGGAGTCGGCATCAATCGTGCCGGGTTCACGCCCGCCGCTGAGGGCCCGGAAGCTATTGGCAGCAACGGCAGTCTGAAGTTGGTCGTCGCTGATGCTGTTCTCGGGCAGCAGGTGATCGACACATCCGCGCAGGCTGCTGACGCCATCGGTGAGCATTGCCTCATAGCTGACGGTATGCACAGGAATTCCGGCGGTTTCGGCTTTACGGACGGCCCGGGTGAACCCCGCCCATTTGCTCAGTAACTGGGGTGCTTCGGCGTTGATATCCAGGTTGGTCTGCCCATGAGCCCCCTCTTTTTGGATTCGCTCGCGATGGCGGAAGGCGGAAACCGCCACATCGCGACCGTCGCGCAGGATGTGCAGGAAGCGGGATCGGGGGAACAGTTGCTTCAGGGCTGGGATGTGAAAGCTGTTGGCCGGCGTCTTGTCCCCGAGGGCCACGATCGTGTTCTCAGGGACACGGGTGTTGCGCACCATGATGTTGATGATCCAGGACCGCATCACCCGTAGGAATTCCTGGTCCGGCACAGGGCCGTAGAACCCTTTCCCCTCATACACCCGCTGGTGCACCACCTCCATCATCTGGTTGTACTCATGCCGGTTCTGAGCTACCGGCATCAGCAGCTTGTCGATGAAATGGCCTTCCCCCATGCAGTGAATGCCGTCGATGCTGTTGAGGCTCTTCTGCAGCCAGGTGGTGCCTGATTTCTGGGCACCAACGATGAAGAAGACCTGCATGACGCGCTGAAACGGCGTTGCCATCTTGCCCTGAATCGCTCGTTCAATCAGGCCGCCAGCTGATCGAGCACCTGGCGGGCGCGCTGTACCACGGGTATGGGCACGCCGGCCAAGCGGGCCGCTTCGATGCCGTAGCTGCGGCTGGCACCGCCAGCGCTCACCTGATGCAGGAACACCAGGTCGTCGCCGGTCTCCTGCACCAGCACCTGGAAGTTGGCCACATTGGATCGCTCGCCGGCGAGGTTGTTGAGCTCGTGATAGTGGGTTGCGAACACAGTGCGGGCCTGCAGATTGCCCGCCAGGTGTTCACTCACCGCCCAGGCAATCGAGAGGCCATCGAAGGTGGCCGTGCCGCGCCCGATTTCATCCAGCAGCACCAGGGAGCGATCCGTGGCGTGGTGAAGGATGTTGGCGGTTTCCGCCATTTCCACCATGAAGGTGGATTGGCCGGCGGCCAGGTCGTCGACGGCTCCGACGCGGGTGAAAATACGATCGGCGATGCCGATTCGGGCCATGGCGGCCGGCACCCAGCTGCCGATCTGGGCCAGCAGTTGGATCAGGCCGATCTGGCGTAGGTAACAACTTTTGCCGCTGGCGTTGGGGCCGGTGAGTACCACCAGATCAGTTCCGCTGCCCAGCTGCACATCATTGGCAGTAAAGCTCGTCTCCACCAGCAGCTGCTCCACAACTGGGTGGCGGGCTCCCTCCAGGCGGAGTTCACGGCTTTCCACCATTTCTGGAGCGCAGTAGCCGCCGGTGGCGGCGGCATCGGCCAGGCCGGTGAGGGCATCAAGTCCGGCCACGGCCCGAGCGGCTTGCCGGATCGGGGCGGCCATGGCTCCTACCTGCTCCCGCAGCCGGCAGAACAATTCGTATTCCCGTTGATACGCCCTGGCTCGCAACTGGAAGATCGTGCCTTCCTGTTGCTTGAGGTCGGGGGTGATGAACCGCTCCTCATTGGCCAGGGTCTGGCGGCGTATCCAGTGGTCGGGCACTGCGCCGGCCTTGGCTTTGCTCACCGCCAGGAAATAGCCGAAGGTGCGGTGGTATTGCAGCCGCAGGTTGCTGTTGCCGCTCAGCCGGCGCTCCTGTTGCTCTTGCTGGCTCAGCCAGGCGTCCTGATCATCCAGCTGGTTGCGCAGGCCATCGAGCAGAGGATCGACGCCGTCATGGATCAAGCCGCCTTCCGAGAGGGAGAGCGGCGGTGCATCCACCAGGGCGTGGCGGATGCTGCTGGCCAGCTCCTGCAGAGCGGGATCGGGGTGAAGCAGGTCGTCCAACCAGGTGGGTCCGCCGCTGATGGTGCCGTCCAGGCGCGCGGCCAGCTGCGGCAGCCGCTCCAGGCCATCGGCGATGGCCACCAGATCACGGGCACCAGCATGGCCCGCTCCGGCCCGGCCCGCCAGTCGTTCCAGATCACCCATGGGCCGCAGCAGCCGGCGCAGGCTCTGGCGCTGGCTGCGCTGTTCCACCAGGGCGCTCACCAACGCCTGCCGGCTAAGGATCATGGCCAGGTCCATCAGAGGTGCTTCGATCCAGCGGCGCAGGCAGCGGCCCCCCATAGCGGTAAGGGTGCGATCGATGGCCCAGAGCAGTGAGCCCTGCAGGACGCCGTCCCGTTGGGTGGCGGTGAGTTCCAGGTTGCGGCGGGTCTGGGCGTCCAGCACCAGGGCATCACCGTTGTGAATGA
>QCTY01000050.1:0-11740 GCA_003208975.1 Synechococcus sp. AG-676-F02
ACAACCTCGGCTTGGCGGCCGCTGCGGAGATCAGCCCGGCCCTAACTGGTGTGTATGTGCTCGATCCCCAGCTGATTGACCCGCCGGAGCATCTGCCGCCGATGGCGCCGGCCCGGCTGTGGTTTCTGATCGAGAGCCTGAGAGAACTGCAGCAGCGCTGGCGGGATGCTGGCAGCCGTCTGCTGGTGCTGGAGGGCGATCCAGTGGTGCAGCTGCCTCAGCTTGCGGAGCAGATCGGAGCTGAGACAGTGGTGTGGAACCGCGATGTGGAGCCCTACGCCCGCGAACGGGACCGTCAGGTGGCCCAAAGGCTGCAGGCCGATGGCCGCAAGGTTTTGGTGGACTGGGATCAGCTGCTGATCGCGCCGGAGCTGCTCAAGACTGGTGCAGGCGATCCCTACCGGGTCTACGGTCCATTCCTGCGCAACTGGCGTGGTCAGGTACTGGAGAAGCAGCCCGCCACTGTCCCAGCGCCAACGGGGCTTGTGGACCTTGATTCGGCCAAGATTCCGGCAGCTGATCCCTTGGCGGCTCTCCTCGAGAGCCATGGCTTTGAGGGCGCGGAACTTTGCCCCTGTCGTCCAGGGGAAGCGGCTGCTCAACAGCAGCTCGCTGCGTTCTCTGGTGGGCCTCTGCTCGGCTACGAACCGGACCGCAATTTCCCCGGTATGGCAGGCACCTCCTACTTAAGTGCTGCTTTGAGCGTGGGGACCCTTAGCCCACGCCAGGCCTGGTGTGAGGCCCAGCAGTCCCGCGATCAGGCCCGCAGCGAGGAACAGCTTCATGCCATCGCAGTCTGGGAACAGGAGCTGTGCTGGAGGGAGTTCTACCAACAGGCGCTGTTTCATTTCCCGGAATTAGCCGATGGTCCCTACCGGGAGCAATGGCGCCGTTTCCCCTGGGAAAACAGCTCGGACTGGTTCAGCTCCTGGAAGGACGGCCAGACCGGCATGCCGATCATTGACGCGGCGATGCGGCAGCTCAATCAATGCGGTTGGATGCACAACCGCTGTCGCATGATCGTGGCGTCCTTTCTTGTGAAGGATCTGATCTGTGATTGGCGCTGGGGTGAACGCGCCTTCATGGAGCTTGAGGTGGATGGTGATCTGGCGGCCAACAACGGCGGCTGGCAATGGAGTGCCAGCAGCGGCATGGATCCCAAGCCCCTTCGGATCTTCAATCCGGCCACTCAAGCCAGCAAGTTTGATGCCGAGGGCGAGTACATCCGCCGGTGGGTGCCTGAGTTGCGGCATGTGAACACCAGGGATTTGCTCAGTGGTGAGATCCCTGCCTTGGAGCGCAGGGGCTATCCGGAACCGCTGATTAACCACAAAGCGCAGCAGGCCAAGTTCAAGGCGCTTTACGCGACCATCCGATCCTGATTACCGCTCTGGGGCAACTGCGTTGGAGCTTGCACCCGCAGCAGTTTGTGCAGTGTTGCGATCACGGTTTGCTGCTGCTGCTCACTGAGTTCAGGGAAGATCGGCAGGCTGAGCACCTGTTGGCAAAGCTGTTCAGTGATCGGTAGTGAGCCTTTCGCCTGGCCGAGATGGGCATAGGCGGGTTGGCTGTGGATGGGGATCGGGTAGTAGATGATCGTGCTGACCCCCCTGTCCTGAAGGATCTGTCTGAAATCATCCCGGGCGCTGTTGATGCGCACCACGAATTGATTCCAGCTGTGGCCCAGTTCGGTTGAGGGCAAGCAGAGTCCAGGCAGGTCGGCGAGTTGCTCCCTGTATCGCGCTGCGATCTCGGCCCGGCGCTCCACCCAACCTGTGAGCCGCGGCAGCTTCACATTCAGCACCGCGGCCTGCATCGCATCAAGGCGGCTGTTGTAGCCAAGGGCGGTGTGGAGGTATCGCTCGGGCATTCCATGCACCGCCAGCTCGCGCATTGTCTGAGCGATGCCGGCATCGTTGGTTGTCGCTGCGCCACCGTCTCCCGCAGCGCCGAGATTTTTGGTGGGAAAGAAGCTGAAGCAGCCCACATCACCGAAGCTGCCCACCGGTTGGCCCTTCCAACGAGCACCGGTGGCCTGGGCACAGTCCTCGACAACGTTGAGATGGTGAGCCTCGGCGATGGCCATCAGCCGGGTCATGTCCACCGGACGCCCGAACAGGTGCACCGGCAACAAGGCCTTGGTAGCTGGTGTGATTGCAGCTTCGATCTGATCGAGATCGATCAGAAAAGTCGTTGGGTCCACATCCACAAACACCGGTGTGGCGCCCACAGCACTGATGGCTTCAGCAGTGGCAAAGAAGCTGAAAGAGCAGGTGATGACTTCATCGCCTGGACCGATGTCCAGGGCCCGCAACCCCAGGATCAGAGCATCGGTTCCACTGTTGCAACCCACGGCATGGGACGTTTCCACACTGGTGGCGAAGGCATCTTCAAACGCTTTGACCGCAGCTCCACCGATGTACTGGCCGCTGCGCAGCACCTGGAGTACTGCCTCCTCTAGATCCGTGCCCAGATCGCTGATCTGCTGGCTGAGGCTGAAGGGGGGAACCTGCATAAAGCGAATCTTAAGGGGGCTCAGCCGAACCACTCAGGTTCATGTCCGGGGTTCCACTTCACGTTGCAGCCCACAGAAGCCTGCTGGTCTGGATTCACGGCCGTTCCATCAAGCACGGCATGCATGGCATCGCGCAGGTCCTTGCCGTTTAGCGGTTGGTCGTTGCCTGGCCGACTTCCATCCAACTGTCCGCGATAGCGGAGGGTCTGAAGGCCATCAGCCTGCTCGGCGAACACATAGAACTCCGGAGTGCAGGCCGCCCGAAGATCCCGGGCCAGGCTCTGCTGTTCATCCAGCAGGTAAGGAAACTGCCAGCCAAGGCGTCGTGCCTGATCGGCCAACTGCTGTGGTCCGTCCTGAGGATGGGTGATCAGGCTGTTGCTGCTCACGCCCACCAGCTGCACTCTCCCGGCGAAGTCCTGCTCCAGCCGGGTGAGTTCCGGCTCCACGTGTTTAACGAAAGGGCAGTGGGCGCAGATCACCATCAGCAGCACTGGTTTCCCCATCAGTTGCTGGCTGTTGAGGCGTCCTGCGCTGACCAGAGGCAAATCGAATGCGGGCAGGGGAGTTCCGAGCGCCAGCATGGTGGAGGGTGTCAAAGCCATGACGCGGCGACTGAAAAAGCGACGTTCCATCAGGATGGCGAGAGGCCTGAGCGAATGGATGCGGCGGGGGATGCTTCTTGGTGGTTTGTTGGGGTTGGCTTCCTGCGCCGCCCCCGTTGAGCCGCCCAGCTGGCGCCTGTTCGCGCTGCAGCGCTACGAGCCCCACGACGGGGTTGCGGTGGTGAATCAACCCGATGGTTTTGGTCTGCACATTCATCTGGAGACCGACACCAGCTTTGAAGGGATCTGTCGCCCGCGCTGGTTACCGGATCCGGCTCGATTGTTTAACGGCAATGGCAGCAGACCCTTCAGTTCCGGCCTCGCCGATCGAGCTGAATTTTTTGAAGCGGTCGCCCGCCGTGATGTGAGAGATCTGCTGGCCAAGGAGCTGGAGGCCCTCTGTCTGGACCGCGCGCCTGAAGACCGCTGGCAGTGGACCGAGCCACCCCGAAAACCTGAGCAGGTGGTTCCTGTCCAGCTGCCCGCTTTGGAGGAGGGGGAGCTGCTCACCAGCCCGGTGGAGGAACTGCGGCGAGTGGAGCAGCTGTTGCGGGATCAACCCGTTGGGGAATAGCTCTCCCAAACCACGGGTTCGGCTTCGCGCCAGTAGCGACTGAATCGCCCCAGTCGTGGCGGCCGGGGCAGCTCCACAAAGGGATCGGGATCCAGTTCCTGCAGGGGCAGCACTGTTTGGATCGCTTCGGCGATCTGCTGCAGCCGTGGGTCCACTCCGGTGCTTGTCACCACGCCGTCGGCCCGGTGGCGATGCGCGAAGGCCAGAACTTCAGCGGCCACATCTCCTTTGCGCAGGGTTAGAGGCAACTCCAGGGCGGTTTCATAGAGAAACCCCAGCCGTTTGCGGCTGATCCGGCTGCCCTGAATCCACTGCGTGTCGAAGACGAACAGGGCCGGCGCCTCGGGCCAGGCCCGCAGCGCGGGATTGTTTGGGCCGAGGGCCTCCTCATGAATCCAAAGAATCGGTCGTTTCATCGTCGTGGCGTCCTACGGGTCTTATCGCTTGGGCCGAGCTAAGGCGGCGCTGGCACCGTTGCGGCGTCGGTTGCGGGCATTTCCGCCATTGCCGCTGCTGCGGATCGCCGGCATTGGTGCAAACAATTGGCTCTCCAGCTGCTCATAGCTGCCGTCGAAGGGGCAACGGCCAACGCTGCTGCAGTCGTCGCAATGCCGTGTGCCGCCATAGCGCACCAGGTTGTCTCTGTTGAAGAAGTAAGGCTTGTGGCTGAAGGTGCTGGCCACCCACTGCCAGCTGAGGTTGTTGCTGGCAGGGTCGCCATCGACCAGGTGCTCCAGAAACCAGTCAGCTCCTGCTTTCCAATGCACGCGACGCCAGTGCACCAACCAGGCCGCCATCCACATACGGGCATGGTTGTGCAGCCAGCCTGTGGTCACCAGCTCATCGCGGAACCCATCCATACAGGCCAGCCCCGTGGTTCCCTCACGCACATCAGCAGGGAGCTCCTTGGCATAACTGCCTGCTGCATGGCCTGTCTTGGGCTCTTCCTGATCGTCGTGGATGCCTTCACCTAACTCCAGCCACATCCGTTGCCAGAAGTCGCGCCAGCCCAGCTCGTTGATCAGCTTGCTGCCGTCATTTCGGTTGCGGATTCGCTGAAACACCGCATCCCTCACTTCTGCAAGTGTGAGAACGCCATGGCGGATGTATGGGGATAGACCAGTCACCGCGCCATTGAGATGGTTGCGGCTTTTGGCGTAACGCGCCGGATTGACCTGGGCCAACTTGGCTTCGGCGGCCCGGCGCCCTCCTCGAATCGGGCTGAGGGATCCTTCCGCTTCGGGGAATTCCTCCGCCAGCAGTTGTTCCAGCGCATCTCTGGAGACGAACTCTCTCGGAAGATCCCCAGGGATTGGTGTGATTTGGACGGTTGGCACCGGCCTTTGAAGAATGTTGAAGCGAGATCTTGGCGGGGGATAGGGGAGAATCGCGCGATCTAAACCGTTCCGGTCCGCTCCGATGCTGCTTGATCTCACCGGCAAGAAGATTCTCGTCACCGGCATCGCCAACAATCGTTCGATCGCCTGGGGGATTGCTCAGCAGCTCAAGGCAGCCGGTGCAGAGCTGGGCATCACCTACCTACCGGATGAAAAGGGTCGCTTTGAAGCCAAGGTTCGTGAACTCACCGCACCGCTCGAGCCCAGCCTGTTTCTGCCCCTGAATGTGCAGGATGCCGATCAGATGGCTGAGGTCTTCAATGAAATCAAGAACAAGTGGGGCGTTCTTGATGGTCTTGTCCACTGCCTGGCCTTTGCCGGCAAGGAAGAGTTGATCGGCGACTACAGCGCCACCACTGCGGAGGGTTTTGCCCGCTCCCTCGATATCAGCGCCTACTCCCTCGCTCCACTCTGTGCCCACGCCAAGCCGCTATTTAGCGAGAAAGCCGGCGTGATCACCCTCTCCTATCTGGGGGCTGAACGGGCGATCCCCAACTACAACGTGATGGGTGTGGCCAAAGCTGCTCTGGAAGCTTCAGTGCGTTATCTCGCGGCAGAGTTGGGCCCTGAGAAGCAGGTGCGCGTTAATGCCATCAGCGCAGGCCCGATACGGACACTCGCCAGCTCAGCCATCGGCGGAATCCTCGACATGATCCACAACGTTGAGGAGAAGGCTCCCCTGCGCCGTACCGTCACGCAGATGGAGGTTGGCGGCACCGCAGCCTTCTTACTGAGTGACCTGGCCAGTGGCATTTCCGGCCAGACCATTTATGTGGATGCGGGCTACTGCGTCAACGGAATGTGAGGCACGATGAGGACACTGGAGCGTTTGTGATGGCACGTCAGGGAGACATCCATCGGGTCACCGGTGAAACCGACGTGAAGGTGCGCCTCAATCTTGATGGTGTCGGCCAGTGTCAGATCAGCACCGGCGTGCCGTTTCTTGACCACATGCTCCACCAGATCAGCAGCCATGGGCTGATCGATCTGCAGATCAATGCGGTGGGTGATACCCACATCGATGATCACCACACCAATGAAGACGTCGGGATCGCTGTGGGTCAGGCCCTTGCCCAGGCCCTCGGTGATCGACGTGGCATTCAACGTTTCGGGCATTTTGTGGCCCCGCTGGATGAGGCTCTGGTTCAGGTGGCCCTTGATTGTTCCGGGCGGCCGCACCTCAGCTACGGGCTTGCTATTCCCAGCCAGAAAATTGGCAGTTACGACACTGAACTGGTCAAGGAATTTTTCGTGGCCGTGGTGAACAACAGCGGAATGACCCTGCATATCCGTCAGCTGGATGGCGTCAATTCCCACCACATCGTGGAAGCTTGTTTCAAGGCTTTTTCCCGTGCCCTGCGCATGTCCACCGAGGTTGATCCTCGCCGTGCTGGCGCCGTTCCCAGTAGTAAGGGTGTGCTGGAGCAAGCCGGCGCGAACTGACTCCGTTGCCGCGCTTTACAGTCCGTTACGAGATGATAGACAAACGTTGATGTTTCACCTGTGACCGTCGCCCCCATCCGCAGCTACAGCCGCAGCGACTGGGCCAGCGCCTTCGTCAACGTGGAAGAGGAACTCACTGCCGTGGTGTTGAACCCGGTGAGTGGAATGGTTCCAGCTGAGCTAAACGGCACTTTTTACCGAAATGGACCCGGCCGGATGGAGCGGGATGGTCACCGCGTTCATCACCCTTTCGATGGCGACGGCATGATCGCGGCCATGCGGTTTGACAACGGCACTGTTCAACTGAGCAATCGCTATGTGCGCACCGAGGGCTGGCTGGCGGAGGAAAAGGCCGGCAAGGTGCTTTATCGCGGTGTGTTCGGTAGCCAGAAGCCCGGTGGCCGGCTCGCGAATGCCTTTGATCTACGTTTGAAGAACATCGCCAACACCAACGTGGTGCGGCTCGGCGATCAGCTGCTGGCTCTGTGGGAAGCCGCCGAGCCCCACGCTCTCGACCCTCTCAGCCTCGAGACCCGTGGCCTCTCCCATCTTGATGGCGTGTTGAAGAAGGGCGAGGCTTTCAGCGCCCATCCCCGCTTTGATCCCGGCCATAACGGCCGGCCCTGCATGGTCACTTTCGGAGTGAAGACCGGACCGCGCAGCACCATTCGCTTGATGGAGTTCGCCACAGATGGTTCGGATGCCGGAACTCTTCTGCATGACCGCTCCGACAGCTTCTCCGGTTTCGCCTTTCTGCACGACTTTGCCATCACACCCAACTGGGCGGTGTTCCTCCAGAACGCTATTGCGTTCAATCCTCTTCCGTTTGTCACCGGAGAAAAGGGAGCGGCCCAGTGTCTGAAGTCTCAGCCTGGCGGCAAAGGTCGCTTCTGGCTGATTCCCCGGGATTCCGGTTGCTTTGCCGGCCAGCCGCCCCGCATCCTTGATGCGCCGGATGGATTTGTGTTTCACCACCTCAATGCTTTCGAGGATGGCGATCAGGTGGTGGTGGAGAGCATTGTTTACGACGACTTCCCCTCCATCGGACCCGACGATGACTTCGCCCAGGTCGATTTTGACAAGGTGCCGGAGGGGATCCTTCATCGCTGCCGTCTGGATCTCAGCCGGGAATCAGTGCAGACCGAGCGCATCAGCAACCGCACCTGCGAATTCGCCATGGTGAATCCCCAGCGTCAAGGCCTTAGCGCTCGGTATGCCTGGATGGCTGTTACCGAGCGGGAGTCTGGAAACGATCCGCTGCAGGCGATCCAGAAGCTTGATCTGGCCACTGGATCCACCCACACCTGGAGTGCTGCACCCAGAGGCTTCGTCAGTGAGCCGTTGATGGTGCGTCGCCCTGGAGCTGACTCCGAGGACGACGGCTGGGTGCTGGACCTGGTCTGGAACGGAGCCCGCGCGTCGTCGGATCTGGTGATTCTCGATGCTCGAGATCTCTCAGAGGTGGCAGTGTTGGAGCTGCCGTTGGCCGTGCCCCATGGTCTTCATGGCAGCTGGGCGGGTGCCAGCTGAGGCGCATGCCCCCGAGTCAGACAGATCCAGTCACAGCTGGTGGTTACTCGGACACGGTTCCGTTTCCTTCGCATGGTCGATTGGAGCTAAACCTCGACCAGTTGCTGAGCCCTGATGGTCTGCTGTCGGCTTTTGTCGCGTTGCGGGGTTGGTGTATTGCTGATCAATGCGGCTGTCACCGGTCTTGCCACGCGCGTCCAGGCTGCGTCTGCAGCTTGTGACGGCACCCAGCTGGAGCTTTCGGTGCGGGAGCAGGCCGCCAGCCCCGCCGTGCGTTTTCGGTTTTCTCTTGCGGTGACCGGTGAAGGACGCAGCGAACAGGCGGTGATGCAACAGCTCAATCACCGCCTTGGGCGACTGCGGCGGGAGCTTCAGCCGCTGGTGCAGGGGATACTCACGGTTGCAGCTCCAACAAGCCACCAGCGAGTCAACGGTGTGGAGAAGCGGTTCGTGGCCAGAGCAGGGGTATCGGCTGATGTGACTCCCGCCAACTTCAACTCGTTCATCCAGACCGTTGGCGCCATTCCGGGGGTGCGTCAGCAGGGGATGCAGTCGATGGCGGATGAAGACGCAGACCGCAAGTTGCAACAGACCCTGATGGCGGAGGCACTGTTGCGTGGGAAGGCCGAGGCGAAGGCAACGGCAGCGGTGATCGGTTTACAGCAGATAAGGCTGATCTCCATTCAGCGTGGAGAAAGCATCCAGGGCCCCCGACCAATGATGGTGAAAAGCTCTAGTGAAGGATTTGATCCACAACAGGCTCCTTCGCCCCGAACGTCAGTCGGTTTGAGATTGGTGTACTGCCTCAGCTGAGTCCCTCCCGCTTGGCTTCCTTCCAGGCCAGCCGCGGCGCAGACCACAACGTGGCGAGCACCAATGGTGTGACAGGCACCGCCGTGATCACGATGAAGGCCTGCAACGCATCGATGGAGGTGCTGTCTCCCAGTCCGGATCCGATCCGCAGAAGCACCAGGGTGAGGCTGCCGATCATCAGGGCCCAGAACAGGCGCAGAAAAGCAGGCGGTTCGTTTCTCCCACTCACGACCATGGCCGCTGCGTAGCTCATTGAATCGGCGCTTGTGCACATGAACAGCACCACCAGCACCAGTCCCACCGGAATCAGCAACGCCGCCAGTGGCAGTTGGCTGAGAATGCTCAGCAGTGCTGCTGCGGCACCGTTCTGGGCCAGTGCCTCACCAATGCCACCACCTGCCAGCTCCATGTGGAGTCCGGTTCCGCCCAGCAGAGTGAACCAAATGTTTGTCACGATCGGGCAGAGGATGGCTACTGCCAGCACCAGCTCACGAATGCTGCGGCCGCGGCTCACCCCGGCAGTGAACAAGCCCATCAGCGGGGCATATCCCAGAAACCAGCCCCAGTAGAAGACCGTCCATCCGTTGATCCAGTCGTTCGGAGCCACATTCGGCGTGAGGGCCATCTGCGGCAGGTGAATCAGATACGTCAGGAATCCGCTGAAGAAATGCCCAATCAGCCATAGCCCCGGCCCCAGCAGCAAGAGCCCCGCCGCCATCGCGAGAGTGAGCCATACATTCAGCTCTGAGAGCCATTTGATTCCCTTCTGAATGCCACTGACGGTGGATGTGGCGAACACAGCTGTCAGCAGCAGCACCACCAAAGATTGCAGGCCTGCACTGTCGGTGAGCCAGGGCAGTTGTCCAGCAGCGTTACTGAGCTGAAGTGAGAGAAAACCGAGGGGGCCAACGGTGCCTGCAATGGCAGACACCACCGAGAGCCCGTCAGCGAGGTGACCCAGAGGTCCGTCCACCCAGCTGCGGGGAACAATATTTACAAGCAGGGTGCGCGGACGCAACGGTTCACCGCGCTGCTCGAGAATGGAGAAGGTGATGGTGGTGGTCGTGGCTACCAGGGCCCAGGCCAGAAATCCCCAGTGCAGAAAACTCACTGCCAAAGCGGGATCCACTGCGGCGGCGGTGCCACCTTCGATGCCTTTGAAGACGGGCGAGGGCGTTTGGAAGTGGTACAGGGGCTCTGCCGCTGACCAGAAGACACCACCACCCGCCAGCAGGGTACAGATCAGTACGGCGCACCAATCGAAGAATTTGAGACTTGGTTTGGCTTCCGCCCCTCCGAGACGGAGTTTGCCGGCGGGGCTGATGGCCAGAATCAGGGCGACCAGGAACAGCAGAACCACCATCCACTGCCAGACCCCACCCAGGGCATCACTGATAACGGCTTTGCCGTTCTCGGTGAAGTGCTTGGCTAGAGCGAGGTCGACGGCGGAGACCAGCAAGAAAATCAGCAGGGGAATGGCGCCGACCCAGAGGGGTGGCTGTCGCCACCAGGAGCGTTGGCTCGCGGGGATTTCAGACATCAGTTGGTGGGGGAGGGGTCAGGCGCTGACGGCGTCGCGGTGATGGCTCCAGCAGGCGAGGTCCACGGCTGGTTGTTCGCCTGCGGCGAGCCGTGCCAGGGAATCGCCGATCAGGGGGGCGAACTTGAAGGCCTGGCCGGAGCCTCCAGCGAACAGGCTGAGCCTCGGTGTGAGTCGATCCAGCACGAAATTCACATCGCTTGCCATGGAATAAGGGCTGATCACGGTTTCCACGCGCTCCCTCACACCCTCCAGCTCGTTGAACAAGAAGGTGTCAAGCAGCTCCACCAGGCGGGCCGGGGGTTCCGTGGTCATCGCATTGGGTTCAGCGACCCGCAGCTCCTTGGGGGCCCAGTCGATCCCGGCTTTGATCCGCGGGCGTCCATCGTCGGTTCGGCTGAGGACGGGGAAGCCGTAATAAAGCCCACCGTCGTCCCCTCGCTCCCGCTGGAAGCAGAACCACTGGGGATAACGATCGGCCAGCTCTGGATCGACGGTGTAATGGGCCCAGAGCATGGGCCATACCTCCAATTTCGGCGCCAGACCCAGGGGAGCCAGCAGCAGCTGGCTCCAGATGCCGCAGGCCACAACCAGCTGTCCCGCTGCGATGTGCTCACCGTTCTCCAGGGTCACACCCCCGCCATCAGCATCGAGACCGGCCACGGGGCAGTGTTCGATCAGCTGATGACCGGCGTTGCGGGCGGTGTTGATCCAGTGGGCGACCACCTTGTCGCTGCGCACGGCCCCCGCGGTGGGTTCAAACAAACCGGTGAAGTCGGCCTTCGGTTTCAGTGGGAAACGGCTGGCGATCTGGCTGGCATCGAGAGCCTCGTAGGGGATGCCCTGGTCGTCCATGACGCGGCGGGCACCAGGGATGGATCCCTCGATCGTTTCTTGATCCCAGCTTTCGCCGTAAAACAGCAAACCGTGGGTCTCACGCAGCTGTTCTCCTGCGTGGATCTCTTCCTCACGCCAGAGCCTGTTGGCCTCCTGCGCCAGTCGGCAAAGCACCGGGTCGGAATACATCTCCCGGAACATGCGTGTTTCGCCGAAACTGCTGGCCTTGGCATGGGCCAGTGTGTGTGCTTCCAGCAGAACCACGTCCGTGATGCCACGACGTGCAAGGGAGGCAGCGCAGCTAAGGCCGGCCATGCCGCCGCCCACGATCACGACCGCTGCCTTGCTGGGCATGGAGTTCGGCATGGTCATTCGCTGTCTCCGAAGCTGAGGCCAATGGGTTCATGGCTCGGAGTGGCCGCCACTTCCTCCAGTGCGTCCCCCGCCGAAAGGCCCTGCTCCCGCTGATTGAGGTAGTCAGCGGCG
>QCTY01000051.1:0-10889 GCA_003208975.1 Synechococcus sp. AG-676-F02
AGGGTCAGAACCATGAGCAGCAAGAAGTCTCTCTATCCAGACGGTCGAATCCCTGATCGCCTACCAGATGGCCGACCAGCAGTTCCCTGGCGTTCACGTTGGACCGAAGGTGTTCTTCCCCTTTGGTTGGTTGCAACAGCTGGGGGAATGGCCGTTCTGTTTGTGGTTGGTTTGTTCTTCTACGGTGCCTATACAGGCGTTGGTTCCGCCTGATCCAGCAGGTTACTTTTCATCATTAGCCGGCTGAAAGGCCGGCTTTTTTTATTGGTTAACGGCCTGTGTAGGTCCGGTACCAACGCGCGAAATTGTTCACACCGGTTTCAATCGAGGTGGAAGGGCGGAAGCTCACCCATCGCTCCAATGCTTCGGTTTCGGCCGCTGTTGCCACCACATCACCTGGCTGCATCGGCTGAAAATCCTTCACAGCCTCGCGGCCCAAGGCCTGCTCCATCACTGTGATGAAGCTCATGAGCTCGGTGGGCTGGCTGTTGCCGATATTGAACAAACGATGCGGTGCTGCTGCGGTCGCCGGATCCGGGTGCAGAGAATCGAAATCGGGATTGGCTGTAGCTGGCTTGTCGCAACAGCGCAGAACCCCTTCAACGATGTCGTCGATGTAAGTGAAGTCGCGCTGCATCTTGCCGTGGTTGAACACCTTGATCGGTTCACCGGCCAGGATCGCCCTTGCAAACAGCATCGGCGCCATATCTGGCCTGCCCCAGGGCCCATACACAGTGAAAAAACGCAGCCCGGTGGCCGGCAGGCCATACAAATGGCTGTAGGTGTGAGCCATCAACTCATTGGCCTTCTTGCTGGCGGCGTACAAGCTCACCGGGTGGTTCACCGCTTGACGCTCGTGAAAGGGAAGGTTGCGATTACCGCCGTACACCGAACTGCTGGAGGCATACACCAGATGGCCAACACCGTGATGGCGACAGCTCTCCAGGATGTGTCCGAAGCCCACCAGGTTGCTCTGGATGTACGCGGCAGGGTTCTCCAGCGAATAACGCACCCCCGCCTGGGCAGCGAGATTGACCACCACCGAAGGAGTCTCCGCAGCGAACAGGTCCATCAGCGCATCTCCGTCCTCCAATGACATCCGCTCGAAGCGCCAGGCATTGCTGGGGGCAACCGCCTCGATCTCCCGGAGACGGGCCTGCTTCAAAGCCGGGTCGTAGTAGTCGTTCAGATTGTCGAGGCCAACCACTCGATCACCCCTCAGGAGCAAACGCTGGCTCAGGGCCGCTCCGATGAAACCGGCGGCACCGGTGACCAAAACCGTGCGTGTCATCAACCCTCTCCGTCACCCACCTTCCAGAGACTCAAACCAGCTGCCCTCACCTGCTGAGACTCCGTAACAGCCCGAGCGTCAAACACCCAGGCGGGACGACGCATTCTTAAAGCGAGATCAGCCCATTTCAGCTGCCGATACTGCTCCCACTCCGTGAGGATCAAAACCGCATCGGCACCCGCCACCGCAGCCTCAATGGAATCTGAGCGGCACCAGCTGCCGCTTGAATCCAATACCGCAGACTCGTCCTGCTTCAAATCTCGTCCCATCTGAGCCGTGGCCACCTTGGGATCATGGATTGCAAGCTGCGCCCCCTCTTCCAGCAAATCAGCGCAGACACGGATCGCCGGAGCCTCTCGGGTGTCGTTGGTGTTGGCCTTGAAGGCAAAACCAAGCACCGCGAGCCGTTTGCCCGTCACAGTGCCGAACAACTTTTGCACCACTAACCGGGCAATACGGTGCTGTTGCCAAGTGTTCATTTGAACCACACTTTCCCAGTAGTCCGCCACTTCCGGCAGACCGAAATGACGGCAGAGATACGCCAGGTTGAGAATATCTTTCTGAAAACAACTGCCCCCGAATCCAGGCCCTGCACTGAGGAACTTGGGGCCAATACGGCTATCTGTTCCGATCGCCCGAGCCACTTCCCGTACATCGGCGCCGCTCGCTTCGCAGAACGCCGCGATCGAATTGATTGAACTGATCCGCTGGGCTAGGAAGGCATTCGCGGTGAGCTTGGACAGTTCGCTGCTCCACAGATTCGTGCGCAGGATCTTCTCTTCCGCCACCCAATGGCCGTAGATCCCAGCCAGGGCATTGATGGCGTCGGGATCATCCCCACCGATCAACACCCGGTCGGGCGCCTCCAGATCAGCGATTGCGGTGCCCTCTGCCAAAAACTCGGGATTGGAAAGCACGGAAAAACGACGTTCCACATCGTCATTTTGAGCCGCAGCAAGAATCGTCTGAATTGCTGCAGCTGTCCGCACCGGCAGGGTGCTCTTCTCAACCACAATTGTGTGGCCGGTGGCTGCTTGAGCCACGGTGCGAGCGCAGGCCTCAACCCAACGTAAATCGCTGGCCTGACCAGCCCCAAGGCCTTTTGTCTTGGTGGGGGTATTGACTGAAATGAAAACCATGTCCGCCGCGGAGATCGACGCTTCAACCTCCGTGGAAAAGGTCAGATTGCGTCCCCTGGCTCGACCCACCACCGCATCCAAACCGGGCTCATAAACGGGGAGCCGGCTGAGATCTTCATCGTTCCAGGCATCAATCCTGGCCTGATTGAGGTCCACCACCGTGACATGAATCTGCGGGCAGCGATCCGCGATCACCGCCATCGTCGGGCCACCGACGTAGCCCGCTCCGATGCAGCAGATTCTTTGAATCGTCACGCTCCTATCTGGTCACCGGATTCGAGGACCTTACGGAAAGACTCGATGGTCGGGTCCAGCCCCTGCTCCAGTGACACAGTCGGCTGCCAGTTGAGCTGCTTTCGGGCAAGATCGATCAGAGGCTGGCGCTGCAACGGGTCATCCTGCGGTAACGGTTTCTCGATCAATGGAAGGTTGGGATTGATCCGAGCGCGCACCAAATCAGCCAGCTGACGGATGGTGAATTCATCAGGATTACCGACATTGATGGGCCCTGTATGGGATCCGTTCATCAACCGGATCATCCCCTCGATCAGATCACTCACATAACAAAAGGAGCGGGTTTGGGACCCGTCTCCATACAGCGTCAGCGGTTCACCCCGCAGCGCCTGCACGATGAAATTGCTCACCACCCGGCCATCGTCAGCCAACATGCGCGGCCCATAAGTGTTGAAAATTCTCATCACCCGCACTTCCACGCCACTCATCCGCTGGTAATCAAAGCAAAGGGTCTCAGCGATGCGTTTGCCCTCGTCGTAACAACTGCGCACACCAATGGTGTTCACACAGCCGCGATAATCCTCCGGCTGGGGATGCACCTCCGGATCGCCATACACCTCACTCGTGCTGGCCAGCAACAAACGGGCCCCAACACGACGGGCCAGACCCAGCATGTTGTAGGTACCGAGAAAACTGGTTTTTGCGGTCTTAACAGGATTGCACTGGTAATGAATCGGCGATGCAGGGCAGGCCAGGTGCCAGATCCGATTCACCTCGAGCTTGATCGGCTCGGTCACATCGTGACGAATCAGCTCAAAACGGGGATGACCAATCCAGCGAGCGATGTTGGCCTTTCGACCCGTGAAGTAATTGTCGAGGCAAATCACCTCATCGCCAGCCTGCATCAGCCGATCAACCAGATGCGATCCAAGAAATCCGGCACCACCGGTGACGAGGTGAATCAACATCTCAAATTCAACGGCTCCGCAGCAGCCCCACCATCGCGGCGATTCCACTCAACGCAACGGTGGATTCCTCCGACTGCTGGTTCAGCGGCTTCAACCGCACCTCACCACGCTCAACCTCCTCATCACCAAGCACCAAGGCCCAGCGGGCACCACTGCGATCAGCTCGCTTGAACTGCTTACCGAAAGCCGATCCTGAGCTGTCCAGCTCCACCATGAGTCCTTGCTGACGCAGGGCTCGCGCCAGTGAAAGGCCGGCCGATTCGGCCCTGTCGCCGCGATTGACCAGATAAGCGTCGGGAGCCTGCGGACGCACCAGCCGAGCCGCCGGACCCTGCGGATCAGCCTGAGCAGCCGCCTCAAGCACAAGCAACAGCCGTTCCATCCCAAGCGCCCATCCGATGGCGGGGGTAGCGGGGCCCCCCAGCTGGCCGATCAGACCGTCGTAACGGCCGCCGCCACACACAGTGGCCTGAGCTCCCAGCTGGTCACTCGTGATCTCGAAGGCAGTGTGTCCGTAGTAGTCGAGCCCCCGCACCAGCCGTGGATTGAGCCGATAGGAAATCCCAAGAGCGGTCAACCCCTCCTGCACTGCTGCGAAACGATGGCGGCTGTCTGGGCTGAGGGCATCTGCCAACGTTGGTGCCTGCTCGAGTAAGGCTTGGGTTGCCGGGTTTTTTGAATCGAGAATCCGCAACGGATTGGTCGTCAACCGTGCTTGCGAATCGGCATCCAACTGATCCATCCGCTGCTCTAACCAGGCCACCAGTGCCTCTCGGTAGGCCTGGCGATCCTCCGGGGTGCCAAGGCTGTTGATCTCCAGCTCCAGGCCACCAACCCCGAGCTGCGCCAAAAGATCCCAGGCCAGGGCGATCACTTCCACATCACTGCGGGCATTTCCCGCCCCCAACCACTCCACACCGATCTGATGAAACTGACGTTGACGCCCCGCTTGGGGGCGCTCATAGCGGAACATCGGCCCGGAATACCAGAGTTTCTGGGTCCCCTGACTGAGCAGACCGTGCTGCACTGCCGCCCGCACCACCGATGCGGTGCCTTCCGGTCTCAGGGTGCATGAGCGATCACCCCGATCGCTGAAGCTGTACATCTCCTTTCCCACCACATCGGTGCCCTCACCGATGCCACGACAGAAAAGATCTGTGCTCTCCAGCAACGGAGTGCGGATCTCTCCAAAACCGGAACGCAGAAAATGCTCCCGCGCCACAGCTTCCACCGCCTGCCAGCGCTGCAGGGTCTCCGGCAGCAGATCCACCATGCCCCTCAGGCTCTGCAGTTGACTCAAGACTCCAGACCCATTAATTCCGGCTCAGTCTGCCCGCTGACCTAAGCAATGATGCTGCCGCTTGCCACAAGGTCCATCAAGGACAGCTGGCGTTGCACGCAGACATCCAAATCGTAGGTGCGTTGCACTGTGCTGCGAGCAGCAACACCGAAGGCTGTCGCACGCTCACGGTCTTGAAGAAGCTCCACAACGGCAGAAGCCAGATCAGCGGGGGAGAAGAAATCGACCAATAAACCATTCTCTCCGTGGCGAATCACCTCTCGCACCGGCGCAGTATCGGAGCCAACAACAGCACAACCACAGGCCATCGCCTCGAGCAAGCTCCAACTCATCACGAAGGGATAGGTGAGATAAACGTGGCAAGCGCTGAGTTGCAGCAACGGAATGAACTGCCCATAGGGCAGCGTCCCGGTGAAGTGCACCCTGGAGGGGTCATACCGCCCCTCGATCTCCGCCAGGAACTTGTCCTTCCACTCCCCTTCAGCACAAGCAGCGCCGTAACTAACCCCGGTGGTCTCACCAACGATCACGATTTGGGCCTCAGGGCATTGCTCCTGGAGCGAAGGCAAAGCCCGCAGAAAGGTATGGCAACCGCGGTAAGGCTCAAGACGGCGATTCACGAAGGTGACAATCGGCTGGCCCTGCTCAAGAACAGTGCCATCGGGAAGCGTGAGTGAAGCGGCGGAAGGATTGGGACAGGCTTTTTGGGTATCCACGCCGTCATGGATGACGCTGATCATGCGCTGCCAATGGGCAGGGAAACTGCTGGCCTGAAAACGAGTGGGCGAAATATTCCAGTCGGCCTGGTCCAGCGTGAGGTGGAGATAGGCATTTTTCATCCTCAAACGGGCTTCGTCTTGCCAGCTCGAATCCCGATCAAATTCCGGATCAAAATTGGAGTCAAATCCTTGATTGTTGTAAAAGAATTCCTGGTAGCAGAGCAACGGTGAATCAGGCCAAACCGTCTTGAGGAAAAGCGCTTCACCCCAGCCTGGGTGCGCACAAATGAGATCAGGTGTGAAGCCTTTGGTCTTCAGTTCTTGGGCGGCACGCGCACAGCCCTCAGCTCGAATCGTCTTTGACTCCATCTCCATCACCCAACGATGAATTCCCTTGGTATTTCCCTGGGCCAGGGGATATCGGAAGTATTTCAGTGATTCAGGCAGGGGCCGATCCGTATCTAATTGATTGATCCCGAGTGCCACAAGTTGATGGCTTCCCTGACGGGCTAAACGCTGAACGATATGAAGATATTGACCAGGAAAGTTTTGATGAACGAAAAGAATTCGCATCAATTTCAGAGCTCTTGCAGCGACTCTGCCTTGTCCTGGAATCCACCCAACAGAAGCTGCAAATAGGAGACCTTGCGCAATTTGATGTTGGCTGTGAGGCTCATACCCACCTGAAGTGGAAGCTTGGATCCACTTTTCAACTCCAGCATCTGCTGATCGAGCCGAACAGTGACTGGGAAGCTGAGTTCCTGACGCTGTTCCTGAGGATCAGGAGGCAAAGCATCGGAACCTATGCGGGTCACCCTCCCCTCCAAAACGCCGAAGTCTGTTGAGGGGTAAGAATCAATACTGATATCAGCCTTCATACACATGGACTGATCTTGCAGGCAGCCAGGTGGAACTTTGACAAAACCAATTTTGTTGCTGGGAACCTCAACCTTCGCTTCAAGCGATCCGTAGGGAACCACTTTCATCACGGTTTGGGTGGACTGGGCCGTGAAACCTGCAGAGGTTGGCTGCAGATCGAAAACAACGCCATCCACCGGTGATTGCAGCTGCTGGTAACGCAACGTGACCCTGGCTTCGGCAAGACGACTTTGAAGATCAGCCAACTCGGAATTGAGCTGAGCCATCTGTTGATCAAGCTGAGCAACCTGGCGCAGGCGATCTGCCTTGGTCTGCATCAGACGACCCCGGGTTTCTTCCACCGTGTTTTGCTGACTTAGGTACTGCAGCTCTGAAGCAGCACCAGCCTCCTCAAGATCTTCAAAACGGTCCTGAATCTCGATTTGAAGCTCAAGATTGTTCTCGAGCATCTGAACTTCCTCGTTGTTCACCTGGAGGTAACGACGTTTTTCCTGCTCCTTCAGTCTGAGCTGCTCCTGCTTGAGTTTGATCGTGGTCTCCAGGCTGCGACGCTGCTGCTCACTGGCTTCGGTATCGAGCTTCATCAACACCTGACCAGCGGTCACCGACTGGCCCTCCTCCACCAAGATCTGCTGGACGACGCCACCGACAGGCATCTGAATGTCCTGGACAGAGCCAACAGGCTCTAATTGACCTGCGGCAACAACGATCTCCTCCGTCCGAGCCAAAGCCAGCCAAGCAACACCGAACACCGTGGTGCCAATCAGGCTCCAGGTCACCGTGCGCATCCAGAAACGACCCTGCTGGAGAACGGATTCGTCGTAGGTATTGAGATCGGACGCATCCTGAGCTGCTCCAGGATCAAAACGACGGAGCAATGCGCGTGATCTTGCGACGAGATTGCTGGAACTCTGCTTGAAAAGAGCGGGCAAGTTTTTAGGATTCATTGTCATTTTCAAGAACTCTCCTGCTGGCGATAAAGGGCGTAATAGCGACCACGATGCGACATCAGCTCGTTGTGAGTGCCCACCTCAACGATGGCTCCTTGGTGAAGCATCACGATCACATCGGCCTGGCGAATTGTGGACAGGCGATGGGTAATGAAGAACACGGTTTGGTCATCAAGATTCTCGAGCAAGTTGTCGCAAACCTTCCGTTCCGTTTCGTAATCCAATGCACTCGTAGCTTCATCCATCACAAGCAACTTCGGATTGCTCAGCAAGGTTCGTGCAATGGCAACACGTTGTCTCTGGCCTCCACTGAGAGCAGCACCACGCTCGCCGACAGGCGTGCTGTAACCACTCGCCAGCTCCATGATGAAATCGTGAGCGTTGGCAAGGCGTGCAGCCCGCACAATTTCCTCGCTGGAAGCTTCAGGATTCGTGAGTGCAATGTTCTCACTTACCGTGCCACTGAACAGCAAGGGATCCTGAGGCACAATGCCAATTTGCCGGCGCAGCGAATAAAGCTCAACCTTGGCAATGTCATAACCGTCGATGAGGATGCGCCCTGAACCTGGCTCATAGAGACGAGGCAAAAGCTTCATCAACGTGCTCTTACCACTGCCACTCTGTCCAACAATTCCGACAAAAGTTCCTGTCTTGATCTTCAGGTTGATGTCCTTCAGTACCTCAGGCTGTCCTGGGCGAAAACTGAAAGAAAGGTCTTCAAAGCAGACCTCACCTTTAAGCGGTGGCAACATCACCTTCGACTTATCCACCTCATCAGACTCTTCAGGCGTATCAATCACATCGGCAAGGCGCTCGAAACTGACCCTCAGCTCCTGGATGTTCTGCCAGATGGTGGATAAACGCAACAGAGGCTGGGTGACATAGCCGGAAATAATCCTGAAAGCGATCAACTGACCCAGGCTCAACTCACCGTTCAGCACCATGGAGGCCCCGATCCAGAGCACCATCAGCTGCGAAATCTTTTGCAGAACTTGACTGGTCTGATTCAGTGCCGTTCCCGTAATCGTCTTCTCAAACGTTCGTGCGATGTACTGGGAATAAAATTCCTGCCAGCGCCAGCGGCTGACCATCTCAACGTTCTGAGCCTTCACGGTCTGAATCCCCGTAAGCACCTCTACGAGATGGCTTTGGGTCTTGGCATTCTCTTCGGCAGCAGCCCGAAACTGGCGGCGAAACAGAGGCGCCCCAAGAACTGTTAGTCCGATCTGAATCGGCAACACAGAAAGAGCGATCAAGGTAAGAAGCCAGCTGTAGATCACCATCACCAGGATGTAGATCACCGAAAAGGCAGCATCGAGAATCGTGGTGAGAGCTTGACCCGTCAGGAAATTACGGATTTTCTCCAATTCGGCCACTCGCGTGCCTAATTCACCCACCGGCCGACGATCGAAATATCCAAGAGGTAACCGCAACAGATGATCGATCACCTCAGCACCTAGGCGCTGGTCGATGCGATTGGTGGTTTCAGCGAACAGGAATGTCTTAAGGCTTCCAAGCACACCTTCCAGGATCGTCACCACCACCAAGGCGATACCCAGAACCTGCAAAGTGTCGAGACTTCGCTGGCTGATCACCTTGTCGATGATCACTTGAATCAACAGAGGATTGGCCAGGGTGAACAACTGCACCACAAAGCTGGCGGCCAAAACCTGAATCAGAACGCCGCGATACCTCTTCAAGGCAGGCCAGAACCATCCAGGGCCGAATTTCTGATCCGGGGTGGCATTGGAGCGCTCCATCAACAGCAGCTCAATCCCATCGGGAAAGCTCGAGGCCAGATCCTGAGGAGAGATGGTCACGAGCCCCTCTTTTGGAGAAGCGAGTTTCAACCCCTGCTCATTGCTGGCCACAACCAAGGCAAAGCCCCCCTGCCAAGGGAGCATGGAGGGCACCTGTAGGCGAGTTCCGGCGTCCGGCGGCACTTTCGCAGCCATGACGTGCAATCCAAGACTTGCGGCCAATTGGCCACAAAGCTGAAGGTTTGGGCTGAGACCCCGACGAATGTTGTCCTGCAGGACCTTCTCAATGGAATCCCGTCGGAACGGCAGCTTCATCAGCTGCGCCAACATTTGAAAACAGGCCAGAGTTTCCTGAATCGCACCGTCTGCGCGAATCAGACGCAGGCTGTCAACAACATTGCGCTCTGGGCTGTAACTGCTGACGGGCGGAAGGATTTCAGCATCCTGAATGGATTCAAATGGCGTCAGAGCTTTGTCTGGATCGATCTGAGCCAGAGGCGCCAGGGCGGAATCGTCCTGGGAGGGCAGCGCCACCAAACGCAACGAAAACAGTTCACAGCTGGGCAGCTCCGATGAGGTCGTGATCCTCTGACCAACGCTCAGATCACCCCAGGCACTCGTGACGTAGACCTGCCGGCCGGCGTCGATCGCCGCTCCAATTGCATCGGGCTCCGGCGAACAACGTTGAGCTGTCTTCAGCAAAGTTTCTAGCTGCTCGAGTGGCGAACTGTCCGTCTCTGCAGTCCCAACGTCCAGGGTCTCGAGCAGGCTCAACAGTTCCTGAGGCCAGAGCTGCTTGTCGCACCACTCGCGGAAGCTATTTTCAGCAGCGTAAAGATCAGCCCAGTCCTGATCAGGGATCGCGCAGGCGATCACCTCATCTGAGGCGATCACATTTTCACAAGGATTGCCACTGAGCAGGCTGGCAGCGCCAATCACACTTCCAGGCCCGAACTTACCAACCGTTGTCAGGCGACCCTTTTGCCGCCCAACCAATCGGGCCTGGCCTTTGAGCAACACAAGAATTCGTGCGGGGATGTCATCCGGCTCACAGAGCTGTTGCCCAAGCTCAAACCTCAGAACGCGTGTGCATTGCTGGAGACGGTCAGATCCTTCCTCAGAAAGGTCAGAAAATGCTGGATGCTTCAGCAGGGGAAACGGCGCAGACTGAGTCATCAGGAAATATTGAAATCGCTGAAATCAGCCTCAAGACGACTCAAGGTAGTGGCTGTTTGCTCTGCAATCCACGCATCAAACATCTCCTGGCACATTCGATCGGAAATTTCGTCGGTGAACGTGGCTGGCGAATAACGCTCGAGGCGCACAACCAACCACCAATCCGCGATCCGGAAGGGTTCGAGCAAAACGCCTGGCTGCGCCACACGCAATTTCTCAACAAGGCGTGGGTGGGCCTGAGTGAGTGAGACGGGCCCAACAATGCCATTGGTGTTGCGTTCAGGGCCTTCGGCATACCGCTTGGCCAGATCAGCAAAATTTGATTCCCCCGATTCAATCTGGAGATACAGCTCACGAGCCAGAAAACTGTTTTCAATCCTGAGCAAGCTGTAAACCACCTGATCAAGCTCGTTCTTTCTCTCTAAAAAACGTGCTTCCGCTTTCGGGGAAAATTGATCGTGAATGAAATGCTG
>QCTY01000052.1:0-10538 GCA_003208975.1 Synechococcus sp. AG-676-F02
AATCCCCGCCGTTCTGTGAGCGATGCCACAGCGCAAGCCATCGATAAGGAGGTTCGAGGCCTTGTGGACAAGGCGCACGATGATGCCCTGGCGATTCTTCGCCAGAACATGGCGCTGCTTGAAACCATTGCCCAGCAGATTCTCGAAAAGGAGGTGATTGAGGGGGATGATCTACGGCAGATGCTGGACGCCAGCCAACTCCCTGAAGGAGTCGCCGCTTGACGCCAGCCGCGCTTATCCCCGATAACTGTCCTTTGATCCCGTTGTGATGGTGTCCGCCGCCGCAGGCGTAGCTGCCGCATTAACCACCCTGCGCGGGTGCGATTTCCTCTCCTCGGCAGATCCCAATCCTGAAGAGACAGCAGCATTGCTCCAGCTGGCGACCCAGCTGAAGAGCGGCGACCGGAGAATCGATCTCGGCAATCGCGTGCTGGGTCTGATCTTCAGCAAGGCCTCGACGCGCACGCGGGTGAGCTTTCAGGTGGCCATGGCCCGGCTTGGCGGCCAGACGGTGGATCTCAACCCGAGCGTCACACAGCTGGGCCGCGGCGAACCGCTTGAGGACACAGCACGGGTTCTCAGTCGATATTGCGATGCTCTGGCGATCCGCACCTTCGCCCAGCAGGAAATCGCTGACTACGCCCACTGGGCCACGGTGCCGGTCATCAATGCTCTGACGGATCTTGAACATCCTTGCCAAGCCTTGGCCGACTTCCTCACCATGCAGGAAGCCCATGGCGATCTGGCGGGCCAGACGCTGGCCTACATCGGAGATGGCAACAATGTTGCCCACTCCCTGATGCTCTGTGGCGCTCTGCTGGGGGTGAATGTTCGCATTGGTTGTCCTGAGGGTTTTGAGCCCCTTTTCGGTGTGCTGGACCAGGCCCGTTCACTGGCGCAACATGGTGCTGTGATTGAGGTGACCAGCGATCCTTCCAAAGCTGTGGCTGGTGCTCAGGCGGTTTACACCGATGTTTGGGCCTCGATGGGCCAGGAGGCGGAACAACTTGAACGGGAGAAGGCCTTTGCAGGCTTCTGCGTCGATCAGGATCTGATGGATCTGGCGGGTCCTTCTGCGATCGTGCTGCACTGCTTGCCGGCGCACCGGGGTGAGGAGATCAGTGCAGACGTGATGGACAGTCCCGCCAGCCGCATCTTTGACCAGGCCGAAAATCGTTTGCATGCTCAGCAGGCCCTGCTGGCGGCTCTACTGGGAGGGCTTTAGCTCGGCTGAGCTGGCTCGATCTTTTTAGAGTTGCCCCGCCTGGCCTTCTCACCATGGGAATCACCCTTTACGGCGGACCGCAGACCCGCGCTTCGATGCCTCGTTGGTACATGGAAGAGAAGGGCATTCCCTACGACCTGGTGGAGGTATCGGTAGGGGCGTCTCAGAATCTTCAGCCCGACTTTCTGGCCGTTAATCCCTTTGGCAAGCTCCCTGCTATGCGGGATGACAGCGTTCTCGATGGGAACAATCAGCCGCTGACGCTGTTCGAGTCAGGAGCGATCCTCCTGCACCTTGCTGAACATCACGGCGGTGAAGCCACAACAGACGCTGAGCGCTCCCAGATCAGCCAGTGGACGCATTTCGCCAACTCAACGCTGGCCTTCGCCATCTTCGTTCCGGATCAGAAGCAAAAGGTGCTACCACGATTGCTTAAGCAGCTGGATCAGCAGCTCAACCGGGGCTTTCTTGTTGGTGAAGCCTGGGGTGCGGCGGATTGTGCGGTAACAGCTTATCTGGCCTACATCAAGCTGTTTTTCCCGCAGGAGGATCTCAGCGCCTATCCGGCTGTTCAGGCGTTGATCGAGGCAACTCAGCAGCGTGCTGCCTACAAGAAAGTGATGGGGATGGCTTGAAATGCGCTGGCTGATGGTTTTGTTGCTCTCATTGGCAACAATGGTTCTCGTGCTGACATCGGCTGCCAAGGGCAGCACCACAACCCATATCGGCTCAAGAACACCACCGGACGAGGCAGGTTGCTGGCGGACGGGGGAGTTCCTCACCGATGAGGGGCGATTGCTGGGGGTTTATCGCTGCCCATCTGGATAGATCCTTTGGCAGGGCAGGCGCTTGCCACAACAAGTGCCGGGAGGTACAAATGTATTGTCTGGTGCCGATGTCTTGGTTCAATCCCTTCCTCAGGAGCTGACGCCCGCTCAGCAGGAGCTGTACGACTGGCTGTCCGATTACATCGGCACCCATCGTCACAGTCCATCCATCCGCCAGATGATGCAGGCGATGGGGTTGCGATCCCCTGCACCGGTGCAGAGTCGTCTGCGGCACTTGCAGCAGAAGGGGTGGATCACCTGGCAGGAGGGGCAGGCAAGGACGTTGCAGCTGCTGGGGGACATGATGTCCCAGGCGGGGATTCCTGTACTGGGAGCCGTTGCAGCCGGCGGTTTGGTCACGGCCTTCGATGATGTTCAGGAGCACCTTGATCTGGCTCCGGTGCTTGAAACACAGGGTTTGTTTGCCCTAACCGTGAACGGTGATTCGATGGTGGATGCCCACATCGCCGATGGCGATGTGGTGCTGATGGAGCCGGTGATCGATCCGCAGCGACTGCGTAACGGCACCGTGGTGAGCGCTCTGGTTGCAGGGAGTGGAACCACCTTGAAGCACTTCCACCGCAAGGGGCCGGCTGTTGTGCTGGAGGCAGCGAATCCTGCTTATGAGCCCATTGAGCTGCCGGCAGAGCAGGTGGAAGTTCAGGGTCGCCTGGTGGCTGTATGGCGCCAGGTTTGAGGCACCTTTCGGTGTAAGCTGGTCAATGTCAACGAGGCAAGCTAAAAGCTTGATCGCTGACTATGGGGCCATAGCTCAGCTGGTAGAGCACCTGCATGGCATGCAGGGGGTCAGCGGTTCGAATCCGCTTGGCTCCACTACGTTTTCACTAAGTGGCAATCCCCAGGTAGAGCAAAAACTAGAGCAAGGCTGCTGAGGCTTTGCAGTTTTGCTCTAAATCCTCCCGTACGGACTCCAGGATGAGATCCCGCTGAAGCAAATGAAGGCTCGCGCCCATCGTTGTGATGGCAGCGCTCAGGTCGTGTTCAGCCATGCAGGCGCAGCATCTCGCGATCGTCAGGTGATCTGCCCACATCCACAGGCGTTGCGCACCAGATCAGTGTGCCGCCCTATTTCTGCCCGTAAAGCCAGGTCAGAAACGCTGCATCACTGCCAAAACCCTCATTCACCAATCGGCGGCATGCCTCCCGATCACGTTGATTCCGCTCTGGTGGGAATCGTCGTTGCAGCCGTCGCTGTTCACGCAACCCAGACCATCTGGCGTTCTTGAGCAGGTCATCCTCAAGCTGCCCTTTCGGTGGTTTCCGCGGTCGCCGTCGTGCTGCCATCACAGCGCCTCTTGAATTGAGAGCTGCACCTTCACTGCAAGCAATAAACCCAGCAGTTCCTCGCGCCGTTGCAGCGGTTGCAGCCGCACCCAGTCCCAGAACACATGGGTATCCATCAGCCCAGGCGCTTCAGCAGCAGCCTGCTCCCCTAGCCGCAGACGGTATGGGCCATGGAACCAAGTCCAGAAGGTGCATCCCGGCTGGCCCCGATGTAGGACACGACCAATGAATTGGTCAATTCAAATGTCAAGACTGATGAGCAAATGTACTTGGTGGTTTATTCTCTGACACAAAAAAATTGACTTCCTGATCCAGCAGGCGTATAGATCACGCAGTTGGGAGTCAGTGATGAATGAGTTCCATAATGAATCCAATCAAGGATTAGTTTTAGAGCCTTGGGATGCACTTGAGGATTATTTTTTATGTCTCACGGAATGTGAATTGAATGATCAAAAGTGTGTGGCCAGTTGCCTGCTAACTCATTTAAATATTAGCGATGGCAGCGGTAACAGTTTCGGCGTCAAGCTTAAATAAAGGATGTTTATCAGTGAAACACCTTGATCAGTGTGTCATCGCCCAAGTAGAACCCTTCTCTCCAGCAGCAGTGAAGTGTCAAAAATAACCAGCCTTCGTCACTGTTAGCGGTTGTCAAGAGCTTGAGGCGCTGGGCCTTAACTCATTGACTTTTAAGATGAGACCCGCAATAAAGCTTTTGAGTTATCAGCGAATGTCTGCCAGTCAGCAACATGATCTGCATAACCTTTCCAAATGTTGTCTTCGATCCGAAGAGTAAAGATCACTTCTCCTGAATCAGATGTGATCTTTAGCCGTGTTCCACCTTTTCGACGGAGAACCCAAGCGCCAAGAGCGTTTTCTGGGTCAATGAAGGAGTCGTGCTTTTCCTTTGAAATCAACTCAGTTTTCAAGTTGTGCTTTGTGCAGTAATCAGCCAGGGCCATTAGTTCTGAGATTCCATTCAGCCTGTGCGAGTCCTGATAGGTCGCCAATGACGCCTCTATGAATTCCGCTGTTTGGTGCAACTCCATATCACCTAAATGGCTTTTCTCTGGTTTCACTCTTTTGCCTTACTCAACACAGGGATAATCGCGCTTGCGGGGACTAGCAGGTAACAAACAATAAAACAAACCTGGCCCGCTTAAGCAAGGACTCACTGCGAAAACAACTACTTGGTCTAAAGGCCTCCAAACCTCAAGACAAGTTCGATTGCTCCCAGTCCGAATAAAAACGTTCCGCCCAGTAGAGCAGCGTCTCTCTTGTTTTGTGCCATTGAAAAAAAGGCTGAGCCAAGAATCACGACTCCCAACAATCTAAAGGGAATTGGAGGGCTAAACATTTAGTACCTTTACGATCGAGCGCCTGTTAGGCACCGACTTTACGCAAATTTATGAAATCGGCTTAATAGCTTCTGGATATTGCTTAAGCACGCAACACAACTCAATGCTCTAGGGGCAGGAGATTGCAGGTGATTGCGCAGCCACAAAAAAGCGGACAACCGTCGCCGCACGCTCAGACCCTTGCGTGAAGAGTGCAGCGGGATACCACTCCGCTACATGAAACTACTTTGCTGCGTTTGTACTGAATGCCAGCAACTATGACGACTAAACACAAAAAAAGCATCGGCAGTCTTAAACCGATGCTAAGTATTTATAACTACTAGTGGAAGATGACGTACCACTTGAGTCAGTGCAGTCAACTAACTGCCAGGCGAAATTAAGCCGGTGATTCGAATAAAGGAATCAGAATAAATTCTCATTGCCTCTGGCGCGACTAATTAGTAGATCATATGTAACGGGACGAGTTTGCCATGAGCGTTGACCATTGCATTATTAAGCAGCCAAAAATTCAGCCCGCTTTTCAAAAAGCTACAGCTGGCGACATCGTTATTGTTTGGGATGAGCCTGAGCGAATGGACGACAATCCTGATGCATGGTGGATGGGTGAAATAATCTGCGTAGAAGGAAGTGCTCGTGATCCCAAGGCGCCGTTACTCTTCCAGGTCGCTGATATAGACAAGGGAGTCATTCGTTGGGTTAATGCCGACTGTGTTCAAAAGGCATTGATGCCTTTGAATGATCCAAAGTCAAAAGTCATACCTTTTGGTTGAATGAAATGCTTGGAACAAGGTGTTTCATTAACTAACATCTTGAAGTTTGGTGCAAATAGATCAATATGTTGGTCGTATCTCCATAAGCACTGTGTGAAAGTTCAACGTAATGTGATCAGGCTGTCCATCCAGCTGTAAGTCCTCACTGGCACTCACTGTCCATGGGCTGACGGTGCGTCTGGCCTGAACTGACAAACCAGTTGCTGTTGATGGTTCACCAACCATCGCTCACCACCAGGCTTTTCAGGGTTGTCCTGTGGGTTGGGGCGGTAACGAGGCATGGGGAAGGTCTAACCAGCAAACGCATCCAACGCCTGTCATCTAGTCCACGCGCATTGGCTGGCGTACTGCTAATAAATCTCGGCATGACCACTGGCGACCAATTGCTGTTGCACGTTCGTCACGTCAACAAACAACTCAGCCACGGTGCGGTCATAGCGATCTTTGGTGATACGCCTTATGCCCACTTGACGGCCAACGACAAGGCTTCTCAGGTAATCCCGTGCGGCAATGGCTGGATTGGGAGTGGCACGTTTGCCACGTAACTCTGGCGTATCGATACAAGCCAGCCTGATGCGTTCACCTGTGTTGGTACGGCATGTATTGCCTCCGTGATGAAGGCACTGAATAGCTGATCACTGCTCAACAGTGTGGGATTCATTCAGCGACAAGCCGGAATTTATCAAAGAGGTTTCGGATTTTCTGATAGAACTAGACGACAACCCATGGTTTCGCAGTAGCGCCAATTTGCGAATACTCAGCAGGGTGCGGGGTGAATTGGAACGCTTGCCCGAGTCGGCTGATTTAGGTGACACCGTTTAACTGCAACGGCAAGACGTGCTGGTGATGATGCTGACGAATCAGTTGATGGCACGGATGCGCTGATGGGGATGACAAACTTATTCTCTTTTTTCTTTTCGCTGAAGATCATCCTATCAGCAAAGAATGAAATGTTTATAGCAGTGAATGCACCCACTGGAACTGATTGCAAGTAGGAATACCCGTTAGCCATAAGTATTCCAACAATCAGTGCGTTTAATCCGGTACCAACTGTCAGCGATCTCAAATTATAAAGAAGATATTTCTTAAGTAAATTATTCATCAGACGGCCTCCTTGAGATTCATGCGCTCAGCCAATTCTTCACCAGACTCAACGCGCTCAGAGTAACGATCGGTTAGGAAGCCAACTTTATCCTTGAGGATCTCAGTGAACTTGACCAACTCTTCGGCAACATCGATAACACGATTACGGAAAGCTGAATCCTTAAGTCGGCCATCCTCAGTGAACTCTTGATAAGCTTTAGGAATAGAGGACTGATTTGGAATAGTGAACATTCTCATCCAACGACCCATCTGCCTCATTAGGTTCACAGTATTGAAAGATTGGGATCCTCCTTCAACCTGCATTACCGCCAGCGTTTTACCTTGAGTAGGACGAATGGCTCCGACAGAAAGTTGTATCCAGTCCACCTGATTCTTCATGACTGCGGAGATAGTTCCGTGAAGCTCAGGAGAGATCCAAACGAATCCATCAGCCCAATCAACTTGATTCAAGTATTCTTGAACTTTAGGATCATCACGAAGCTCCTCATCATAAAGAGGAAGATTTGGATCAGCTACGATAGCTTCAACTCCAAACTGTCTCAGAAACCTTTGAACCTCTTGTGCCAGTTTGTGACTGACAGAGTTGGAACGAAGCGAACCGTATTGAACAAGAATTTTAGAGGTCATTGAGTTCTCCTTCGGGTCAGTCGCAAGAGGTGGAGCCAGTGAATTCGTTGTGAGTGCAGCCTCCGCTGTAGCCGTTGCAGCGCCAATAGCGAGAACGGTGGCAGTGATGGAGGAAAAACGATTCATGGGTTAAGTATGTAATTGATGAGTGGATTACGAATCCCTCAATCGATTGATTGTTCTGCCTGATTTCAGGGCTTTGCATCCCTCGACTGGTTAGGTCCTGCACAGGCACTAAAAACCCCGCCATTGCTGACGGGGTGATCTGTGTTTGATGTTTATCGAGCGACGGATAACTAGATGGTTCCCCCGGAGGGTTTTGCATTGCTTTCAGCCACTGTGAAGCAGTGTCAAGCTTCCGAACTGGTTTGACCACCCATATCAGAGTCGAGTTCATCAAAGACTTCCTTGGCGGCCAACAAAGCGTTTGTTGCTGCCGGAAACCCGCAGTAAGCAATCATTTGAGTGATCACTTCTAGAATCTCCTCCCTGCTACTACCTGCATTTAAGTTGCCTAAGATATGCACTTTTAATTCAGGGAGAGCAAAACCCTGCACCGTCAGTGCCGCAAGCGTACAAAGCTCACGAGTTTTGGTATCAATGACGTCGCGACGATATAGCTCTCCAAAGGGGAATTCTACATTCACCTTGGCAAATTCCGGATAAATATCATGGATTACTTCAATCCACTTATCAGCTGCTTTGCCAAAATGCGATCGCATTTCACGCATACCCTCTACGTACTGCTCGGACATCATTAAAAGCAAAAGTTAATTGTTTCTAGCAAGAAACTCAGGAAAATATGTTTGCCATGAACCCAATGGTCTTCAAATCTAAATCTAGCTAACACCTCTCCATAAATCGAGTGATTTATCCGGGGTTTTGCATCCCTCAACTGGTTAAGCCGTCAGTCCTATGCAGGCAATAAACAACCCCGCCATGGCTGACGGGGCTGGTGAGTGTTTTGTCGGGAGATGGATGGCGACACATAACGCCCCCTGCTTTTCCCTTGCGGGTTTTGTATGGCTTTCAGCCCTCCATTCAGGGCATCAGGCTTCCCGAAAGTTATGAGCAACTCCTTTTTGTTGAGTTGTCTCATCTCACAGACGAGAGCTTGTGCATGATCAGCAGAAGTAATGTTCACGGCTCTGTACCTAGCTGATGGGTGCGTCTGTCGTTGTCCTCAGGAGAACTTCTTGATCAGTCCCTCGAAGAAGTCAGAGGTGAATGTCTGGCTGCCTGCCTGGCGAGCCACCACCTCGCCGTCCTCAAAGGCGACAAGGGTTGGTGTGGCTACAACTCCGCTGTTCTTGGCGAAGTCCGTCCACTCACCACAGCACTTGGAGTCAGTGATGGTGATGACGTCTGTCCAGCCATCAACCTTGGAGAGCTGGCCCTTCACGTATTGGCAGGGGCGGCAGCCTTCTTGAACGAAAAGATGGATTTGTGGGGTGTTCATGGTTCCTCTGAGATATCTGTTGGTTGCCTCAACGGGCTGATGCCACGACTGACGCAATGCCGATAACAGCAGCTGAGATTGCGTTGAAGAATTTCATTTGCTTCGTGTGATGTGTGAGGCTCTCGCCTCGTGAACACACCATCGCCGGTATTGCTAACTGACACCTCCCTAAATCGAGGGGTTTATTCGGGGCTTCCTATCCCTCATCTGGTTAAGCCATCCATGCACAGGCAACAAAAAACCCCGCCTTGCGACGGGGTGATGTTTCTTTAGTGCCAGGCATGGGATGGCATTTAGGCGTGATTAGGTAGTGATTAAAGAAATAAAAAGCCCCTGCATTTGCAAGGGGTTTGCTAAATTAGACTTACCACTAAATAGTTTATTTTGCCCTCATATCTCACCTATTGATGTAGTTGATGATGGTTGATCTCCCGTTTTGGAGTCGCTTGAAGTTGAAAAATCCCCTTGTGTCGTGAACCATAAGTCGTGCACCCGCACATCCCTGTTCTTGGGTGTTGATGTTAATGCATTGATTACAGGAAGTTGTTGAACAGCTTTGCGCTGGGCTGTTGTACTTGCACCACCAAAGCGAACTTTAAGGTCTGCAGAAACTCTTGTTTCAAAGTGATCTGACTCTTGAAAATCGTGCGAGACATTTAAGCCTGCTGTTAAGCCATCGCTGATCTCATAGGCCACGCGTCCACGTACTGCAGAGCCATCAATATGTTCTTCACTGCGATGTTGATAGTAATAACCAGCGGATGCATGGAGTGCTGGGGTTATGAAATAGCCAATATCTAATCCATAGGTGTTCATTGCACCGCCTTGATAAAAGCTGTTGAGCTTCTGTTCAACATCACCAACAGGCAGCAGTCCATAGGCGTTGAATGTCCAACCGTTCGAGACCGCTTCTGCATTGAGTGCGATCTGCTGAAAGAAGGCTGTGCGCTTGTCGGTGACGCTGATACCAGTGTCAGTTCCACCTGATTTCACTGGGCGGCTGTCATAACCGCCATTCAGCCCGAACATCCAGCTGCGATCGCTATTCAGCCAGCGGTAACCAAGTCGAGTTGAGGTGGAGACAGTTCCACCCGCAACGTCGGTGTTGATGATGCTGCTGTAGCCCTCGCGATCAGCAAAGCTGACGTTGGCCAGGGCATCAAGGAACCAAACGCTATTTTCACCAACAGACAGCGGCAGGAAGCCACCAATACCCGCTTGGTTTGGTGTGCCTGCACCTTGCAATGCACCTTGAACCCCAATGGTGGGTTTGACCACATCAGCCAAGCTGATGCTCATCACATCACCCAAATCCTCCGCACTGCCGTCCTCTGCTTTTAGCGGCAGTGGGGCGATGGCAACAGCAGAAGCCAGTAATCCAATGGAAAGGCGGCGGAGCATTGGGTTGGCGTCAGTCCGCGCATGATGCCGGGCTTTCCCTGGTTGCGCCCTTATCGCAACTGTTCTCATCGACTGCCAATAAAAAATCCCGCCTTGCGACGGGGTGGCGTTCATCTTGAGCTGCTCTTCTAATCAGCAGGGACCTTTTTGATATTGCCCAATCGCGTCCGCTGCACCCGTGCCAAGTAGTGCTTCCAGAGATGCATCATCCAGTTCAACACTGACAAAGGCACCAGCTTGATCCATTTCATTGAGGGCATCAGCAAGTTCATCCTTATCGAACAAATAGCCCTCTTGCTTGGCTGCCTTTCTGATGCTCTTGAGACCCTTTTTGGGGTTGATCAAGATTTCGCCGTAAAGCTCTGATTCTTCTGCGTCAGTCAAACCTTCACGGGCTAATGCAATCTGATCTTTGATGTCGTCACCACCTGTGATGGCATCACTCTCGTGAGTTGTTAGCCCATC
>QCTY01000053.1:0-10492 GCA_003208975.1 Synechococcus sp. AG-676-F02
CAGTAAGCCTCAGCTGCTTTCTGACTAGTTAACAGTTCTCCAGTGGCTGATCTGACTTATTCGTCGATATATGACCTTTTTATTTGCCATCGATGACGTTTGGCTTGGGCTGCGAGGTTCTTGATAAAAAAGAAGCCTTCACGGCCGGCACGGCGACATAGACCAAGCCCACGAGGAGCTGACGTCACTCTGCTTGCTCGACCACTGCCCAAAAAAATGATCCCCTTTTGGGGACCATCTTGTGGATTTGTCCAGTGCTTGAGAGGTACTAAGGGCTTTGAATCAAGGGTCGTAGTACATGGTGAATTACATATCGAGGAAAAAATACACTAAGAAGCATAGATATGACTGGATTTTTGCTTATGAGAGTGAAGCCTGTTTTGGGGACAGTTAATTTTGGGGTCGACAACAGTCGTTTGCCGCAGAACAGCAACGCTTCATTTCCACGGTGAAATTCAAAGGGAATGGATCAACAAGAAAAGAGTCACGACTGCTGGTGAGCTCCTCGAGCACCGTTCGGCCCGGTTGAATCGTGCCCCGGGCCTCCGCCTCCAACACCATGGCACTGGCGATCCGGTCTTTCACCGAAGCGGAGGGATTGAAGCTTTCGAGCTTGGCCACCACCTCGGCGAAACAACCCTTCTCCAATGGCAGCCGGTTGAGCCTCACACAAGGCGTGCTTCCTATTAGAGCAGTGATGTCGGAGGCAATACCCATCAGCAGTTCAGGTACAAACCGAAAAGCACTTCAACTTTCACATTTCGGCAATAAAACAAACCTAGTTCAAGCTCTCAAGGCCAGAGCACAAAGCAATAAAAAAAGCCGCCCCGTAAAGGGACGGCATAAGCGAAGTAATGGAATCTGCTTCGATCAGAAGGTGAACGTGGTTTTTACAAAACCACCATGCACATAATCGCCGGAAAGGCTGCCTGAATACTCGTCAATCGCGAAGTAGGTCGGCGTGACTGTGATGTTGTCTGTTACAACAAACTTGTAGAAGACTTCATACATTTTGTTGTAGTCATCATCAACCTTTGGCGCTTGTCCAGTGGCAAATCCAAAGGAATTACCCTCAACAAACACATCACTCCACTCAAATCCGAGGTACCAACCGTGGATCTCGTCGTCAGAATCGTCAGGATCCGACATGGACCAACCACCGCTGATCGAAGGAATGAAGCCTGAATCCTCTGGCTTCCAAGCGGCTGCAACACTGTAACCAACACGGTTGTCGCCGGCAGCAGCGGCAGCCTTATTGGTACCAATGGTCAGGCCAACATTTTGCGCGTAGGCAAAGCCCACCTGTGCCAGAAAATTACCATTGAGGAGTTCACCGTCATAAAACAGCTGCCAAGATGATGTTGAGCCAGTCTCATCCCGGCCGATACCGGTGGTGCTTCCATCCCAGGCAACATAGTTGCCGCTAAAGGAGAAACCGGAATCGCCAAAGCTGTAAACAGCACCTAAACCAGCACCAGCGCCGGCCAGGTTATTGGTTGCCCAAGCACCGCCGTAGGTGAAGAAATCAAGCAGAAGGTCCGAGGGATAGTACGTGGCATAGCCCGCATACATACCGGCATCGTCGGTACGCACGACGGGACCGGCTGTCACGGTGAGATTGTCACCAACCGGGAAGGTATAGAAGAGACGATCAACGACTAGAGCGTTACCAGTGCCAGAGGCAGTCTCGACAAAAGAAAGACCGCTGATAAAGGGCCCTTCAAAGTTACCGGCGCGAAGACGCGTAGTAAGCGAGTCCTTTCCGGTAAAGGACGTGTCTAATGTCAAACGAAAATCGTATTGGAAGGTGAAGTTTTCACCTTCACCACCATCAAAACCATCCATACCACCCATAACCCAGGCGGAATAACCCTTGAGTTTGGTGGTGGTGGAGAACTGGGTTGCTTCCAGTTCGCCCACGCGGGCTTCCAGACCGTCCACACGGCCTTTGATGATCGCCAGTTCGGTTTCGAACTCACTGATCAGGCGCTTCAGCTCATCGGTCATGCCGGTGACGCTGTCGAGGCAGGCATTCAGCAGGGCTGCAGCCTCGTAACGGGTCATCGCCCGGTTGCCACGGAAGGTGCCGCTGGGATAACCGGCGACGCAGCCGTAGGTCTCCACCAGGTTGCTCAGAGCCTGATAGGCCCAGTCGGTGGGGTAAACGTCGGAAAACTGGGTGACGCTGGTCACCTGATCAAGGTCGTTCCCTGAAACCGTGGCGTACTCGGAGACACCGTTGATGTTCAGCTCGGCGGCATTAGCGGGAGGGCTGTTGACAACAGCCAAGGGCGCCAAGAGGCCAAGGGCGGCAGGAGCCACCAGCAGTTGCTGGAAAAGCTTCATGAGTTCCTCACACAGGAAATTGGCGCATGAACGCCAAGCTCCTAGATAACTAATCCCCAAAAAACAATTGCATGAATTTGTGCCACAAAGCACATCAGTATGTATTAAAGACTACCGGCTTGACGAGTGGAGTGGCTGTCCTTTTTGCGACAGAAGCATACCCATTCTGATTTAGGCGCTAATACACGCAGTACCTCGGTAACCGTGACGACATCCTCAAAGCGTGACCTACCTCCGTGGAAGTGAAACATGCCATGTCTAATTAACAAAAACTAGACCCAAAATTAGATTCAAAACTCTTAGAAGTTACTAGAAAATTTAAGGCCCTTAAAGCTCTCGAACTCATACAAGAGCAGTGAAAATTATGCCATTGCTGAGGGCGAAAATTAGTGTCCAGATTAGTCAATATCAGTATCCTGAATTTAATTCTCTTGAAATGTATTCAAGGGTCACGAACGCCTGGCTATTATTGCAAAAAATCACGCCATTGCTGACGGGGACATCAAATACTTCAATTTACAAACAATGTGGTCAAAACAGCATCTCTTCTGCTTCGCCAATGATCTTACAGTCGCTCATTGGATAACTAACGCAGAGCAAGGCAAAACCTTCTTGCATTTGATCGTCGTCAAGAAAGCTTTGATCAGATTGATCTAGTTTTCCACTTTCAAGTTTTCCAGCACAGGTTGAACAAGCACCTGCTCTACATGAGTATGGAAGCTCGACACCTGCTTCTTCTGCAGCATCAAGAATGTATACATCGTCGTCGCAACTAAAAGTGGATTTACCTTCTGAAGTAACAAGTGAAATTTGATAGGTTGCCATGTGAATTTTGTTGCACCTTCCTTTCATAACCGGGCGTGAGCCTGGTGCAACCTGAATTCAGAAAGGCTTCGGGATCGGTGTATAAATCAATGCACTTTCCTTCTGATGTATTTTCTGGGTGTTCGCTTATTAATTTCGTGAACCACATCATGATTTCTGCAAGTGCCCTCTGAGAAGGTCGAAACCCCTTAGACCAACAAAGCCTTAATAGCTTGCTTGCTTCGCTTTCCAGTTCGTTTGCGCTGATGTGGGAATAACGCGTTGGACCGAGTTCTCCCTCTTCATCAACCTGGTGCATTGCTAGCCGCGCACCGACTTTCGCCCAATTAGCCGTCCCATGCCACGCGGTTGCAAACGCATATCTAGCTAGTGCTGACATTCGTTAAAGATTCAGGTCCTGGAGATTCAGACCTCTCTGATGTCCTCCTATCCACTTGTTAGCGAGCGTCTGAACGATGGCTTCGAGGTCAGTGCCTGAGTAGCTGATGAACTCTCCGTTGAGGCTTAACAACATCTCTGCGATCTCAGCATTCCTGCGGTGGCAGTAAGCCTCTGCAGCCTTTTGCGTTGTTATCAGTTCTCCGGTGGCTGATCTGACTTGTTCGTCTATGTACGCCCTTTTTATTTGCCCTGGATGACGTTTGGCTTGGGCTGCGAGGTTCTTGATATAAAAAAAGCCTTCATGGCCGGCACGGCGATAAAGACAAAGCCCACGAGGAGCTGACGTCACTCTGCTTGCTCGATCACGGCCCAAAAAAAAATGATCCCCTTTTGGGGACCATTTTGGGGACAGTTTTGGGGACTTGTCCAGTACTTGAGTAGTACTAAGGGCTTTGAATCAAGCGTCGTAGTACATGGTGAATTCGTGGGGGTGAGGCCGCTGACGCAGCTGCTGTACCTCCTCGTACTTCAGGTCAATCCAGTTATCGATGAAGTCATCTGTGAAAACACCACCGGCTGTCAAGAAATCACGGTCTGCATTCAGAGCTTCAAGGGCTCCATTGAGAGATGCAGGAACCGTCGCGATTTTCGACAGTTCCTCCGCCGCCAGTTCGAACAGGTCGCGGTCTTCTCCATCTCCTGGATCGATCTGGTTTTTAATGCCGTCAAGACCGGCCATCAGCATGGCGCTGAAGGCGATGTAGGGATTGGCGAGGGCATCACCGGAACGGAACTCAAGACGTTTTGCTTTAGGGCTAGGGCCAGTGAGTGGTATGCGAACGGCTGCGGAGCGGTTGCCTTCGGAGTACACAAGATTGACCGGAGCTTCAAAACCTGGAACCAAGCGTTTGTAGCTGTTTGTGGTTGGGTTGGTGAAAGCGAGGAAGGCCGGTGCGTGCTTCAGAATGCCGCCGATGTACCAGCGTGCGGTCTGCGAAAGATTGGCGTAAGTACCTTCACCGAAGAACAGTGGCTGGCCAGCTTTCCAGAGGCTCTGATGAACATGCATGCCTGAGCCGTTGTCATTGAAAACAGGTTTCGGCATAAATGTGGCGGTTTTTCCGTATTTCTTGGCCACATTTCGAACAATGTATTTGTAAATCATCACGTTGTCCGCAGCCTCAATCAGCTGAGCAAACTTCATTCCAAGTTCGTGCTGACCGGCTCCTGCCACCTCATGGTGGTGCTTCTCGATTGGGATTCCCAGCTGAGCCATCAGCAACAGCATTTCCGAACGAATGTCCTGGGCGGTGTCGTTGGGAGCAACAGGGAAGTAGCCCTCTTTTTCCTGAATTTTGTAAGCCAGATTGCCGCCTTCCTCAAGACGACCTGTGTTCCAGCCAGCTTCGATGGTGTCGACGCTGTAGAAGGAACCACCTTCGGCGGAGTTATAGCGAACGTCATCGAACAGGAAGAATTCCGGTTCCGGTCCAAAAAAGGCAGTGTCAGCAAGGCCTGTGCTGTTCAGATGATTCAGAGCACGCTGAGCAAGAGCGCGGGGGCAACGCTCATAGGGCTGGCCTGTGCGGGGTTCCTGAATTGAGCAGATCAGGCTGAGGGTTTTGTGACGGTAGAAGGGGTCCACCCACGCGGTGCGTGCGTCAGGAACCATGGCCATGTCAGAGGCCTGGATACCCTTCCATCCACGAATGGACGAGCCGTCAAACGCCAATCCCTCGTTGAAGGACTCCTCTTCCAGCAGGTCTGTGCAGACCGTGAGGTGCTGCCACTTGCCGTGAAGATCGGTGAACTTCAGGTCGATAAGTTCGATGCCTTCGTCCTTGATCTGACGAAGGACGTCCTGAGGGGTTTTGGCCATAAGGGCGCCTGAAGACGGAATAATTGGGACCGTAATGATCCGTTAGCCCCCATTGTGTATCAAACCGTACTGTTCGCACGGCTGGAGTCGTTTATTTGCGTTCAAAACCTTCTCGCGTAACCGTTTCTGTCAACTTCCTGGGAAGTCAGGCCTGCAGAGGGTTTTCAGCTGTGAGCTGGTGTTAGTTTCTGCTCTGGCTGGTTACGGAGATTTCAGAGCATGCGCGATGCCATCAGCGGTCTGATAGGTCGCTACGACCAGCTCGGGCGCTATTTCGACCGGTCGGCGATCGACAGCATTGAGGGATACCTATCCCAGTCGGATCTTCGGATTCAGGCTGTTGAATTGATCAACCGAGAAGCGGCGGAAATCGTTCGAGAGGCCAGTCAGAGGTTGTTCCAGGATGAGCCTGAGCTCCTGCTCCCTGGCGGAAACGCCTACACAACGAGGCGACTGGCGGCTTGTCTCCGCGACATGGACTATTTCCTCCGCTATGCGAGTTACGCGCTTGTGGCCGGAGACAGCTCCATCCTGAATGAGCGCGTCCTGAATGGTCTGGATGACACCTACAAGAGCCTTGGTGTTCCAACGGGTCCAACGGTGCGGAGCATCGTTCTCCTCGGTGAAGTGATTGCCGAAAGACTGTTTGAAGCAGGTGTTCCCGCCGATCGTCTTGCACCTGTAATGGTGCCCTTCGACCACATGGCTCGAGGTCTTGGGGAAACCAACATTCGCCAGAGATAGCCCTTTTCATACCCTCCATTTCAATCACGGATATCGGCTCCGGAGTCCGTTAGGTGACTTCGTAAGGTGCTCAGAACGAAAACGATCAGGGCCTTGGCGACAACCCCTTCCCTACTGCCTGTCGACGAAGCTCATCGCAGGTCCTTCGCCCCGATCAACACTCCCGACAGGTTGTTATTAGGCCCCGGACCCTCCAACGCCCACCCCAAGGTTCTGCAAGCTTTATCCAGAACTCCCATTGGTCATCTGGACCCGCTCTACGTCGAACTAATGAGCGAGGTCCAAGAACTGATGCGCTATGCCTGGCAGACCGATAACCGAATGACCCTGCCCATGAGTGGAACGGGAAGTTCCGCCATGGAAGCAACCCTGGCCAACACCGTCGAGCCTGGCGACACGGTGTTGGTTGCCGTGAAAGGTTATTTCGGCCTTCGCCTGGCTGATATGGCTGGTCGTTACAGGGCTGAGGTCAAAACAATCGAGAAGCCCTGGGGAGAATGGTTCAGCCTCGAGGAGCTGGAGGCGGCTCTGATCCAGCACAAGCCGGCCATCCTTGCCATGGTGCACGCCGAAACATCGACCGGTGTTTGCCAGCCGATGGAAGGCATCGGCGACCTATGCCGAAAGCACGATTGCCTTCTTCTGCTCGACACGGTGACCTCACTGGGCGGCGTGCCGCTCTACATCGACGATTGGAAAGTTGATCTGTCGTACAGCTGCAGTCAGAAAGGCCTGAGCTGCCCCCCCGGCCTCGGCCCTTTCACCATGGGGCCCCGCGCTGAGGCCAAAATGGAGGCCCGCACTGGCAAGGTGCCGAATTGGTACCTCGACGTTTCTCTACTGAACAAGTACTGGGGTAGCGATCGGGTTTATCACCACACCGCGCCGGTGAACATGAATTTCGGCATGCGGGAAGCACTCAGACTGTTAGCGGAAGAAGGGCTCGATCAGGCCTGGGCACGACATCGCCGAAACGCTCAAGCCCTCTGGACTGGCATGGAAAGTCTCGGGCTCACCATGCATGTTCCCTATGAACGTCGTCTGCCAACCCTGACCACCGTTCGGATTCCAGATGGTGTGGATGGCAAAGCTTTCAGTCAGTATCTGCTCAACACCCACGGCATCGAAGTGGGTGGAGGTCTCGGGTCTCTCGCAGGCAAAATCTGGCGCATCGGCCTGATGGGTTTCAACTCCACTCCCGAAAACGTCAACCGCCTGCTCAATCTCTTTGAGACGGAGCTACCCAAGTTCAGCGGCTCTACCGCCGCCGCCGCCTGAACCACTCCGCAAGTTGTTCTCCGGCTCGCTCCTGCATCAGTGGGCCGACCACATCCATGTGGTGGTGAGAGCTGGGGTCCTCAGCCAGATTCAGACAACCTCCCAATGCACCCCGTTTCAGGTCTGCGGCACCAAAAACCACCCGCCCCATTCGTGCCTGAACCAAAGCACCGGCACACATGGGACAAGGTTCCAGAGTGACGAGAAGAGTGCACTGGTTGAATCTCCAGTCGCCTTGCAACCACGCGGCCTGCCGGAGAGCGACCAGCTCGGCATGACCCAGTGGATCTCGATCCGTTTCGCGGCGATTTCGTCCGTGACCGATGCAGCGCCCTTGTTCATCAAGAATGACTGCTGCCACAGGAACTTCGCCGTTACGACCCGTTTCAGCGGCGCGTTCCATCAACACCTCCATCCAGCGCCGCCACAGTTGTTCGTCCACAGTCCTTCACACCTCGTCCTGGTGAACCATCCTTGAGCAGCGCCCCTAAAAAGGCGAAAATCGGCATAGACCCCACGCCGCCGGTGCACGCTCGTTCCGATCACCGGCCGATGTCGACAGCCGTCGATCCTTTTGCGTCACCGCATCAGGTTGATCCTGCTCTGCAGAAATTTCTGCATCTCGCTGCTGATCAGCTCACTCAGTGGCTGGGCTCCGCCGCAACGGCAACTCCGTTTCCTCTGGTGCGACCGCAGCCTGAGGTCGCGCCCTCCCTGGAGGGTGCCGATATGGAGAGTCTTCTCGATGATCTTCAAACGGTGATGGACGGGGCTTACCAGCCGTCACATCCAGGGTCGCTGGCACATCTTGATCCTCCCCCTCTGACAGCGACGATCGCTGCAGATCTCATCTGTGCTGGGCTGAACAACAATCTGTTGGCCGAAGAGTTATCGCCAGGGCTGTCCAGCCTTGAACAGCAACTGTGCTTCTGGTTCTGTTCCCGACTTGGTCTCCCCGAAGAATCTGGAGGGGTTCTTGCCAGTGGTGGAACCCTCAGCAATCTGATGGGTCTGGTTGTGGCCAGGTCAGCGTCGGATTCAGACCATGGCGTGATTCTCTGCAGCCGGGATGCCCATGTCTCTCTGCAGAAAGCAGCCATCGTGATGGGATTACCCGCAGATGCACTGCAGCAACTCCCCGTTGACGTGAACGGAGCCCTTTGTGCCGCTGCTCTTGCAGATGCGATCCAGTCGTTGCAAGCGCGTGGAATCCCATGCCATGCCGTCGTGGCGACGGCCGGCACCACCGTTCGTGGTGCTGTCGATCCTCTTCTGGACATTGCTGATCTCTGCGCGCAGCACGACATCTGGCTGCATGTGGATGCAGCAATCGGCGGGGTTTTTGCGTTGTCGTCGGCAACCGCATCGCTAATGCGGGGTCTCAACAGGGCTGATTCGATCACCCTGAATCCGCAGAAACTGCTGGGTATCACCAAGACCTCCTCACTGTTTCTCGTGCGCGACAAAGCCAGGTTGCGCAAGGCGTTCGCAACAGGTTTGCCTTACATGGAATCCCCGACGGGTGACCATCACGGTGGTGAAGTGGGCCTCCAGGGCACCAGGCCGGCAGAGGTTCTGAAGCTCTGGCTCGGGTTGCGTCAGCTCGGTGAACAGGGCATCACCGCTGTGTTGCAAGGGGCCCTGGAGCGTCGCCGTCTTCTGATGAACCATCTGAGTTCTGATCGGTTGCAGCTGCTGAGTGGCGACCTGCATCTGCTGGTTTTCCGCCCTCGCTGGGGTGATGCAAAACAGACAAAGCAATGGAGCGAAACCACCCGGAGCAGACTGCTGCGCGAAGGCTTTCTGCTCTCCCGCCCGCAGTACGAAGGCCACCACTGGCTCAAAGCGGTTCTGGGAAACCCGCACACAACCAACGATCATCTCCAGCGGCTTGCGGATCTGATTCAGACCGATCTGCCACGCTGACCCGCAGAATCGAGCCACATCGCAGAAAACCATGGCCAAACCTGGACAAAGGCCGCGGTGGGTGGCCCTGGCCACAGGTGCTGCATCCATCGCGATCGGTGTGATTTATCTCTTGCTGATCACGGTTCTCGATGCCCGCGGGCCCATGCGTCCCCCACCGCCGGAGGCTCTGGGCGTGGTGGCAGCGCCCCGGCTCGACGTTGCAGAGGTTCCACAACCTGACGCATGGCCGTCTCGAGGAAACGACGAAGGGATGCATCGCGTCGGTTGAGTTCAAAAACTTCCTGAACCACCTGCTGAAGCCCATCGTCGCCCCAGTCCTGATCCTGTTCGAAGTAACTGATGAAGCTGGTACCAGCGATGCGTGTGAGCCATGCGGTTGCAACCGCCTGAACAGCCTGAGAAATCAGCAGCGTTGGCAGAGTGAGGCTGAGGGCTGGGCTAATCAACTTGAGAGCCCCTTTGACGATCCCTAGCCCTGCGAGGGTCCTACCCACAGAAACAGCGAGCTCACGGGCTCGTTCTTTGGATAGTTCGACGCCATAAACCTTGGCGATTTCCATCACCATCTGTCCATTCACGGCAGCGGTGCTGAGCAGATCAACGCCTGGCAGCGGATTCGCGGCAACGATTCCAGCTCCGATCCAGCTGTACCGATCGATGCAGCGACGAGCTTCGCGCTGACGCTGACTGTTCAACAGGTCCCGACCACGCTGATCGAGATGGCGACACTGCAAAAGGATGTTGTCCGCAATCAACTCTTCGCCCTCGGCATGAAGAACAGCTGCCAACCGCTGCAGAAGTTCACTCACATCCGGTGCTGGCTGGACGGGGGATCGCCCCGTTCTGGGCAGGCTCTGGGGAGCAGCACTGCAGGGCACAACATCGTGAGCTTGCACCAGGCCGCTGCAACGGCTGCGCAAAATCTCCAGAAGTCTCCTTTCTTCATCGGCGCCGCGAAGATCGCGTTTGTTCAGCACCAGCAGCAGCCGTTTGCCGAGGTCCGCGATTGAACGGATCACGGTGAGTTCTGACTGACGCAGATCACCGTCGACAACCACGACCATCAGATCGGCTCGAACCGCCTGCCGCCGAGCTGTTTCCTCACGGCTG
>QCTY01000054.1:0-10259 GCA_003208975.1 Synechococcus sp. AG-676-F02
ACCGTTCTGTTGCCAGGCCCTGATGCCGATGCCAGAGCGGAGCAATCCAGTCAGGCTCTGAGGCAGGTTCGGGCCATTTGGCCGAATCCATACTGAATTTTCATTTAAGGTGGAAGAGAACTGCTGTGTTGGTGACGGCCTTCTTCTAGTGCTCTGATCTGACTCTTTTTCGACTCGGGAAGACTGTCGTGACGGTGCCGTAAACCGGTCTTGTAGCCGGAAACGAAACCCCACTTTGACTTCCCTTCTGGTTCTTCCAGGTCGACCACTGGGGCTCGCACGGCATGGCGGTTCACCCCAATCATCCAAGGGTTCTCATTCCTCTCAACAAGCGAATGAACCCACAAACACAGATTAGCTGGGCTGATTAGTCAATGCTCTTCGGGTTGACCGCCAGACCAAAGTCCTCATGTGACCTCCGGTAAGCATTCTGTCGGGTCCATTTGTGACTCCTCCAGCTGATGCTGTGATCGGGCAGGTAACCGGATTGATAAATAGTTTGCATGTGTAGATGATGAGCAACTCCCAACCAACCATTATTGGCTAAATATTTGTTATACGGTGAAGAGTATTTTTGTGGTCGTTTAATCGTTATTGTCATAAGGTAATCTTGTTGTTATTGATAAACTTACGGCGGGACAGATAGCGACAAAAGCTAATATACAAACATCTGCCGATCCACTCCTCTCCCGGTCAACCCGTGCCAACCCAGTTGAATCGCTGAGATCCCCTAGATAGGGTGTGAAATCTCCCACCCTCTAGCCGTGCCAATCACTCATAGAGTCAGGCAAGTGTGTTGATCACTGGTGTCTGCCGCTCTGGTTGGCATGAGTTAGTGCAACCAGTTGGTATTTGTTAGCGCCAGGCATGATTTAAAGACTTGATTGATACCCACCCCACCCCCACTAGTCGATTTAAAGGGGGCATAGGGGGTAAGATTTTGTTCCACGTATATACGTTACAGGCTTAACGAATTTTCAGAATTTTTTGTTGACAAGTTCAGACGAGTGGCTAAGAAGAAATATAGTTCCTACCAATCACAATGAGATTGTTTATCGCAGCAATAATGCTTGGTGCTATTGGTTTAATGGGTGGTTGTAGCATTGACGATATAGAGAAGGGAGCAGCCAGTATTGAAGAAAAAGCAAAAGACCTCGAAAACCAGATTGAATCATCGACCCTGAAGGACTGTAAGGACGAGGAAGGTAATCCTCTGCCAGAGTGGATATGTAAGAAAGGAGACCCTTCAGCGAAAGAGTGAAACCGGTTTCGCCATATAGAAACCATTGAAAAAGCCTCTACAAGGCGCATGAAGAAGATTGAATGACCAATCCATCAGAGGGATGGGTTCTACTCATGAAAAAATTCCTCACACCAGTCTTTTTGATACCTTTTTCATTCGATTGCGATCGTTTATCAGACAATGAGGTTAAAGTGCTAAAATGTGAGTTGTGGAGACAATATGGTGGGTCACTCAATAAGCGAATTTACAAAGATATTGCCAACTAGAATGGATGCATTATAGGAGATAGAATAGAGCACCATTGGAGAAGAGGCATCTCCGAGCCATGTGATCCAAATGAACAAGATTCTCTACTGCAAGAAGTGAATTAAATTTGCGATGCTTTGCTTCCAGCAGAGTGAAATAGTGTCCGTCATGAGATTTTAGGACTTCACAAGTTTTGCCAAAAAACCTACCCTGAAAGAGCGGTGTAGGAACGCCAAACTAACTCGCAGAATTCGCCACACACAAAGAGTCGCTTCGAACTCCATTACCGTAAGACAGGTGGGAGATGTTAATTCACCAATGATCTCCACTTTGTTTTTAAATAACCAAAAACTTTCGTGTTTTTTGGATCGAGTTCAACTGTGTATGGCTCTAAATCATCATTAGATGATGCCTTAAAGTCAAACTCATAAAGAAATTTAACCGGACAATCGTCGTAAACAGTTGACGATAAAGAAATAGCGGCAAGTCAGCGTCACCTTCAGTTAATTGGTGTGTTGGCTCGGGTCTAGGCAGAAGAACCCCTCAGTTGAGGGATGTGCTCACCCTCCCGCTACGCAGAAACTGCGGGAGTCGATAGGTCCAATCAGATGAACAAGCTAATCAAGGGGTGGAGCCATGTCTGCTTCGGCTCACTTGCTGGTGCCGGCTTGTGCGCGGCTGCGTTTTTCGCTATCGAACCGTTGATGCCTCCCCCCTCATCAGCAACAGCACCGATCGTCAGAGCGGTCGCCGAAGTCCTCCTTGGAGACTCTGAAGCCGCTATACGCGATCAGGCTCCAAGCTGAGCCGCCGTCATCAGTGCTAGTACATCAGTGATTAACTTTAATTAGAAACCTAACGCTTTATTTGGTAGCGGACACCCAGTAAAAAATCTTCCATCAAATTCTTCTGCGTTATCTTCTTTAAAGTAGTCAGCCATAGCTTGAGGACCAGCTTCTAGAAGCTCCATGAGCTTTGAAAAGGTTTTACCAGATTCAGGAGAGGGGTTTTTAACTACATAACTTTCGTAAAGAGTGCGATAAGCCTTTGGTAATTCAAACTCAGCAAAAAATCCCTTCTTATATAGATCACATGCACCCTCTAGCCTTGGTATCCACACCATAATTGCGAAGGCATCTGCGACTTGTTCTAAAGCCTCTTGTTCTAAAACCTCTTCTTCCAAAGCATCTTGTACAGAAGCAATTTCAGCTGAAATACTTGATGGTGATGTAATAGAAGCAAAGCTGGAAATAGCGAATGCAGCAGTGATGCTGAGGCAAATACGATTGAGATGGATCATGGCTTCGTCCTGACATCAAGGGGGCCCTGCAAGGATGGCAGAGATTCAGACCGGTGTGATCCGCTGGGTCAACGCCGACTTTGTGACCCACATCATTGCCAGATCACCAGAGCAATAAATAACCCCGTGCTTGGCGGAGCTGCTGATCAGGATTGGGGATCTTCAACCCGGTTATTAATTCCCGGAATCACCTGAAGACTAGCGCGCACGCATTGATCGGTGATCTTCATTTGGTGAGGGGTCATTGAATCGTATGGCTGGCGAGCTTTCTTAGCGGTGCTCTTTTCGGCCATGGGGCAAATGCTGCTCCACCACTCTGCCGATTCCGCAGAAGAATGTGTCTGGTGAGACGTCTCAGTAATCTCTTGAAACCGCTTTTCGAGACATCTTGAATCAGGATGAAGTTTCTCCATTTCTAGTGGCCTCCTAAAACTGAAAAAAATAGGTACTATTCTGCATTCTCATCTTTTTAGCGGTTACTCCTATTGATTATGTACTCGACCTATGACACTGAGTCGGATCCCCCAGTCCAGAGTTAAGAGGATTCTCTGGGGCATGCTTGCCTTGCTTCGAGTGCTTCTTTCAATTTCGGTAGTGGCCTATATCGCAGTGGAGTACTTCGAGTTCAACTCGAATAAAGAGATTTTGCATCTCACCTTATTTTCGATGTTCTTTTTGTTGTCTAATTTACTGATTAATGTAGGACGACACAAGGCAGTTATTCAGAGTGACGAGTCTGCTCAAAGCCTGTTCTGGATGGCAATTTTTGCTCTCTCCGCTGCGATGCTGGAGTTGGTAGATCTGGCTTTGGATCAAGTATTAGAGCAGCTAGCCGATCCATCGATGGTCGTCTACTACAACGTTGTAAGTATTACCGAGTCTTTGATCGGTCTTGTTGCGGTGTTGATGGTGTATTTCTCGATTGACAGATTTCTTGTTTTCCTTCGTGCAATATCTTTTGAGCTCAGACATGTCGGCCTTTAAGTCAAAAAATCTACGGCCATTGCTGACGAGGTGGCTTTGATCTTGAGCTACTTTTGTCTCATAACAACCCCCCCCTCCAGTGACTTTGTTTTTCACCACCCATGCCCAGCAGTGTTGCCTTAGCAGCATCATCCAGTTCCAGAAAGACTTGATAGTTGTTCGGACTATCTAGTGGCTGTTGTGCTCCAGCAGGACACCCTTGTTTTGGACATCTTTGTCCTCAGATAGACCACCAAGATAGTCAGTTTCAACCCACCTACTGAGCTTTAATCTGCTCTTCCAGTTGACTATCTTTCGCAAGAAAGGCAAACGATATAAGATGCTTGATTTTCAATAAATTTATATATCTAATCTCCAGGGGACAATTGTTTTAATGATTTGCCTTGGCTCCTGCTTTGGTGCTTGAATGGTGAGAAGCCTACATCAGTTATGCCTTGTACCGCTAAGAGTGAGCTCCAAGAATTGAAGAAGCAGATCTATCGGTTGCACAAGGAATACCTAGACAATGGCGATGGCCATAACGGCTTTATTCACGATTTGTCTGTGCTTGTTTCAGACGGTCTTGAAGATGGATACTCTGCAAGGCAAATGGCTAAAAAAATTGATGATTATGTTGAAGCGTTAAAGCAGGTCAATAGTGAAAGTTTCTAAATAATTCAATCTGGTGGAGCAGGAGACTCTGATCAAAAGTAAATTTAAAATTAGTGATAAGTATATTGATAAAACTCTTCTATTCCATTACGGTTTGATGACCTTTATTTGATTTGATGCTGACAAAATGGTGCTGAGGAATCCATTCTTTCCTTTTTATGCTTCGTCCTTTGCAGCCATAAACAGGTTTTGCTCAGCTTTGGCTGATCACTCTCTTTCACAAGGGTGTCGCATTCATTCCATTAGCTCTCTTGACGCGCGCAAAATGGCATGTCTCTTTCATAACTCCCATCAATATGCCACCTCAACGTTCAGTATTGGCGATGTGTTTAGGCTTTTTCTCACCAAGCACTCTTCTGGTCGACAGAAACTGTCTCAATCTCTATTGGCTGCTGCATCGAGTTATCCAGCTTGCTCGTTATGCATTTGATCCCTCACGATCTTGTGGACCCCAGAACACGTTTCAGAGCGGTCAATGTCCTCCTCTAAGTACTGTATTAACCATTCTATGAGAGGGTTACAGAGAATTAAGGTCGATTGAAAATTTACTTGAAAAACTTTCATTCGCGATAAGTGATTAAATCATAGAGCTAAGTGTTTCCGTATCTTCTCAAGAGTCTGTTAGATTTGCTTTGTCCACTCATACTCAGTTTGGTTGGCTGACGCTATCTCTTCTGTTAGCACACCATCAATGACAAGATCAGCCAGATCAATCAGCCAACTTCGTCTCATCCTTTTGATAAACTGAGCATCATTTAACTTACAAGGGTATTCAACCAGATATCCACGCCATCCCCCTTCAAAAACCGGAGTTTCTTGTCTGACGATTTTATAGCCCGCTTCAGTGAGGATATTCTTGGCTAGTTCATGAGCACTTATATTTCGTTGAAGAGCTATTTTTTGCACTTTACTGATTTTTCTTGGTCGCGGTCGTTTGTCTAGCATTGGGCTTTAATGGATTCTTGTCAAAGTCTACAAGTAAACTTGTAAATAAGAGAAGCCGAATCGGAGCTTTCTCATTCTTCCATATATTGTTATGGCCCTTGTAAAAGCTCTAGTGGTGGTTGATTCTGGTGTTCACGATCAACCGTGAGATTGAGTCGTTTGGTTACAGACAGGACAAATTGATCAGGGCGAATGTTCTACTAAATAGTTCTAATGTGGTAATCCACGCATTAACCAGGTTTCAAAAGCAAAGAAGACAACAAAGAAAGCAGAAACAATTCCAACCAGAATTTTTCCAGACATTTGAGTCCTATGGATGTTGCCCTGATTATGGCGACATAGGCGCTGCATGCAACTAATTGAAATCCTTGTTTCAAGAGCAAGGTCAAATAGGAGCATAAAAGTTAGAAGAATAAAACTTTATAATTAATTGCGCGAGAAATACTGCAATTGTTATATTTTTTCTACGCACAAGGGTCGACCAGGCAGTAATCGCGTTTTTGGTTAAAGAGGTCGCCATTTCCAAGCAGCTCGTCGTCTCCGTAAGGCATGAAATCGTATTTTGTGCCTGTTACATCAGATTTTAATCTTAGATCGGTGAACGTCGGAACGTAATCTTTAGTGCAAACAAGGCTCTCTCCGGGGTTTTTCTGCATCTCCCAATCACATCTGTGCATCTGTTTTTTTAACTTGATTGTGCCATGAAAATTTGTAAGATCATCAGTGACGAACACATCTTTGATCTTGTCTTTAAATATTAAGTCCTCCTTCGTTATCTCAAGGTCACCATTCAGATCTTGATACACCTTCGCTTTTACGATTCCTGGCTTCTTTTCAATCAGTTTGATTAGCCCAAGCGACTCGCCTTGATATTCAATTGATTTGTTGAAGTTAAACGTTTCGAATGCAAAAATTGATGTTGCTTTGATCGTTCGAATCTTGGCAGGCATGGAAAATCATTGCATCATAGATCATTCTGGCGACTGTATTTTAAAGTGCAAGTCAATTCAATTGTTATTGGGACCGCTTGAGCAAGTTCAATTTTTGAATGCTCAAGATGAATAAGCTTGTCGATAGTCTTTGGTTAGGGTGATTCTCTGCTTTTTCACTCAGTTGCGGGATGTGTCAGCCACAATTGATTGAGATAATGAAAGTACACCCTGAGCCGAAAATGAATTACGCACGGATTCTGTTGGTCCAACGTCAGGAAGAACTTGAAATACTTTAATCGATGCTAACAAGTTTTGAGCATGCTGTTGTCGTCGATTAGCTCGATCATATTGAATCCACTCTCTCTGATCCAAAGCTGGCGCGGAAATAATTCAAAAACATTTCTTATATTTAGATTGCAAGGTATAGGTTTACGTGTTTAAATCAATACGCCTTTAAAGCTTATGGGCTTCAGTTGCTTGCCTCCTGATCTGTGCTCTCAGGATTGAGTTGTGATGGATGACTCTGAAGATGATTGTCTTGGAGTTGATCCAACCGTTATCACGCCATTCAAGCAGCAAACACACAGCTACTGAAGTGAATACATGATCCTAATTACGGTTTAATTGTATCGGGGGGCTGATCAAATGCAATTGAAAGCTTCCGTTGCTTTCAAAAGCAAGGCAAATAGGGCTTCGCGGGGTGGGTCGCGATTCTCAGGAACGATCGCGATCAGCAGTCATAAAATAATTCTGCTTTCTGATCCCGCTTGAACGGTTCAGATTCCATCATCTCAGATTCATCATAGGCAGAGGATCCATAGATCTTTGACACGGGAAACACCTTCTGTACCCGAAGAGATGAGATCCGTTTTGCCAGTAGTTCAAGGGACCACTTGGCTGCTGAAAGGACTTTGCTCATTCGAGTTCCTTTGCTTCTGATCGATTGATAGCAAAGTTATTTTGTCGGTGCTATAGGTATTTAAATTCATATTTCATTGCGCAGGTGAACTGGTGACTAATGTGCCATTGCAAGTTTGGAACGCGTTCTGGAGCTGTTCCACTGGTTGCTGCAGAGTGATTGACGTTGCTTCACCCTGACTTGCTTGGGCAACATCACAATCAGCATGACACGTCTATGATGCGGGCTGTGCTTCTGCGGTGGATCAATCCAAGGAACAATTCTGTTGGTTTCAATCTGCCAGTTTTGTTTTTGTGCGATCTGCCCCATTAATGTTTTTTGTTTGGCCGGCTGGTGTCGTTTGTTCCTCGACAGGGTTTAGGACTAAGCAGGTGTCGCTTGATTTGTGCTTAGCAGCACGCACAACGGCTGCAGCACTGCTCACTGGCACCCAACCCATCAACACAGGATTGTGATCAGTACCTCTTCCCGCCCTTTTCAATCCCAGAATCCTGGGCAATGTTGCAGCGGCATGGCCAACAGGCGCAGGCAGTCGTTGTTTTCGTCATCCGAATTCCTTGCGTCATCACCTTCTCTAGAGCAGGGTTATGAGCTCTTGCATCCCTCAACTGAGGGATTGATTCAGAACCTCGTTTCCCCACCTGTCTGTTCTCCAAACAATCAGGCCAGCACTCAGCCGTCAAGCGTTTTTATCCCAGCCAGTTTCCCTCAGGGTTGCGTATTCGAAACGAGATCGATCACCACTGCCGTGGCGGGTTTGTCGGAGTTATTTCGCCAGCCGTGGAGCACACCTGTTGACTCAAAGACGGCATCTCCCGCCGTCCGCTGGATTGATCGCGGGGCTGATCCGTCGTCGCGGACTTCGATCAGAGTCCCTTCGATCACGTAGGCGACTCCTGGTCGCCTCTGATGCTGATGCCATGCCACGGATCCACCAGGGGCGATCGTGATGCGCCGGGTGCGCAACATCCTCCCTTTCAGTGCGGGGAATTCCCCCGAGAGATCCAGATTGCCCAGTGGTTCAATGCCCACCTTTGTGGTGATTGAGGGTGCACCGGGGGGCGGCGTCCGCTGTTCCTTTGCAGGGGTCACGGTCTGCACTGCGTTGTTTTCATGTGCCATCGCAGCTGTGCCCGCCATAACAAGGCTCGTGAGGGTGATGACTGATAGAACAGGAGCTCGCATATCGCACTGGGATGAGTTCTTGTCGATTTAACTGCTGCAGAGGCATGCATGCCTGATGTGTTCCCTTTTTTTCGTTTCCTTGCGTTGGCAAAAACGTAAAGCCGTTTGATCAGTCAGCAAAGAGTTGTTTTAGATCTTGAATCCGCCTTTTTCGATGAGTGGGTGTAAGCAGATCATTGGTTCGGTTACGGTCGAGATTGAATACTGTTCAATTGGCCTAAGAATGATTTGGGTGTAGAATGGATTGTTTGTCATATTCCAATGGACAAAGAGCCCAATGGTGTTGTTTCCAATATTCTCTTCTTTTCTGCGAATCTGTTTCTGTATCTGGTTCCCATCTTCATAGGTTTTGCGATTTACAGTGAATATGGTGCTGAGCCAGTGGCAGCCTTGGCATTCTTCGCATATCTGCCTGTGTTGGGGTTTCGTATGACAAAGATCATCAAGGCCATCATCAAAAATGAAGTCAAATAGGCGTTGCGAAGCCGAGCCACTTTCATGGCCTGATTTGCATGGATCACCAGCTCTGTTGGCGTTTAACTTGAACGCGTTACGAATGTTCTTGGAGTTCATCAGCGCTTCCCCACGGGGCCTCTTTTTTTCCTCTTGACAGACATTCAGTCAGGCTTCTAACGCTTGCCATGGGTCTGTCTATAAAGACGTTCAGCGTGCTGAGCCTGAATCCTCAGCGGTTGTCGACTGAGGCTTGCAAGCTATGCGGTTAACTATCACAAATGACTTCTGTGTTGATTCCTGGGGCAATGACGTTCGTATCCGCGTTGATGTTGCAAGTAGCGGGCATTCCTTAATCTGCTGAGCCGATTCGTTTTCTTCCGGATGACGCCCAGGTGGCCTGCCGATCCATTCTTCCCCAGTGCTTCCACCGGGAGGACTGGGCCAGGCTTTGTAGAGATCAGATGGACATTCGCGAAGCCCATCCTGTGGCCTGTGAACTCGCCGAAGAGTCCTGATCAGGGTTGGTGTTGCTCCACCGCAGTGCGCAGTTGTTCTGCGTCCAGTTCGGTGACCACAAAAACCTCCTGGGCCATGGATCCTTTGCGGGCCATCATTTTGTATCCACCACGAATGGGTGCTGAAACCCTGAGCTGCAGCGTCTGGCAACGTCCTCTCACGCGGCTGATCACCGCCGGAGTGATGGTCTGGATCCCTCGCTCTTTGGCAAGACGCTTCAACAGGGGAATCAACCCGTCAACGTAGGTGCTGTGCGTAACGACGACCCGGCCCAATTCAGTAATAAACCCTGAGATCGGAGCGACCCTAGCCAGCCTGGCTATGCCGGAGACAGCTCCGCGTGTCGTGATGCTGAAATCCGTCGACACCCTGCGTGATGCAGTGTCTGGTCCCCTGACGGATCGTTGTGGTGCTCAGGCTCGGATGCTCACGGCAGAACTGCATGGTGATGAAGTGCGTGGCCTCGCCCTTTGTCCCGGGCGTGTTGTGCGTTTTGTACTGGATGCCCAGACCAGTCGACTGAGCACGGTTGATTTGTTGCGTCTCACGCAGGCCAGCCGTAAACCAGCGGCTTGATCAGCATCGTTCCAAGGGAGCCATGGTGAGCCCTTCAGCAGTGAGTTGCTGGTGGTAGAGCTCAGCCTGCTCAAGGGGGCCGCACCACACTTCTGCTGATCCTTGACCGTCGATGCGGTTGGCAAGGGCCCAGGCCTTCTCTTCGCTGACACCGGGGATGATGCGACGCAGACAGTCCACAACATGTTGGAAGGTGTTGACGTCGTCATCCAGAACAATCACGCGCGCCTGGGGATACCGTTTGGTGGTGGCCTGCCGATCCAGCAGTGCAGCTGAGCCCGGACTGGAGTTAGTCATGACAGTTGC
>QCTY01000055.1:0-8930 GCA_003208975.1 Synechococcus sp. AG-676-F02
CGTCTGGCAGAAACCGGTTCTGGAGCGCCGCAGCCTGCCAGAACCACTGCGCATGGCCTTGTTCAACGAGCTCTACGACCTCTGCAGCGGCGGAAGTCTCTGGACGGCGGCGTCCGCTGATGATCCCTACGGTCGCTTCGGTGTGCTCGAGTGCCTCGATTACGCCTGGTACGAAAGCCTGGACGTGCGCCTTTACGGCTCCCTGGCTCTTCTGCAGCTCTGGCCGGAGCTCGACAAGGCGGTGCTGCGCAGTTTCTCTCGGGCGATTTCCGCTGCAGATGGAACCCAGAGGCCGATCGGCTGGTATTTCACCCAGGGCAAGGGTCGTGTGGAGGCTGACCGCAAGGTGAAGGGTGCCACTCCCCATGATCTGGGGGCCCCGAATGAGCAGCCCTGGGACGCCACCAATTACACCGCTTATCAGGACTGCAACCTCTGGAAGGACCTGGCCAGTGACTTCGTGCTGCAGGTTTGGCGGACGTTCAAGCTGGCCCCGGGTGGTCAGGACGTTCGTTTCCTGGCGGAGTGCTGGCCGGCGGCGGTGGAGGCCCTGCGCTACCTCAAGAGATTCGACGTCAACGACGATGGTCTACCCGATAACGGCGGGGCTCCGGATCAAACCTTTGACGACTGGCCCTTGCTGGGAGTGAGCGCTTACTGCGGCGCCCTTTGGATCGCGGCACTTGAGGCGGCCCTTGCAATCGCTCAGACCCTTCAGCTCGCCACCGGTCTGGAGACGTCCGCTGAACAGCGGGAATTCAGCAGTTGGCTGGAGCAATCGCGCAGCAACTTCGACAGGCTGCTCTGGAATGGCGAGTTTTACGACATCGACGCCGAAAGCGGCACGCCAGTGGTGATGGCAGACCAGCTGTGCGGTGACTTCTATGCCCGCTTGCTTGAGTTGCCTCCTGTGGTGAGCGAAGCGAACAGTCGCAGCACCTTGAAAGCCATCCGGGAAGCCTGTTTCGAGTCCTTCGAAGGAGGACGTCTCGGTGTGGCGAATGGCTTGAGCCGCGATGGCACACCCTTGGATCCCAACGGCACCCATCCATTGGAGGTGTGGACCGGCATCAACTTCGGCATCGCCAGCTACTTCCGCCTGATGGGTGAGAGCCAGACGGCGGAATCCATTTGTTCAGCTGTGGTGGATCAGGTTTACAGCGGTGGATTGCAGTTCCGCACACCGGAAGCCATTACCGCGGTGAACACCTTCCGGGCCTGTCACTATCTGCGCGCCATGGCCATCTGGGGGCTTTGGGCCACCGACACAGGTTGGCAGCGGATTCCGCTTGCTCCGGAGCGTTGAAGCGTGGAGCTCGGAGCCTCCCCGAACAGGTCGCGATAGTCCCTGGCGAAATGATTGCGGCTCTGGAAGCCGTAATGGCTGGCCACTTCCTGCACGGTTCGGCAGCCGATGATTGCTCGTTGATCGGGGTTCAGTAAAGCGTTCTGAACCTGCCCTAATCGGATGCGTTTGAGCAATGCAATCGGTCCGATGCCGAACATCGCGCGGCAGTTGTGCACGATTGACGAGCGTGAGGCAAAAATTGTTGCCGTTAGATCATCCAGACTGATTACTTTGGTGGGATTGGACTGTCCCCACTGGATCAGGTGTTGCATCAGGTCTGCCCGGTGGTCGAGCTCGCAGGTGCTGATTCGTTGGACATTTCGCTGACTGAGTAGGTCCAGCAATTCCGCTTCAATCAATTCGCCCTGGAGTGGATTCTTGTTTCCGGGCAGAACCATCGTGGCCAAGCGATCAAAGCGTTCAGCCGAAAGCCGAGCTGAATTTGTGCTGCAGATCAGATCCAGAGCCTGGTGTTGCTGGGAGGCGAGTGCCAGATGTTCCATCCGGTCGTGCGAAACCAGGGCGATCTGCAGATGGGAGCCAGCGTGCAGCTGGAAGAACGCATCCTTCAGATCACTGCAGAAGCCGTGCATTGATCGTTGCGGCACTTCTTTGCCGCGCACCAGCGGTGCGTCGCCGCTGGTGTTGATGCAGAACGCCAGCCAGCCAGACCTGCGGTCACCTTCGAACACCAGCGACTGGTTGGTGGTGATCGAGATCACAGGAACCAGGCGTGATCCCCCCATTTGAAATCGGCCTTTGAGAGCACCGGGACTCAGCTGGCTGATTTCCAGGTCGTAGCCAATGGCTGCGAAGAGAACTTTGAGAGTTGCTGCTGAGTAAAACCACTGATCCATGGGGCCATTATTCAGATATATGGCCATGTCACAAGGTTTGTTGTGAGAATTCACCAAAGTCCTTGTTGTCCAATGCGCCGTTTGTGTTGCTGCCTGATTGCTGCGCTGGTTTTTCTAGTGGCTCCGGCCCGGAGTTGGGCGCAGGTGCATCAACACGAAAATGAGAATGGTGCACCCATCGTTCGCAGTCTTGAGAGCCTGCGCGACCTCGACTACGACAGCTGGCAAGCGGTGGCGTATCGCGAAGGAGCTCCGGGGCAGCCAGTGGTGCTGCGCATCGTCGGCTATCCCGGCAAGGTGCGGTTGGAGCATCCAGTGAGCCTTCAGGTGTTGGCCGGTCGGCGCGAGTGGGCTCTTGAAGACATCACCCTGAACAGTCCGGTTCTGGCGACCGATGGCCGTGAAGCGGCGGCGGAATTCGCCCTTGATCCCTTGCTTGATGATCTGAGCAACAACCGACCGTTGCGATTGGTGTTGCCGGGGGTGTTCAACGAATTGCCGGTTCCTCCTTATGTCGTGGGTGAGTGGCGGTCGCTGCAGATGGAACCCCTCAGCTGATGTGGGAGAAGTGGATGCGCCGGGCTCTCGAGCTGGCGGCTCTGGCGGAAGGGCGAACCAGCCCTAACCCCCTTGTAGGCGCTTTGGTTCTGGATCAGACCGGTCGCCTGGTGGGAGAGGGGTTCCACTCCCGCGCTGGTGAACCCCATGCTGAGGTCGGTGCCCTGGCCCAGGCGGGGGAGGCCGCGCGCGGCGGAACACTGGTGGTCACCCTTGAACCCTGTTGCCACCACGGCCGCACCCCCCCCTTGCAGTGAAGCCGTGATCCGTGCAGGGATCGCCAGAGTTGTAGTGGCGCTGAAAGATCCCGATCCCCGGGTGGCAGGCGGCGGTATCGCTCAGCTGCGTCAGGCCGGTATCGAGGTGATTGCAGATGTCCTCCGCGAGGCGGCAGAAGAACAGAACCACGCCTTTCTGCACCGCTTGAAGACAGGACGTCCCTGGGGCGTCCTCAAGTGGGCCATGAGCCTGGATGGGCGCACGGCATTACCGAATGGCCTCAGCCAGTGGATCAGCGGTCCTCCGGCCCGAGCCTGGGTGCACCGCCTCAGGGCCGATTGTGATGCTGTGATCGTGGGTGGAGGCACCGTCCGTGCAGACGATCCTCTGCTGACCAGCCGTGGTCAGCGACTGCCGGAACCATTGCGGGTGGTGCTCAGTCGCAGTTTGGATTTACCTGAGAAGGCTCGTCTCTGGGATACAGGCCCTGCTCCCACCGTGGTGGCCTATGGACCGGAAGCCGCTGGGCGTTCTCTGGTTTGCGGGCCGGAGCGATTGCCGTTGGAGGAATGCGAACCCAAGGCTCTGATGCAGGCCCTGGCCAACCGTGGTTGCAACCGGGTGCTTTGGGAATGCGGCCCGAAGCTGGCCGCCATCGCCCTGCGCCAGGGTTGCATTCAGGAGGTTGCTGCTGTGGTGGCACCCAAGCTGATGGGCGGCATGGCGGCGCGAACGCCGCTGGGGGACTTGGGCCTGCAGCGGATGGAGGATGTGCCCACCGGCATGCTTCAGCATCCAATTGGAATCGGTGACGACTGGCTGATGCGGTTCCGGCTCCGTGCTTGCATCGACTTCGATAGATGACATTGCATGGCAGCTGACAAGGATCTGCTCAAGGAGGTCGCTCTCGAGCTCTGGAACACCACCAAGAAGCTCCGACCAGGCCTGGCGAAGGCCCCCCGCGCCCAGTTGGTTCTCAAGGCGTTGCTGACGATCGGCGATATGCACGATCAGCTGGAAGCCTCGATGGTGCTGGGTTTGATCTCCGATCAGGAGCCCGATGATGAGCCCTCCTCTGAAGAGACCTCCAGCCAGAGTTCCCCGGATTCGGCTCCATCGGACAACAGTGATCGGGACAGCACCCGAGTCGTGCGCAAGCGTTCCGCCGCCAGGTGAAGCAGGTCTGCTCCGTTTGATTCGAACCATGCGCATGCTCCTTTGGTTCGAAGAGATGCAGCATTCGACGGTGAAGGGTTTTCAATCCAGAGCGATGGTTGATGGGAGGGTTTCTCCCCGGGACTCTCAGCCGATGGGTATTGATCGCATCGGCAGCTGGACTGCAACTGGCCCTCATCCTTCTCCGGGAGTGAGGGTCAGACCCAGCTGTCTCCACGCCTTATTCATTTGCTTGGCAGAGCTGAAGCATTTGAAGCTCCATGGCCTCCCCAGCAAAGCCAAGGTGTTGAAGAGCTTTTTGGTCGCACAGGGAGCTCTTCCGATGGTGGTTGGATGTCATTCATCGGAGCTGGACTGCAACTGGCCCTCCCTCTGCGCAGGGTGGAGGGTCAGCCCCAGCTTGATCAAAACCGTTGCCGTTCCATGGATTGCTGGAACAGTGGTCTGAAACCCCGAAGATGTCCTATGAAGGAAACAGTCATCACCGATGAGGATGTCGAGCACGAATCAACAATGTGCATGCGAGCCCTGCGGCTGCACGGTGTCTCCAGAGAATTCCGTTGAGCAAGGTGGCAAGGTCTACTGCTCCCAGCCCTGTGCTGATGGCCATGCCGGGCAGGACAAGTGCTGCTCAAGCTGCGATTGCTGCTGAAGAAAGCTTTCGTCGTGTGGGGCTAGCAGGGGGGCTGAGGGGGCTCATCGGTAATATCTTCCTGAAATGTTTTTGAGGCTGAACTGCAAAAGCAGGAATGAATCAGCCGAATACACAACAACTTCGATCACTTCGGCTCTCTGCACTGGCTCGGGACCACAGTGCGGTGGCGGATATCAAAGCTTCGATCTCCGATGGTCCAGACAACCTGGTGAAGGAGCTGATGGAGACCCACGGTTGGCCTGCCCACGAGGCTCTCTGCGCAGTTCAACAGCTCCAGGAGCAAGCCCTTCAAGACACAGCCGAGCAGGCTGCTGCCTGAAGCCTCGATCACCTGCAGGAAATCGGGTGACCTGGGGAGTTGGTTGCCTCAGGGTGCATGGTGTCCCTGTGGGTGGTGGTTGAAACGCTCACGTGCTGGGGGATCGAGGGCCCAAGGGACTCTCCCCCATTTCATTCGGTGGAACAGGGATCGGCCCATCGCGGTGGTGGCTTCCCCTAGGTCGTCCTCTCTGAGAAGTTCCAGGCATCTCGCCATATCGAGTTGATCACCCCAGCGGATTGATGCGACACAAGGAAACAGCGCTCAGGATTCGATCGTGAAGGGCCCAATGGTGAATCCCAGGGCGTCGTCGTTGCAGTTCAGGCAGAAGATCCAACAAGCGATCATGGGCCTGGAGGGCCGCGACACAGGCACTGCGGCGATCACCGACAGCGCTTGCCAGGCTGATTTCATCCAGAAGCCACTGCACAGAGCGGAAGCGCTGATCCAGATCAGCGGCATGAACGGGTCGTGCTGCCACAGCCGCAACGAGCAGCAATCCACCCAGAACCAGGCAACGCGACCTCATGGAATGGCTGATCGAAGCAACGCTGCCATTCTTTAGCCATGGATCCAAGCTCAGCCGAACAGGAGATCAACCGCATCGAGAGGGAACTTGATGCCAAGAACCCTCCACCCGGCAAGCCGCCTGTAAGGCGAGGCCAATCAGCGGGGAGTGGAGACGGCTCAGAGGAGCATCAGTCGATGGACGCCGTCCTCATCGGTGTGGTGCTCCTGCTGGGTATTGGTGCGACCTTCGCTCTTGGAGAGCGGCTCACCAAAACACAAAAGACTCAGCTCAGTGCGGGCGCTGTCGGTGCTGCTGTTGGTCTCGCTGTCGGGTATGGCGTTGGCAGGTTTAGGCCATAGGGGTCTGGGCTGGGATATCTCCAGTTGGAGAAGCTGAACGGGCAGCAAATCCTGAGTCAAGACAGTGGCCTGAACTTGATCGAGAAAACCCTTGCGACCCTCACGACTTGAAGTGAGTGGATGTTTGACGCCAAACAGAAGCTCATGCAAAGAAGTCAAAAAGGCCTGGATCTCTTAGTCAGCAGCAGAGGCAGTAACGGTGAAAACTTCATTAGTGAATCGAGACGAACGACTGAAACTCTTGGTCAAAAACTGTTCACCAAGACACATTCAGGCGATTGAGCGTATCAACTAGTCAACAAATAATTATCACTAAATAATTAAGTAGTCGATGGAACATTGTTCAACCCGATCACTTGAGCTGAGATCTAAGCGTTTCCACCTATCCCCTCCATGGAACTCAATTTTCTTGGCAATAAGTACATCGCAAGCAACGAGCCACAGGAAAAGCCAATAGTGAAGCTCAAATACATGGGCAAGGCTTACCAGGCATCAATGAGCGATGTCTCCCGTGGGCTGGCGGCTCTTACGTACCGCGGGGTGAGCTACTCCAAGTAGCTGTTGTGGATGGGGCGCCTCTAGGCAACCTTATTGTCTTATCTGAATTGAGTCTTTTAACCGATGGTCTGTCTTGCTCTCTCTTCTTATTAAGAGCAAAGCCTTCATCCAGTCATGGACACAATGTTTTTCGTTGGCATCAATTCGGGCCTTCTTGTTCTGCTTGTTTTTGGCCTTGTTTCAGCCAAAGACAAGATTAAGGCCGGTCGTAAAGAGATCATCTAATCAAGCATCACGCTTGATTAGATGAAGTTACTGCGCTGGCTTGGATTTTTGAATCTATCGCTTGTTTGCTGATTGCCGGTCGAGGCTGCTGGCGAAGCGGCCTTGATCGCCCGTTTGTGCAGCGATTTTTGGGAAGTGGGTGCGCAGATTTGTGCGCATAGTTGAGGCGTCGATTGCTCTTCCGTGCGCACACGCCATGTCTCGAGCACCTCGTGCATCTGGCCATGATGAGGCTGACAGGCTTGTTGGTTGGCACCTAGGGGTAAGCCTCTAAACCCTTTGCAATAGCAGACTCTGGTTGGCATTCAGAGCTGCTCACATTTGATGAATGGTTCCATGGAGGTTTTTAAGGTCTTGCTTTGAAACGCATAAGTCTTGCGCTATTTGTGCCAATTCGCGTGCAAAATCCAATCAAAATTTGAAGTGTTGATTTATTCACCAACAATGATCAGTGCCTTTTTGCTGAGAAGTCTGGTTGTTTCAGTGCTCGCTGGATCCACTGCACTAGCCAAGCCAAATATTGAACCTCTAGCAGAACGATCAAACTTTGATTACAGCCCTCTGATGTTTCAGCAGGAGATTGCTCAAGCCAAGCAAATTGTCTCCAAAGACCAAGTACCTAGCGTTGTCGCGGATAAGTCGTCCGGCCCAGACCAAGCAGCACTGGCGAAAGCTGCACAGAATCCCATCGCCAGCATGATCAGTATTCCCATTCAATGGAATGCCACACCTGGCACCCAGTGGGCGCCGAACTCGGTCGACCCAGATGCCAAACATGATAAGTTCTTGAATGTTATCAATATTGAACCAGTTTTCCCTTTCAAGCTCAACGAAGACTGGACCTTGGTGACACGCACCATCGTTCCCTTCCTTAGCGTTCCATTTGCTGATCCAAAGTTTGGTCTCACCCAAGCAGGTGAGTCCTATGTGGTTCGTTGGAACGAAGAATCGAATGTTGGGGTTGGTGATATTAACCCCACGGGGTTTTTTGTGCCCCTACGAAGGGTAACTTCACTGTAGGGTTCGGCCCCACTCTGAGTGCCCCTGTTAGCAATGCACCGATAAGTACTGGTAAATGGACTGCTGGCCCTGCGATCGTTATTGTCTATACCAAAGGCCCTTGGGTTGTTGGTGGTTTGGCCAACAATATGTGGTCTTTTGCTGGTGATGATGAGCGAGAAGATGTCAACAAGATGTTGATTCAACCTTTCATAAACTACAATCTACCCAAGGGTTGGTATGCTTCTTTTTCCCCAATTATCACAGCAGATTGGGAAAATGAAGATAACGGATGGACAATTCCTGTTGGTGCCGGCGTAGGTCGCGTGTTCAAGCTTGGTAAGCAGCCAATCAATGTTTCTCTACATGCCTACTACAACGCTGTTAAGCCTGAAATCGGTGGTGAAGAGCTGATGGGGGATTGGACAATTCGCACCCAGGTTCAGTTCTTGATCCCTACTGCAAAGAAGTAATCGTCACTTCTTCTTATGTCGCCATGCGGAATCGCTATTGCCCTACTGTTTTTTCGAATTAAAATCATCACCTTCGGTCTGTGATCGTAGTTCTCTAATTGCTCCAGGGATGTAAGACCAAACCAGATCCTCCGATGCTTGAGCGCTCGTGCCGATCAGTCTCGGAATGGAGCAGGCAAGACAAAGAAAGATTCGATTTGGCCAGTTAAGATGATGTTGTTACGAACAGGTGATACAACGTGTACTGGCTAACAAGAAGCACCTTCTATCTGCCACAGGCGTGGATATCTAAGATGCATTTGAATTTAGAATGCAAGCATTTTTAATCTATTTTAGTTGCTACTAGTGGCAGGTTGTAGTTCGGGGACTTTCCATCCTCCATCAAAATAAGGCTCTTGCGGGGAGTAGATCCGTAGTGTGGCATTTGAGCCAGGGTAAGTTTCCAGGAAATTTTCTTTGGTTGAATTCTTTCCGAAATTGAGCACATAGTTTCCCTTTGCATCCTGCTTCGCGAAGGAGCTATTGATATTGTAATTTTCTCCTTGGGCAAATCCATCTTTGTCGTAAACAGTCACGGACCAAAAAGCATTGTCAGCCATTGGTACATCTTTTAGCGTAAGTGTTAAATCCTCACCAGTTTCAGGAATAGCGATGGAAGGATAAACAGCTCCTT
>QCTY01000056.1:0-8913 GCA_003208975.1 Synechococcus sp. AG-676-F02
AAGTCTTTGGAAATCGGTTCTTGCAGCAATGGCTACCAAAATCTGTTTATTGGTTTTTTTAATCCTGTCGCCTTGATTGTATTGGCTAATCGATATTGGAATTCTTCGTAGCAAGACCTACAGCGTGACAGTTTTATTTGCGATGAGATTATTAATAGCTTTTCTTAGCTCTGTGAAAAATCATTCGCACGTTTTTTCCGCGAATTCCCGCAAACGTTTATCAAGCGTTGCCACTGCAGGGTTGATCAGTTCGTTGCTGATCGGTTGTGGGGGCAACGACAAATCTGCATCAACAAGTACCTCCTCGTCTGAGGTTGATGCGTCCATGTGCTCCAATATTCACATTGGCACACAAGATCAGGTTATCAATACCGCTGTCGGTGGAGCGGTTGTAAGGGAGTTGAAAATTTTTGAGGACAACCTTCCTGATGATGGAAAATATAAAGATCTAGACTACAAAGTTGAGTGGTCAAGTTATACATCTGGCCCTCCAATCACGAACAAAATGATGGCAGGTCAGATTCAAATAGGCCTGATGGGCGATTTCCCTGCTGTTATTAACCTTATCAAAGGTCGCGAAGGATCAGGTACTACAAAAACTGTTTTTATTGGAACTCTCGCATACAGCCCTAATGGAGCTGGTAATGCTGTTGTTGTACCAATTGATAGCAAAGCTACTAGTTTGGCGGATTTAAAAGGTGGAACAGTTTCTGTACCCTTTGGATCTGCAGCGCATGGAATGGTCCTAAAAGCCCTTCAAGATGCAGGTATTGACACTCAAAAAGATTTAAACCTGATCAGTCAGGCTCCAGAGGTCGGTGGTTCAAGTCTTCAGAAAAATCAAATTGAAGCCCACGCTGATTTTGTTCCATTTGGAGAACTCTTCCCATATAGAGGTTTCGCTAAAAAGATTTTTGATGGAGCTCAAACTGGTGTTCCAACTCTCCACGGTATCACTGTAAGAGACGATTTTGCAAAAGCTTGTCCTGAAGTAGTTACCGCTTTTATGCAATCAGTTCTTGAAGCAAATAACAAGTTTACCGAATCTCCTGAAGCTACCTCAGCAAAGATTGAAGAGTGGTCTGGGATTGATAAAGAGGTTGTTTATATGTTCCTTGGTCCATCGGGATTGCAGTTTATGTCACCTGAAATTGAAGAGGTTCAATTACAGGCATTAGAAAACAGCATTGCTACCCTGAAGAGTCTCGGAAAAATCGAAGATAAGTCTATTCAGCCCTCTGATGTTAGGGGTTGGATTGATAGTCGTTATCTAGAACAAGCTGCATCTAATCTCAATACATCTGTTGCTGAAGAGATTCGTAAAGGAAAAGAGTATTTAATTTCAGGTAAGGATTCTTATGATGGATCTACGATTGCTAATCCAAAATCAGCGGGACAAATTTGGATAGAAGGGGAGGACAAAGTTCATAATTACTCGAATCCTCTTAGTATGGTTAAAGCATTGAAGGATTTTGAAGCGAAAGGGAAGGAGCCTAGTGTAGTTTTCGTACATGATATCAATAAGGGATGGAAGCTTTTTGCAAATACGGCCTATTTTGTTGACTCTAGTGGAGACATTACTGCGTTCTTGCTGAAGTCAGATGCTGATGCTTTTGCTGGTAAATCAGGTGGCAAAGTTATTGATTTCAAGACACTCCAGGCTATGGCATAACTTTGAATGATTCTGCTGCTCTTCTTGAAATCCTCTTTGTGTAATTGTTAATGGCTATTACAGCATCATCTCAATCCGTTGCATCGATTTCTTCCAATCGATTAAACAGACAAAGAGTCAATGTGCGTAAAGTTTGGAAACACCAGATTTATTCATTGGCAAGGAGGGCAGCTTCTTTAATATTTTTTCTAATTGCTTGGCAAATTCTGAGTACTTTGAAGGTTAACTTTATCATTAATTTTTACTTTATACCTGCACCAACTGCTGTATTTTCCGCTTTTATTTCATTCCTAAACTCTTCACCTTGGATTCATTTTCAGTCCAGCATTACTCGTGTAATTGGTGGATTTACCGCAGGATCAATACTAGGAATTTTAATCGGTTTACTCATTGGTTCTTCCCATCTTTTGGAAGAACTCATCGCCACACCGCTTGAACTTTTGCGACCTATTCCAGCTGTCGCATGGATACCGATGGCGATTTTAATGTTCCCTGATGCTGAAATAGGGATGTTTTATATAACCTTCGTAGGAGCGTTTTACCCCATTCTTGTGAGCACTCAAAAAGCTGTGGAATCATCTCTTTCAGATTTGCTCATGATAAGAGTTGGTCAATCCTTAGGTGCTTCCTATTTTCAATTATTTAAAGATATTATTATCCCATCTTCATTACCTGGTATCAGTGCGGGTCTTGTTATCGGCATGGGTAATGCATGGTTTTGCTTGGTGACTGCCGAAATTCTTGCTGGTAAATATGGCATCGGATATAAAACATGGGAGTCGTATGTTATTTCTGAGTATCCACCCATTGTTATGGGAATGTTCCTTATCGGACTTCTTGGGGCATTCTCTTCACAGCTCATTCTTTTTTGTACTAACCGCTTAATGCCTTGGCGTAGCGTATCAAAAGGGTCCATTTGATTTTTTCCTTATGACATCGCAATTTCTAGAAATTTCTCGACTTAGCAAGTCTTTTGGGGATCAAAATTCAGCAAAATGCGTTTTGTCCGGAGTTAATCTCGAGATTCAGCCGAAAGAGTTTGTATGTTTGCTTGGACCCTCAGGTTGTGGTAAATCTACCCTTTTGAATATAATCGCGGGATTCATTAAGCCCAATGAAGGTTATGTCACTGTCAATGATAATTTAGTAAGAAAACCTGGGCCCGATAGAGGCTTTGTGTTTCAGAGAAATTCTTTATTACCATGGATGACGCTGGAAGAGAATGTTGGTTATGGCCTTAAAATTCAAGGCCTTCGTAAACAGCAGATAGAAGAAAAAGTTACACATTATCTGGATTTAGTTGGTTTGTTATCTTATCGGCATTCTTATCCACATCAATTATCTGGTGGCATGCAGCAGAGAGGCAGCATTATTCGCGCATTAATTACAAGTCCAAAAGTACTTCTAATGGACGAACCATTTGGAGCAGTTGATGCTCAAACAAGAATAATTTTACAAGAGATGCTGCTAAAAATATGGGCTAAAGTTGGAATTACGATTGTATTTGTAACGCACGATATAGAGGAAGCTGTGCTACTAGCAGACAGGATAGTTGTTATGGGCGTTAATCCTGGTCATATTAAACAAATTTTTGATGTTCCGTTGCAACGACCGCGCTCTGCAGAATCAACCTTTTTGGATGAATTTCGCGACATCAAATTACAAGTATTAATGAGTATTCGCGAAGAAACAGATAAATTAATGCTATCCATTTGATCGTTTATTTGTGCTATTTACTCTATCTATCTTCCTGAATTTAGTTTTTGTTTTATTAAAGGAGTATTCTAAAAATAATCTTTCTTCATTGATTGCTGTTAGTTTTAACCCTATTGTACTTTCATTAATGGCTGGATTTGTTTGTAATATTTTGCCTCAATTTAGCCATAAAAAGTATATTAAACAAGCAGAATTTATATCTGCTAGATTTCTGACTTGGGCGTTAATTTTACTAGGTGCTCAACTCTCATTTTCTGACCTCTCGTTAATCTCTTTTGAGACGATAACAAATATTTTCTTGGCAATTGCCTTGGTTACAGGTTTTACTTTTGCTGGAGCTTATATACTAAGGATACCAATTTCTCCAGCAGTGTGGATTTTAGTGGGTAATTGTATATGCGGCCCAACCGCGATTTCATTTTCATATAAATTCTTTGGAGGAGATAAAAGCCTTCTGGCTAAAGTTATTTGGATTAATACAATGATAGGTATATTGTTGATGCTTGTTTTACCATCAATTGCTCAATCAATTGATTTCGATCCTGAGCTATTTGGAATATGGGTTGGTGCATCTTTACAGTCTACCGCCCAGGTTGTTACTAGTGCTTCTTTATATTCTCCTTACTCTGCTGAAATAGCTTTAATTTTAAAGTCTGTGCGAATATTTATGATGTTCCCTTTTGTTTTATCTTTAGCGATCATTTTTAGTATTAGAAAGATGGGGGTTCTTCAAAATAATTGGATTTTCCCCTCAAATAATTTTCCGCAAAGATTGGTTCCTTTTTTTATGATAGGTTTTTTCGTGACATCAATACTATTTAATTTAAGTGATCTTGTTGCCAATAACTTTGATGTCCCTGAACTGTACAATTCAACAATTTTGTCACTCAGGCTAATGGCCTCGTTTGCTTCTTCTTTATTCTTGTCTATTTCAATGTTTGGCATTGGATTTCTTTGTACTTTTAAGCTTTCTCCTTCCGACTATAAAATAATTGTATTGTCGTCGTGCTCTGCAATCGTATTGGTAGCTATTACTTTTGCGATGATTAGTTCTCAAGTGTAAGATACAATTCTTTTTTAGCTTGTTCGAGAAAGTCTTCAATGATCAATGGTGATTTGTTTTGAGTCTCTTTTAAATTGCTATTGTTGACGTAGAGTGTAGATGTGAATTCTTTAATCCAATCTTCTCTGATAGTTGTGTCGTGTATGTAATTACAATCATTTCCTTGTCTTTCTCCTAATACTTTGTGAATAATAGATTCGTTTATTCCAGTCCACCGGCTTAAGTGATTTATTGCAGAGGGTGTGGAGTGGAACCAGTAGTTTGAACAAAGATTCGCTTTGAGGAAGCTTACAATAGCTTCGGGATGCTGAGTTACAAAATTCAGTCTTGCTATAATACCGTAAAATGAAAATGGCATGCTTACTTCATCTTCAATCTTCTGATAACCAAACTCGGATTCAAGAAAATAGTCAAAAGGTGTAAAGCATGTTAGGTTTTTATACTGAGTATTTTTAACTGTTTTGATTTGTTTAGCATCTAGTTCTAAGTTTAATAATTGCGTATTGTCTAGCATATTTTTTTTATTGAGATTGTAGAGAAGACTTCCATGTGCAGTGGATAAGAAAGGAACATGGATGGAATGATCTTTAAGGCTTGCTAAATCTTTTAAGCCAGAGCTTTTGTGTATCATCAATCTGGAACCACTGCCAAATGGGTTAATACTCGCAAACCCGATCAAAACAATTTTTTCTTGCCCTGTACTCAGTGAATTAGCCATATACGAGATTGCATAGTCACCTGCTATTGCTATATCCAGGTTTCCATTTGTAAGCTCGTCTAGTATGGGTGCTGCAGATCTGAAGTCTTTGAATTCAGCTGTGTATTGACTATGTTTCGAATTTTTTAAGAAGGAGTCATAAATCCCCAGTTTTTGCACAGCCCGTCCAGCAACCACTGTCTGGATTGTTCGACTTTGAATCCCAACTTTTACAGATATCTCATCGCAGCTTGAATTTGATTGATTTGAATTGACGACCGAACGATTAATCAATGGCCGCCCAATCTTTCGCTGAATATTTTGTTCTTTTGCAATTTCATTGAAAACTTCGGTTACTATTGCATTGGGCCTGATGTGGTGATGGCCAAATAAAGCATAAGATAGTGCAAATTCATTGATTCTTATTTTTTTTATAGATTCATTATTTATTTGATTGCTGTTTAAGCAAATGCCAAATCCGTTCCCTGATTGGACAAGATCCACCATAATTGAATCAGAAACATGCTCTCGTTTCGTGAAATCATTCAGTTCAAGACCAAGAGAAGATATTAGTGTCTCAAAAACTTTTAGACTCTCAGATCCATTCTCTGGAAGCCAAATCTGTTGATCAAAAAGTTGGAATATATCAATAGACTCCTGTTTTCCCGAATTGTCTTCCTGGCAAATCAACATGAGTTCTTCATGATGAATAACAGACGTCTTAAGCTTTTTGGAAAAAGACTCAGTTGAAGTAATGCCAATTGAATTAGCATCTTGTTCGACAGATTCAAAGAGTTGGGCCTCTGAATTACATGCTTGTGTTTTAATCTTAATGCTTTGACCATGTATTTTTTGTGCTTGACTCAGTAAATAATGAACTGCATATTTACTATTTTTAGGCATGTGATAGATCGTTATGGTCTTATTCTTTTCAAGTTTTTCTGCATCAAAAAACGTTTGCAATTCATCAAGATCCATCATAATCGACTTTAATTTTGCGGCTGCAATCTCTCCGTGCTCGGACAAATGTATATTGCTTTGATCTCTAATGATCAAGCTTGTCCCAAAAGTTTTCTCCAAGGCTTTTACTTTGATACTTACGGATGGTTGACTCAAATTCATCAGCTTCGAAGCTTTGGTAAAACTTCGCTCCTCAGCAACTGCTAAAAATGCCTTTATTTGGGAGAGATCCACGTCAGATTTCGATCTCGTGTGTTAACGCATTGAAATTAGTGATATGAGAGCCGACCGTTTGTTTAATCGGCTACAAATATTGCCTTTTGTACCGAATTTGGTGTCAGCAACTACTTTTTCGGCTCACCAAGTCCAAAGCAAAAAAGTCTTCAATGGTGCTATTAATATTTTAAATAGCGTTTATCTGGATTGTGTCTTCCGCTGCTTTATTTCAGAGTCCTTGTTGCATATGATGAGAAAGTACTTGGGACATTCTTGGTGGAAACACTTTTAAGAGAAGTTGATTTTATCGTTGTTGGTGGGGGAACAGCTGGTTGTATGGCTGCAATTAAAGCGAAGCAAAAAAATCCGGAAGCCAGTGTCTTGGTCCTTGAAAAAGCTAACATTCGCCGTAGCGGAGCTATAGCTATGGGGATGGATGGGGTAAACACTGCGGTGATTCCTGGTAACTCAACACCCGAACAATATGTCAAAGAAATCACCATTGCAAATGATGGTATTTTAGATCAAAAGTCAGTTTATAAAACAGGCGAGCTGGGCTATAGCGTTATTTTGGAATTAGAAAAATGGGGAGTCAAATTTCAGAAAGATAATGAGGGGAATTTCGATTTAAAACAAGTTCATCGGGTTGGTAAATACGTTCTGCCGATGCCTGAAGGGAAAGATTTGAAGAAGATTTTAGCTCGGCAAGTCAAGCGCCATAAAGTACAAGTCATCAATCGTGTGATGGCAACTCGTGTCATTGTTGAAGAAGGACGTGTCGCAGGTGTGACAGGTCTTGATGTCAGATCTGGTGATTTTCATGTCATCAAAGCAAAAGCTGTGTTGTTATGCACAGGGGCGTGTGGACGACTTGGTTTGCCCTCATCGGGTTATCTGTATGGAACGTACGAGAACCCAACCAATGCTGGTGATGGTTATTCCATGGCATATCATGCTGGTGCAAAGATGGCGAATATTGAATGCTTTCAAATTAATCCTTTGATTAAGGATTACAATGGTCCTGCATGTGCCTATGTAGCAAGTCCATTTGGGGCTTATACAGCAAATTCAGAAGGTAATCGTTTTATTAGTTGTGACTATTGGAGTGGTCAAATGATGCTTGAAATGTATAAGGAGCTCAACTCGGGTACAGGACCAGTGCATCTAAAGATGTACCACTTGGATGAAGCAACTATTTCAGAAATCGAAACCGTTCTCTGGGCTAATGAACGACCCAGTCGTGAGCGTTTTCATGCTGGTCGATCTGAAAATTATCGTACACATGGGGTTGAGATGAGTATTTCAGAAATTGGATTGTGTAGTGGTCACTCTGCTTCTGGTGTACAAGTGGATGAGAATATGCAGACGTGTGTTCCAGGCTTGTATTGCGCTGGTGACATGGCTAATGTGCCTCATAATTATATGATAGGTGCGTTCGTTTCTGGCAGAGTTGCTGCAGAACATGCAATAGACTCTATACAAGATTTAAATCATCTTGAGCCTGATCAATCGTTTCTTGAGCAAGAAAAATCAAGGATATTTGCACCTTTTTTAAATCCTGATGGTGTGCCTCATACTCAAGTTGAATATAAGTTACGGCGGTTTGTTAACGACTATCTGCAGCCTCCGAAGTCACCAACAAATATGCAAATTGGTCTTGAAAAGTTCGTTAATTACAATGAAACTCTCGGCATCCTTGGTGCGCGAGACCCTCATGAATTGATGCGTTGTATGGAAATTCATTTCATTCGGGATTGTGCTGAGATGGCGGCAAGAGCATCTTTATTTAGGAAGGAGAGTCGTTGGGGTCTTTATCATTACCGACTTGACTATCCCAACCGCAATGATGATGAGTGGCTTTGCAATACAGTTATTGAAAAGTCCTTAACTGATGGGATGACTATCTCTAAACAGCCTCTGCAGGATTACATTATTGATGTCAATCTGTCAAAAGAAAAGTACGATGTCGCTGTAGCGGCTTGAGAATTTATTTTATCTTGTTTTATTATGTCTCTCACTTCAAGTCGAGTCGATGTTCCAGTAGTCGTGGATGAATCCAAATGCTTGGAAAAATGTACGGCGTGTATAGAGGTTTGTCCTCTTGATGTGCTTGCCAAAAACCCTGAAACAGGTAAGGCATATATGAAATATGATGAATGTTGGTTTTGCCTTCCTTGTGAAAAAGAGTGCCCCACAGGCGCCGTGACTGTACAAATTCCTTTCTTATTGCGATGATTCCTGAATCAACTCCGTCTCACCTTCAAGAGATTTTTGATGAAATAGATGATGAACTGAAGAGTCCAACCCTAATGCTTCTTTCTGAAAAAGTTGATGATCGGATTGTTGGGGTTGTTTCTTTACAGCACTTGTGTGATGAAGAGTCAGTTCCTTTTTTAATTCATGCCCTGAGTGATGATTCTGATGATGTTGTGTTCACGGCAGTTACTTCTTTATGGGAAATCGCTAGCCAAGCTGCCGTAGTTCCGTTGATAGAATGCCTCAGATCTTCATGTACGGAGCGTACAAGATCTGAGGCCTTGAATGCACTGAAAGAACTTGTTAACCAAGACCATCTTCTTGTGTTACTTG